>JXQG01000090.1 GCA_001007665.1 Candidatus Synechococcus spongiarum SP3 | reverse complement strand
GAAGCGTAGCCGCTCCTGTCCATTTTGCCAACCTCTTTAGCCAACTCTTCCCCTTCCTCTTCCACCCCACGGGATGCCCTCGCGCCATGAAACGTCGGCTTACCCCAACGACAGTGCCCTGCCCTGGGCATCAAAGAGGCGCCAGGCGTCCGGATCAGGGGTGACGGCCAGGTTGTCCCCCCGCCGCACCGGCAGATCCGCAGGAGCCCGCACCTGCACCAGACGTTGGCCCGCAGCGAGGCGGCAGCCCAGCAGTTGCTCATGGCCCAGGGCCTCAACGTCCGCAACCGTGGCCGCCAGGCCGCCGGGGATGGATGCCTGATCCTGGGAAGCCTCCCCCTGCATCCCCACACGGAGCGCCTCTGCCCGGATGCCGGCAGTGGCCACAGGGGCACTGGGCTGCGCTAAGACAGCTCGCAGGCGCTCCGAGAGAGGCAGCACCTGTCCATCCAGCATCAGACCGGTGGGAGTGGGCCTGGCGGGAAGCAGGTTCATGGGAGGATGACCAATGAACTGGGCGACAAACAGGTTGACGGGCTGGTTGTACAACTGGCGCGGCGCGCCCACCTGTTGCAGGACGCCGTGGTGGAGCACGGCGATGCGGTGACCCATGGTCATGGCCTCCACCTGATCATGGGTGACGTAGAGGGTGGTGGTCCCCAACGTCTTCTGGAGACGGGCAATGGCCAGCCGTGTTTCTCCCCGCAGCTTGGCGTCCAGGTTGCTCAGGGGTTCGTCCATCAAAAACACGGCCGGTTCCCGCGCAATGGCCCGGCCCAGCGCCACCCGCTGTTTCTGCCCACCGGACAGCTCCCGGGGCCGGCGTTGCAGCAAGGTCCCCAGGTCCAGCATGGCGGCCACCTCCTGGACGCGCCGCTGAACAGCCGCTTCACGCCGGGAGTGGACCCGCAGCGGCCGTGGCCATGGGGCCGTGCAGTGGGCCAGCCCGTCCTGGATGCGCCGCAGGCCACGGCGGGGTCGGCTGCGCCGCAGGCCAAACGCCAGGTTCTCGGCCACCGAGAGGTGGGGGTAGAGGGCATAGCTTTGAAACACCATGGCCACGTTCCGCTGGGCTGGGGAAAGGTGCTGCACGGAGCGCCCCGCCACCAGCACGTCGCCGCCACTGAGGGACTCCAGACCAGCCAGCAGCCGCAGGAGGGTGGTCTTGCCACAGCCGGAGGGCCCCACCAGCACCAGGAATTCCCCGTCGGCAACGGTGAGGTCAATGCCCTTGAGCACCTCCGTTGCCGTTCCCCCGGCCCGCGGCGGATAAGCCTTGCGGCAGTGGCGAAACTCGACGCTGGCCATGGGGGGGAAATGGGGGGCTGCTGCTTATCTTGTCCCAAGTTCTCCGGTGTTCTCCGGTGTTCTCCGGTGTTCTCCGGAAGGTGGGCGCCGGCGCCCCCGCCGGGGCTCGGATCGGGTTCAGCGTCAGGGCGCTCCAAACTCACCGTAGGATGGGGATTCAGGTGGACAACTGCATGAACCTTGGCGTCGGACTTCTTGGACTCGGGACCGTGGGAACCGGCGTGGCCGAGATCCTGCTGAACCCGGAAGGACGCCAACCCCTCGTGAGACAGCTCCAGTTGCGGAAAATCGGGGTGCGCAACCTGAAGAAACCCCGCGCCGTTCCCCTGCCGCCAAGCTGCCTCACCGATCAACTGGAGGCCGTGGTGGATGATCCCGGCGTTGACGTGGTGGTGGAAATGCTGGGCGGCCTGGAGCCTGCCCGCCGCCTCATCCTGCGGGCTATCGGAATGGGCAAGCCGGTGGTCACCGCCAACAAGGCCGTCATCGCCCACCATGGGGTGGAGATCAACGCGGCAGCAGCCCGGGCTGGCGTCTACGTCCTGATGGAGGCTGCCGTGGGAGGTGGAATTCCCATCATCGAGCCCCTCAAGCAATCCCTGGGAGCCAATCGGATTCAGCGGATTGTCGGCATCATCAACGGCACCACCAACTACATCCTCACCCGCATGGCCAGCGAGGGGGCAGCCTTTGCGGACGTGTTGGCGGATGCGCAGGCCCTGGGCTACGCCGAAGCCGACCCCACGGCAGACGTGGAAGGCCATGACGCCGCGGACAAGATCACCATCATGGCAGGGCTGGCCTATGGGGGGCTGGTGCAGCGGCAGCAGGTGCCCACGGAAGGCATCCGCCACTTGCAGGTCACGGATCTGGCCTATGCCGATCAACTGGGCTACACCCTCAAGCTGCTGGCCACCGCAGCCCGCCTTGACCAGGCCACGGACGGAACCCAGATGCTGGATGTCCATGTTCACCCCACGCTGGTGCCCAAGGATCACCCCATTGCGGAGGTCAAAGGAGTGAACAATGCCGTGCTGGTGGAAGGGGAACCCGTGGGACAGGTGATGTTCTATGGGCCTGGGGCAGGCTCCGGACCCACGGCCAGTGCCGTGGTGGCAGACATGCTCAACATCGCCGCCATCCGGGAGGTGGCCCAGGGCAGCCATGCCGGCCTTGACCCGCTCCTGGCTGCCGTCAGTTGGCAGCAGTGCCGCCTCGCCGATACCCAATTGACCAGCCACAGCAACTATGTGCGCCTCAAGGTTCAGGACCACCCGGGCGTCATTGGCCAAATCGGCGCCTGCTTCGGGGCGGAGGGCGTGAGCATCCGGAGCATCATTCAGGTCAACAGCAGCCCGGAGGGGGCCGAGGTGGTGGTGGTGACCCAGAAGGGGCAGGAGGCCCGTTTCCGTCGCTCCCTGGCGGCCCTGGACCAATTGGACAGCGTGGTCTCCGTTGCCTGTTGCCTGCGCACCCTCTGAAAGGCATCCAAAATGGGAAGTGAATCCAAAAAATCCAAAAAAGTGTTCTTTTCCGCACGGTCAGGGCCAATCAGGTGGCACTCTGAATACAGCGATCACACTGTTCCTGCAAGTCATGGTCATTAACCAGGGCGACTGTGTGCGACTGCGACTTGATGCACAGACCTATCAAGTCATCGCCATTGACAACCTGCACAACCGCTGCTGGCTACGGCCATGGCCCCTACAAGAAAAAACCACGCCGGTCTTTGAGGAAGACCTGGGCAACGTGATGGTGGGCCTCACTTGCCCGGCGCCTGAGCACCGTCAACGTCAGACGAGAATCGTGGATGCCCATGGCTGAACATCGGCAAGCCTGGCTGTCACTTCTGGTTGGCCTGCTGGGGATCAGCGCGGTTGCCTGTGCCCCATCCCGCTCCCCGGACCACCTGGTGGTGGGCACCAAGGGCGCCATCAGCTCCCTGGATCCCGCCAAGGCCTATCAGACCCGCTCCTTGCAGTTGATTCGGGTGCTGGGGGATCCCCTCTACGCGTTGAGCGATGCCGGGGAGCTGGTGCCCCGTCTTGCTGCCGCGCCACCCCAGGTGAGCGCCGATGGCCTGCGGGTGACCATCACCCTGCGGGACGGGGTGCGCTTCCACGATGGGAGCCCCCTGAACGCCCAGGCCATGGCCTTCAGCCTCCAACGGTTCCGGAACGGGGGCGGATCCCTCAGCTACCTGCTGGAGGACGTGGCATCCATCACGGTGGTGGGGCCCCTGGAGTTGGCGTTGGAGTTGCAGAAGCCCTATGCCCCCTTCCGCAACCTGCTCAGCTTTGCTGGTCTCACGCCGGTTCCGGCCAGTGCCTACGAACCGTGTCCCGACGATGGCGCATCGGCTGAGATCAAATCGGCTGAGATCAAAGACGGACTCTGCTTGCCGGCGGATGGTTTTGTGGGCACAGGACCATATCGTCTGGTGTCCCGCCGCGCCGATGGAACCCAACACCGTCTGGAGCGTTTTGACGACTATTGGGATACCCCAGCCCGCAGTGCCCGGATTGATCTGGTGAGCCTGGAGAACTCCACCGCCCTGTTCGGGGCGCTGAAGGCAGGGGAGGTGGATGTGCTGCTCTCCTCCAGCCTTGAGGCGGAGCACCAGTTGAAACTGGAAAAAGACGCCGCTGCGGGTCGTTTTGCCACTGCCTCCAGCCCACCGCAAACCATCGAGGTGCTGGCCCTGGCCACGGACCGTCCCCCTCTGGATCAAGTGGCGGTGCGTCAAGCCCTGGCCCGCGCCCTGCCCCGGTCCCTGCTGAGTACACGGGCCAGCCAGGGGTTGAACACCCCCCTGCGCAGTTTGATCCCGGATTTGTTCCCCGCAGCGCAGCCCACATGGCCGGAGCTGGACATTGACAAGGCCCGGCAGCTCCTGGCCGCAGCTGGCTACTGCCAGGGCAATCCCCTGGAGGTGGACTTCACCTACCGCTCCAACGTGCCCACCGATGGCCTCCTGGCCCTCACATGGCAGGAGTTTCTGGCGAAGAATTTGGGGGATTGCCTCACCATGCAGATTGATGGTCTGGAGTCCACAACCGTCTACGACCAGTGGGATAAAGGGGCCTTCAGCATGGTGATATATGACTGGGCTCCCGATTTTCTGGACCCGGAGAACTACCTGCGGCCCTTGATTGGCTGTGATGAGCACGAGGGCAGTGTCTGCAAGGAAGGTGACGGGGTGTTCTGGTTTGACGAAGAAGCCGCCCAGTTGCTGGAAGACCAGCAAAACCAGCCCCCGGATCAGCGCCGGGGCACCCTGGCGGCCCTGCAGGAACGCATCGCCGCAGGCGTGCCCTACATTCCCGTCTGGCAAGGCCGCAACCGGGCCTGGTCCCAGTCGTCCGTGACGGGCCTGGGCTATGACGGATCCGGCTGGCTGCGCCTCGACACCTTGGGCCGCTAAACCTCTCCATGGCGCTGCGACGGGATCTTCTCCGCTACGTGGCAGCGCGGCTGGCTCTGGCGCCCGTCATGCTCTGGATCATTGCCAGTCTGGTGTTTCTGCTGTTGCGGGTTGCCCCTGGAGATCCTGTCGATGCGCTGCTGGGTCTGCGCGCCACCCCAGCCGCCCGGGAAGCCCTGCGGATCCAACTGGGCTTGAACCAACCGTTGGCGGTGCAGTACTTCACCTATCTGAACGATCTCGTCCATGGCCACCTGGGCTACTCCCTGGCCAGCCAAGAGGCAGTGGGCCGGATCGTCAGAGCCAGTCTGCCCGCCACCATCGAGTTGGGATGCATGGGTCTGCTGGTGGGGGCCCTGCTCGGCCTGGCGGTGGGCTTTAGCGGGGCCGCCAAACCAGAAGGATCCGTGGATCTGGCGGGGCGCGTCTTCGGCATTGGCACCTATGCCCTTCCCCCCTTCTGGGCCGCCATGGTCTTGCAGTTGTGTTGTGCGGTGTGGCTCCACTGGCTCCCGGTGGGGGGGCGCTTCCCCGGCACCCTGTCCCCCCCGGAGCAGCCCACCGGCTTTTACCTGATCAACGCGCTTCTGGCAGGTGACGGCAAAGCCCTGCTGGCCAGCCTGCGCCACCTGGCCTTGCCCGCCTTCACGTTGGGTCTGCTGTTGAGTGGAATTTTTGAAAAGGTGCTGCGGCTGAACCTGCGCCGCGCCCTGCGCTCGGACTATGTGGAAGCCGCCCGCAGTCGCGGGCTCGGGGAGTGGCGCATCATCACCCGCCATGCCCTCCCCAACGCCCTGCTGCCCGTGTTGACCCTGGGAGGCATCACCGTGGCCTCCCTCATTGGCGGCGCCCTGCTCATCGAGGTGACGTTTTCCTGGCCAGGGGTGGCCCTGCGGCTCCAACAGGCCATCAGCCAGCGAGACTACCCCGTTGTTCAGGGTGTTGTTGTGGTGGTGGCTGCGCTGGTGGTGGCCGTGACCGTGGTGGTGGATGTGCTGGTGGCCTGGATTGATCCCCGGGTGCGGTTCTGAATCCGGAAGGAGAGCGCCTGTGGAGAGCGCTGTCCTGATTCTGCGTTCTTCTGCCAGCAACCATTGGAAAAAGTGGGCAGAGGCCTCCTCCCTCCATTGCGGCCCGTCGTCGTGAATGCCCAGGTCAACGCTGTCCCGATCCAGGTCAGGTTCGGAGGTGGTGAATCCTGCCCGTGCCGCCAGCGCCTTGACGTAGACGAGCGATAGCCTCTCCTTCTGATCTGCGTTGGTGAGCATTTTCTGCGTCATTCAGCTAGCGGAGAGCAGCCGGCGGGGTTGTTTGCGGTGCATGGCCATGCCCAGCCAGCAGGCGGCTTCCTCCCGAGCCATGGCGTCAATGCCGCGGGCGCAGAGTTGTTCATGGTGGTCACGTTGCGCAGGCGAGGCTCACCTTCCCGGTATGCAGGCGCCGCAGTACAGTCCCCGCCGCCGACAGGAGCTTTGCCTTCCAAGACTGGCAATCCGGTATGGCTGCTTGAGTTCCGGGGTGGCGGTGCTGGGGACCTGCTACACCTCCAGCAGCAGGTCATCGGGACTCCGCTGGTGGCTGCACAGTTCATAGGCGGGGCGGCCTGAAGCGACGGCGCTGGCACTGGTCATGATTGGGCGCTCAGCTCCAGGCCAACGGTGGCCACCTGGGTGCCCAGGCCGGCCCTGGTCAGATGTCTGACCAGCCCTCACCCTGATCGCTCCATGTGAGGGGTGGACCGTAGGTGAGCTTGTATTTGATGTCAAGGGACCTCTCGCCACCCCACCGCAACTGCCCCTCAATGAAGCTTCGGAGGATGAAGGCCTCTTCCAGCGTACCTTTGAACTGAAAACTCCACTCTGCTGCGCCGTCGCCACCCGGATGACGAGCCTGACACTCTCTTCAGGTGCTCTGCAAGTCTTGATGATCGGTCTCCTCTGGATGGCTGAGGAGCACCTCCAGTGCGGTGGCTACACGCTCCATCACCTCTGGCCAGTTGCCCTGTTCCCGCTGACGGAAGAGCCGCATGGAGGGGTACCAGAAGGTGTGCTCCCCTTCCCTGCCCCAGCGCCATTCGGCCGCTTTGGTGAGCAGCAGCCAGGTTGGATGACCCATGCCTGCGGCCAAGTGGGCAACAGCGGTGTCGGAGGTGATGACCAGGTGGCAGTTGGCGATCATGGCAGCTGTCTCCACAAAGTCCCACGTCTGATTGATCTCTTCTTGACAACCGACAAAGTGGTGGCGGAACGAGCAATCCGCCAGTTGCTCGGAACCGTCACCCTTTTGCAGGGAGAGCAACGTGACGGT
>JXQG01000016.1 GCA_001007665.1 Candidatus Synechococcus spongiarum SP3 | reverse complement strand
GCCTCCTTCTCTAAAGGTTGAAACACCCCTACACCCACCTCTCAAACCCTTTTTGTCCACAGGACCTAGAATGTCCACGAAAACAAGAATGTGCTTTGCTGACCATGGTCACTCCAGACGCTGTTGAGGCTGCCATCTGCGCAGTTCTGCCCGATGCCCATGTCGCCATTGAGGATCTCACGGGTTCTGGAGACCACTTGCAGGTCTCTGTGACTTCGGCAGCGTTTGCTGGTGTCTCCCGTGTGCGTCAGCATCAACTTGTTTATGCTGCACTCAAGAATGAGTTTGCCAGCGCAGCCATTCATGCTCTGGCCTTGACAACGGCGCCACCCACCCAGGGAAATAGCATGTAAGGCGTCGCCCCTGCGAGAAGGATTAATCTCGGTCTCCTTGTTCCCCTCCTTTCCCCGTTCTACCTGTCATGGAACCTGCTCTGAAGAACCGCATTGAAACCCTGGTGGCCAGCAGCCCCATCTTCGTTTTCATGAAGGGGACTAAGCTCATGCCGCAGTGTGGATTTTCCAACAACGTGGTGCAGGTGCTTAATGCCCTTGGTGTGCCCTACGAGACGTTCGACGTGCTCTCGGACCCGGAGATTCGCCAAGGAATCAAAGACTATGCCGACTGGCCAACCATTCCTCAGGTCTATCTCAAGGGTGAATTCCTTGGCGGCAGCGACATTCTCATTGAGATGTACAACTCCGGCGAACTGCGAGAGACCATGGAGGTGGCCCTGGCGTCCTGACTCTCCCCTGCTGCTGGCTCAGTCTTACTGGCTGAGAAGGCGATGCAGGCCATGATTGTTTCCTTCCGGCCAGATGCTGCTGGAGGAATCAAGGATCCAGCGGCTCATCAGTTCTTCCAGCCGCTGCTGCGCCATGGGATTCAACTGCTGACTGCGGCACAAGCAATGGAGGTAGCCGTCTGTATAGAGTCGTAGCTCCGAGGGATTGCAGCCACGGCCGGCCATTTGGCGGCACGCATCGCAGAGGGCCTGGAAGTGACGGATGGCATCGGGGTCTTGAAGAGCCGTCATCAGTGTTGCGGGAGGGTGGAGGATTGTCGGTCAACAGGTGAGGTGTCGTGGCGTTTTCTCCAGTTTGTTGGGAGTTGGGGTGGCTGTTGGCGGCTGGAAGCCGGTCCGTCCGTCTTTACAGAAGTTAACTCACTCTCATTTTATTCAGGCATGGGCAGCATCCCAATCCTTTTGGGAGATAGCTTAACCATACTTGCACCAGCCTGGCTTGGAGTCCAACCTTGGCGCAACCGAGCACATTTCGCTGACCTCGGCAGCTCGCATTCTTGTACTGGAGGCCCATCCAGCGCTACGGGTTGTGCTTGCCCAGCGCCTTCGGCAAGACGGTTATTTGACCGCTGGCGTATCCACCGCCCACCAAGCCATGCAGGTCTGTGCCAACGAAAAGCCTGACTTGCTCGTCACCACGGAGCTTTTGGAGGATTCTACCGGCTTGCGGCTTGCGGAGTCGCTGGGCTGTCGTGCGTTGATTCTCACAGCGCGTACAGCAACGGAGGCCGTCGTGGACCTGCTGGATGGCGGCGCTGACGATGTTTTGTGCAAGCCGTTTGGTTTGGAAGAGTTGGCCGCCCGCTGTCGGGCCTTATTGCGTCGCACCAACAGCCTGAAGGAACGGGTCAGCGTAGGACCGTTGGATGTCCATCTACTCTTGCGGCGGGTCACGCTGCGGGATCAACCTGTGGAGCTGAGCCCACGGGAGTTTGCTTTGCTCTGTGCGCTGCTGATGCCTCCTGGCGTAACCCGCAGTCGTCAGGAATTGTTGCGCATGGCCTGGCCACCCCATAGCGGTGGCCCCCGCTCCGTGGATACCCAAGTGCTGACCTTGCGGCGCAAGTTGGAGCAAGCAGGATTGGGAGGAGAAAGTGGCGTGATTCAGACGGTGCGGCAGCAAGGATATCGCTTCAGCCTGGATGGGCTGAACCGCCAGACCATGGAGACAAACCTGCGCAAGAGCGGAGCGGCAGCCAGGCCTTGAACGTGCAATGGACCCGTGGCAGCGTGGCGGCGGCAGTCTCGTATCGATTCCTTATTGCTTATCATTATCAATAGCTGCCCATCACTGGCACTCCATGCTTCTATGCACCCGCCCTCTCCAGGTCTCCTCCCCCATCCCGGACCGCACCCAGTGTGCCGAACCTCTTGCAGGGACATCCATGGTGGTGGTCTGCGACCGCCAAGATATCCTCAGCCTCGTGTTGATCAGCAGTGTTGTTCTGTTTCCTCAGGCACTTAACCTGGAGCTGTCCACGTGTGCAACCCACGGCCTGGCTCTGATCCGCACCAAACAGCCCCAGCTGCTTGTCTGCATTGAACCCCTGGTTGAGGGGGACACGCTTGCGCTTGTTTCCCAAGCCAAACGCCTGCCCGCAGCCCCGAAAATTCTCTTGATCTGCAACTCTTCTGATTCTCAATTTCCTGACATGGTTATGGAGGCTTGCTGCGACGGCATCCTCGGCGCCAACTCGGCGGATGCCGGCACCATCTTTCAAGCCTTGCGCGTCGTCCTGGGTGGGGACACCTACAGGGATCACCCAGTCACCACGGCATCACAAAACGGTGCTGGCCTCAACCGGTTTCAGGGGGACTGCAAGCTCACGGCACGAGAACGACAAGTCCTGCAACTGATTGTTCGAGGATACTCTAACCAGGAAATCAGTCGGCAGCTACACCTTGGGCCCAGCACCGTTAAAACCCATGTATCCCACTTGCTGGACAAGCTGGATGCCCGTGACCGCACCCAGGCCGCGGTTCGGGCCATTGCCCTGAGGTTGGTGCCCTGGCCTTCCGTTGAGCCCACGGTGCGCCAGGAGGTGTGAATACGTTCCCGGCCTCTTCTCGGGATCTTGATTTTCTACGCAGAGGGAAAAGTTCTGTTACGCTACGTCAACTGCCTGAATCCTGTTGGACGATCTCACTGCCACCAACCTTTCCTTGCTGATTGGCGCTGCTGCCCTGGCGCTGTTCTTCGTCAGCGACGGCTTCCCCAACGACGATGACGATGACTCTTCCGACGGCGGCCTGATGCAACCTGTGGGCGCCACAATCTGAGGCCGCGGCTCTCGCCTGCCTACTCCTGCCCCTGGAGGTTCTGAGCCTCGCTTCCTCCGGTCTGACCCAACACTTCCAAGACGATCCCTTCTGCAACCCGGTATTGGCGATCCTGGTCAGTGCCCAGGCCATCCACCCCCAGGTCCTGAAGCTCTTCGATGCTCAGCAGGGACTTCACGTCCGGTTCAATCCCCTCTCTATGGATGTCGCGACCATTGGGAGTCAAATACTTGGAGATGGTCACTGTCATGCCGGAACCATCCGAAAGCCCACGCACGGACTGTACCAGTCCCTTCCCGAAAGTTTTCTCGCCCACAAGCTGTCCCCGATGATTGTCCTGAATGGCGCCGGATAAAATTTCACTGGCGCTGGCACTCACCTCGTTGACCAGAATCACCAGGGGGTCGTCCGTAAGGGGTTCCTGCCGTGTGAAGCGGACTCTCCTGGACCGTTCGCTCTGGATGCTCACAATGGGAACGCCAGCATCCAGCCACTGATCGGTGATGTCCAGGCTGGTTTCCAACAGGCCGCCGGGATTAAAGCGCAGATCCAGCACGTAGGCATCAACACCTTGGGCCTCCATGTCCTTGACCACCTTGGACATGTCTATGGCCGCGTTGGCGCTGAACTGCTTGAGGCGAATGTAGCCCACCTGGGTGCCGGCCGCGGTGGTATTGATCCGGCTCACCACCGGGTTGATACTGACGCGGTCGCGGATAATGACCACGTCAAAGCTCTCCTCATCGTCCCGCTCGATGGTGAGGGTGATGAGAGAACCGATGGGTCCACGGATGAGTTGCACCGCCTCTTCCGAGCTCATTCCTCGGGCATCCTTGCCGTCAATGCCCACAATTCGGTCGTTGGTCTGCACACCGGCCGTGGCTGCGGGGCCATCCTCAATGGGCGCCACCACTGTCAACATCTGGGTTTCCTCGTCAAAGCTGAGCTGGATCCCGACCCCCGTCAGCTCACCGGTGGTATCGATGTGCAACTCCTTGAACTCCTCAGGATCCATGAAGCGGGTGTAGGGGTCTTCCAGTGTGAGCAGCATGCCCCGAATGGCCTCGTAAGCCTCTTTCTTGGTGCTGTAGCTCTTCGAGAGGAGTTCCTTGCGCAGTTGGCGCCAGCTGTCCTGGTCATAGTCGCCTGTGGAGTCCAGGTAGTTGCGGTAAATGACCTGCCACGCCTCGTCAATCACCTCCTTGGGGCTGTCTGTAATGAGGGCCGCCCAGCCATGGCTGGCCAGAACGACGCTGCTCAGCACCAACAACGCACCGCAACCGGACAGTGTCAGGACGCACCTCGACGGTAAGGAGCTTCGGGAGTTCATCAGGTCATGATCACACAAAACGCCAGCTTATCGATGGCCCTCCCCTGAGGACAGTACTGGCGGGACAGATTCAGGTTGTTGCTGTGTTGTCAAGGGTGTCCAGCCACTCCAAAAGGACCAGATTGAAATGTTCCGGTTGTTCGTCATGGGGGCAGTGGCCAGCCTCCAGAATCACTTCCTTGGCGTCCGGCGCTGCCTGACGAAACAGCGCCAGCCGTGGAATGGGGTTGATCCAGGGGTCATGGCGCCCCCAGCAGAACAGCAGCGGGGCGTGCAATTGGGAAAACCACTCATCCACCGGCGCATGGGCAGGCATGTTGAGAACGTTGGAAAACACGGCAAAGGCTCCTGGATCAAGAGCGGGACGGCGAATGGCGTCCACCAAAGCGTCATCCACGTTGGTTGGATCCACGTACACCTTCCGCAACTGACGGCGGATGCTGCCGGGGCGCCGCAGGTTCTCGAACAGCAGCCTCTGGAAGATCCGGTGTTTGAGAAGGGCCAGCCCCATGGCCGCAAGACCGTTGGCAGCCCAGGAGAAGCGCCTATGCATCTGCACCCTTCCCTGCTCACAGCGAAACCGTCCCATGGGATTGAGCAGAACCACGCCAGCGCTGGCATGCGGTTGAGCCGCTGCTGCCCGAAGAGCTACGTATCCACCGAGGGAGTTGCCCACGAATACCGCAGGTCGCTCCACCCGCTCCCTGGTATACTCCAGGAGTTGATCGCGCCAAAAGGTGGTGTCCAGCGCCAGGTCCCTGGGCTTGGCGCTACGGCCAAAGCCCAGCAGGTCGAAGGCATGGACCTCGTACTGTCGAGCGAGACAGGGGATGTTGTGCCGCCAATGCTGGGTGCTGGCGCCAAAGCCGTGGATGAGCACAAGGGCGGGGCGCCGCTGTCTGGCCCTCACCGCTCCGTGGTCGTCTTGAGGTGTTGCCCTCAGGCAGTGGATGGACTGCCCCCGAAACTGCCAGCGGCGGCTGGTAACGTTAATGTCGTGCATTGCTGCATCACCGGCTGTCCGCGATGCCGGCAAGGTTGCTGAGGGCTCGGAACGAATCACGGTCATGGCGTGCAGCGGGAAAGGGGATGAAGAACAGCCTTAGGACGAGGCAGCACGCACCAATTCAGGGTCACCGCCGTCCACGTCGGGGAGCACCAGGCGCAGCAGCAGGGGAGCCAGGAAGGTGGTGCCAATCACCATCAGAAGAATTGCCGCTTCCAGGTTGTCGCTGAGAACATGGGTGCTGCCCCCCAGGGCCAGGAACACCAGGCCCACTTCTCCCCGCGGCATCATGCCCAGACCCACGGCCAGGCGGTTGGTTTTTTCCTTGTCCCAGTAGGCCCAGCCCGTGGCCACCTTGCCCAGGATGGCCACCAACAGCAAGAAGCCGGCCATCGCCAGGCCACCCCGGTTGTCGGGATTCAGGGGGTTGATCACTGAAAAATCAAAGCCGGTGCCGATCATCACGAAGAAAAGGGTGGCAAAGAGGGCCACGATGGGCTCGGTCAGGGCTGTGAGTTCATGGACATGTTTGGAGTTGCTCAGCACCAGGCCTGCGGCAAACGCACCCAGCACCGCCTCCAGACCAATGGCTGTGGCCATAAAACAGCCCAGAGCCAGAACGAGAAAGCCGCAGACGATTTTCTCTCCCGGGGCTTCCAGGGCATCCACCAGTCGGTCAAACCAGGGGGCAGCCGTGCGGCTCAGGAATAGGGAAATGGCCACAAACGCCACCGCCGCCACCAGCAGCTTGAGGATGGGAGCGGCAGCCAAAGAACCATTGGTTGCCAACCTGGCCACCACCGCCAGGATCACGATGCCCAGGATGTCGTCCAGCACCGCGGCGCCAATCACCGTCTGCCCTTCGCTAGTTTTCAGGTACTTGAGCTCGCCGAACACCTTGGCGGTGATGCCAATGCTGGTGGCGGTCATGGCTGCACCGGCAAAGATGGCTGGAATCACGTCGATGCCAAAGAGATAAATCAGCCCCAAGGCGCCTCCTGCAAACGGCAGAATTACACCGACGGTGGCGACGCTCAAGGCACGGACCCCCACCCTGAGCAGTTGCTGCAGGTCACTTTCCAGGCCCGTGAGAAACAAGAGGGCATAAAGACCCACCTGTGAAAAGCTGGCCAGCGTGACAGAGGTTTCCGCGTAGATTTCATCCACTACCTCCTGGGGAACTGACGACAAACCACTCACCAGATGCAGCAGGGTGGCGCTGATGTGGGTCTGGATCTCGGGTGGGAGCACCAGGTGGAGGCCAGAGGCTCCGATGATGACGCCAGCCACCAACTCGCCAATCAACGTGGGCAGGCTGAGGCGGACAAGAACTTCCGCGAGGAGACGGGCCACCAGAAAAATCACCACAAATTCGGCAGCACCCAGAAGGGTTTCTGCCGATTCCTTGTCGTGGGCGCTCACCACCAGCGGGTGTAACGGCAGTGTCCACCACAGAGCCTGGGACATGAGCATCGTTGCGGGCACAAACGGTTTGCCACCATAAGCGTGCCACAGGCACGCCACAGGGTGCGTCAAAAGCTTCCGAGAGAGTTTAACAACTGCTCGGTTTGTGCTCGCTAGCATCAGTGTTTGAAGCCAGGGGCCACCGCCGCCTGTTCCTTGTTCTCCCGGATATGACCAATCCAACGCCTGCAGAGTTCCGTCTTCCAACGCCTGGTTGCTACGCGGATCCGGAGCGCAGTGGCCTCAGAGCCAGCGAACTGTTCGACGGAATGACCGAGCATTTGTTTTTTACGCTCGGGAAGCTGGCGCCAAGCGCCACCAAGCATGACCTCTACATGGCCCTGAGCTATGCGGTGCGGGATCGACTGATGATGCGCTACCTGGCGGGGAAGCAGGCCCTGCGAGAAACACCTCGCAAGACCGTGGCCTATCTCTCGGCAGAGTTCCTCATCGGCCCTCAGTTGGGCAACAACCTGGTCATGCTGGGGATTGAAGAAGCCGCAGTTCTGGCCCTGCAACAGTTTGGTGTCCAGAGTCTGGATACGGTGTTGGAGGTGGAGGAAGAACCGGGACTGGGCAATGGTGGTCTGGGGCGGCTGGCTGCCTGCTACATGGAGTCTCTGGCCAGTTTGCAGGTGCCGGCCGTGGGCTACGGCATCCGTTACGAGTTTGGCATCTTCGACCAGCTGATCCGCGATGGTTGGCAGGTGGAAATTACGGACAAGTGGCTGAAGGCCGGATGGCCCTGGGAGTTGCCCCAACCGGACGAGGCCTGTGTCGTGGGCTTTGGCGGCCATACCGAAAGCTATACCGACGCCAAGGGCCACTACCATTCCCGCTGGGTGCCGACAGAGCACGCCATTGGCATCCCCCACGATGTGCCGGTTCTGGGGTACCAGGTGAACACCTGCAACCGTCTTCGTCTCTGGCGCGCTGATGCCACCGAGAGTTTCGACTTCTACGCCTTTAACATCGGCGACTACTACGGCGCCGTCGAGGAAAAGGTGGGATCGGAAACCCTCTCCAAGGTGCTCTATCCCAATGACGGCACCGACGAGGGTCGTCGCCTGCGCCTCAAGCAACAGCACTTCTTTGTGAGCTGCTCGCTTCAGGACATGCTGCGATCCTTTGAAAAGCGGCAGATCCCCCTGGAGGAGTTTCCTCAGCATTGGGCCATTCAGATGAATGACACCCATCCCGCCATTGCCGTGGCGGAGCTTATGCGGTTGCTGATTGACGAGAAACACCTCCCATGGGGTACCGCCTGGGGCATCACCAGTCGCTGCCTGGCCTACACCAACCACACCCTGCTCCCTGAAGCGCTGGAGAAGTGGAATCTGCCGCTGTTTGCCTCCCTCCTGCCGCGGCATCTGGAAATCATCTATGAAATCAACCGGCGCTTTCTCCAGCAGGTGCGTCTGCGCTATCCGGGGAACAATCAGATTCTGAGAACACTCTCCATCATTGATGAAGATGGGGATAAAGCAGTCCGCATGGCCCACTTGGCTACCATTGGCTCCCATCATATCAACGGTGTGGCGGCATTGCACAGTGAGTTGGTGAAAACAAACCTGATGCCGGAATTTTCAGCCCTCTGGCCGGAAAAGTTCACCAACGTCACCAACGGCGTCACCCCCCGGCGCTGGCTGGCCTTGGCCAATCCCAAGCTGCGAGCACTGCTCAACGAGGTGATTGGCGAGGGATGGATTCAAGACCTGGACCAACTGAGCAAGCTGGAGGCATTTCAAGACGACAAGAGTTTCCTGGAGCGCTGGGAGCAGACACACCTGGCCGCCAAGCGGAACCTCGCCAGCATCATTCACCGCCGCACCGGCATTCTGGTGGATCCCGCCTCCCTCTTTGACGTGCAGGTCAAACGGATTCATGAATATAAACGGCAGCACCTCAATGCGCTTCAAGTGGCGGCCCAGTATGTGCGCCTCAAAGAGGGCTGCGCTGACCATATGCCCTACCGTACCGTCCTGTTCGGTGGCAAGGCAGCACCGGGATATTACATGGCAAAGCTGATGATCCGCTTCCTCAACGGCATTGCAAACACCATCAATTCCGATCCGGATATGGATGGCCGTCTGCGGGTGCTATTTTTGCCAGACTACAACGTCACCACAGGTCAGTCGATCTATCCAGCGTCTGATCTTTCCGAGCAAATTTCTACAGCGGGGAAAGAGGCTTCCGGCACCGGCAATATGAAATTCGCCTTAAACGGCTCTCTCACCGTTGGCACTCTTGATGGAGCCAATCTGGAGATCCGCGATCGGGTAGGCGAGGAGAATTTCTTCCTCTTCGGCTATACGGCAGCGGAACTGCAAAACCTTCGTCAAGACGGCTACCGCCCCCGGGAGGTCCTGGCTCAGCAGCCCTTGCTGCAACAGGTGGTGAACCTGGTGCAGCAAGGACACTTCAGCAATGGTGATCGAGAAATGTTTCAGCCCTTGATTCACAACTTGACCAATGACGATCCCTTCTTTGTCTTTGCTGACTTTACGGACTACCTACGCGCCCAAGAAGATGTGAGCCAAGCCTGGCTTGATCGTCCCCGCTGGAATCGCATGTCCCTACTCAATAGTGCGCGCAATGGCTTCTTTTCCTCAGACCGCTCTGTTCGGGAGTACTGTGAACACATCTGGAAAGCCCAGCCCTTCCCCGTAGAGGTGAAATGTGAGTTGCCTGGGATTGCCTGAAGTGGTTTTTGCTGCTGTGATGCTGGCCAGTGATGTGTGACGTCTAGAGGGCGCCAGCATCTCCGCAATGGGTCGGTTCATCCGCGGCCATCGCCTCGGCCCGCAAGGCTACCAGCCAATCAGAGTCTGCCAGGGCGGACAAAGGCGCTGGCAGACCCAGTTGCTCCAGGGCCATGAGGGCAGCGTAGCGCAATTCCCAGAAGGACCCTTCACAGGCGGCATCCTGCAGTGCCGCCCCCCCCTGTTGGGGGTCCAAACGGGCCAGGGTCAAGGCTGCCGCCGGACGTGATTTCTGAAACTGGGGGCGACGGTTGGCCAGGGCCTCCCGCACCAGCGGCAGCGGCTGGGGATCTCCCAGCCAGCCAAAGAGCTTGATCATATGGTAGTGGGCCCCGTAGTCATTCCATCCCCGGTCGGCAAAGCTCCGGGTCAGGGCCGCCAGCGTATCGGCTTTGGAGGATGTCATGAGGGTAGCCACAGCCAGGTAGACACGCCCGAAATCCGTGCCATAGAGTTCTTGCACCAGAAAGTCCAGGCCTGGTGTGGTGTCGTAACGATGCACCAGGGTGATGGCGTCCGGATCGTCCAGCAGGATCCGGTCCACCAGCGGCAGCAGAACACCGGCTTGGGCAACGCCGTGCTGGCGCTGTTGATCTGCCAGATGACGAACACCCCGCAAACGAAACACAGGTGACACCGGTGCAGCCGCAATGGCCGCCAAGGCGCCGAAGGCCTGGGCATCCATCAAATCCTGAATGACCGCACGGCGTACGGTCACATCCCCATGGAGCAGGTAGCTCTCCAGATCGGCCAGACCCTCCCTGTTGCCGGTCAGCCGCGCCAGGGCGGCGGTGACTGCCGTGGCCAGGAGCGGGTCCTCCTCCTGCCGCAGCGCTTCCAGGGGAGCAACGGCCTCCTGAATTCCCAGATGGGCGGCGGTTTGTGCAACCACCCGGCGATTGTGTCGCCCATCCTGCAACAATTGCAAGAGGACATCAGCGACAGCTTCTGGCTGCGCTTGCAGCTCAGCCAGCGCCCAGACGGCGTTCTCCACCAGATAGGTGTCTTCGCTGTTCAGGCAGCCTTGAATCACGGGCAATGCCTGCCGGGCCCCCAGGCGGGCCAAACTTTCCACTGCTTTCCGTCGGGCAATGCGCTGGGCCTGGGCCGGGTGATCATCAGCAGCGCAGGCCATCAGCGCCGCAATGGTCTGCTCATCTGGAAAATTCACCAAGTGGGCGGCAGCCAGGTAGCGGTCGCTCACGTCCTCCAACGCCTCCAGAGGCTTGCGCAACGTGGCCAAAGCCTCCGCCTGGCTAAGGCCTGGAAACAGGTTCTGAAAACGGTTCGGGTCCACGGTGATGCTGGGGCAGGCAGTCATTCTCCCCTGCCCGGCCCCCTCAGCGCATCCCTGTCCGGAGGCGCGCCACAATACTGGGGCAGGCATGATGAGTCATGGCAGGGACAGACCGGACAGGCGGCGCCACCTTCTCCGCCGAGGACAACGACATGCTGCTGGCTGCGGTGAGCGCCCAGTTGGCGGCAGGGGCCTTCCCTGACCAGGATGGAGCAATTCTGGCCCGACTGGTGGAGGGCCTGGGGGATCAGCGGGGGTTGGTGCGGTTTGGCTTTGCCGAGCGACTTGCGGCCATTGGCCTGCCGGCGGCGCCTTTTTTGCGCCATGCCCTGCGGGAACACGAGAACGTTGCTGTACGGCGGGCCGCTGCCAAAACCTTCACCTTGATCAAGGATCCAAAGTCCATGGCCACATTGGGAGAGGCCTTGACAGAGGATCCGGATCCGGTTGTGCAGGGATCGGCTGCCGGCGCCTTGGCCGAGCTGGGGGGGGAGGCTGTGCCCCTGCTGCTGACCATCCTGGAGGATCCTCGCACCAGCGCTTTTTGCAAGGGCTTGGCGGCTTGGGCCCTGGCCAGCATTGGGGCGCGGGGGGCCGAGCAGTTGCGGCCCGCCATGGAGTCACCCCTGGTGGACGTGCGGGCTGCCGTTGTGGGGGCGTTGGGGGACCAGATTCAAAACAGTGACGACCAAGAAGCCCTCACCCTGCTTCACCAGGCCCTTGAAGATCCCTCGGAAGAGGTGCAGGCGGAAGCTGTCACGGCCTTCGGCAAACTGCAACATCCCCGCTTTCTTCCTGTGTTGGCAGCCAGCTTGGAGAGCCCGTTTTCGGAGGTGCGCAAAAACGGCGCCCTGGCGCTGATGAAGTGCCGCAACGGGGCTGGCTTGCCCCCATTGGAGGTGGCGCAACAGCGGGAAGGGGATGGTCCCTTGGCCACCGTGTTGGCGCTGGCCGTCACCCAGCTGCGACGCAGCCTGGAGACGGGCCCCGAAGAGGAATTCAGGACCGGGTCTTAGCCATGGAACAGCGGGCCAGGGCGGCGGTGGCAGATTCCCGCACATAGGCGTCGGCCGCCTCGTTGACCGCCTGGGCTTGCAAATCCGCCTGGGCAGCGTCCAGACCCAACCCTGCCAAGGCGTTGATGCAGGCCACTTGAACTGCCACATCTCCTTCCTGCAAGATCTTCTGCAGCCGTGGCAGGGCGGGCTCGCCCATCTCCCCCAGGGCCATGACAGCGGTGATCTGCACAACAGGATTGGGTTCAAGGGCTTTGTGGCACAACAGATCCAAGGTGGCATCGGGAAACTGCAGCCCCGCCCACTGGTCCGCAACCTGGGCCAGGGCTTTGCAACAACTGGAGCCAATGGTGAGGTCGTCGGTCCTGGCCAGGCGTTCCGTCAGGGGCTGCACAGCACGCTCCCCCACCGTGCCAAGGGCTTTTACTGCAGACCGGCGCAGGGGAATGTCCGACTCACTGAGCATGGCCATCAACCGGGGCACCACCGTTGGATCATCGCTCTGGGCCAGGGTCACCGTGGCCCGTGAGCGCATGTTGGGGTTGGGGTGGCGGAGTTGATGGAAGAGATCATCCAAAGCCATGGGCCAGGGTCAGCACAAGCGGAATCATGTCTGCAAGCCAACAAAAAGGCACCACCGGGGTGCCCTTTTGTCGGATTTTTGTCACCCAAGTCTGTTCAGGACAGGGACTCAATGACGTAAGAGAGCAGGGAGTTGTACTCCGCCAGAGCTTGGGGGCTCATGTCGCGAGGAGAGCAGCCACGGTCACGGGCTTGGGCAAAGGCTGCCACGTAGGGGGCAGTGGGGATGTTGAGGGTGCGATACACCTCACGGGCGCCGGCAATGCCCCACTCATCCAGGGGACCGGTGCCACCCACTACCAGGCAGTAGTTGATCAGACGCATGTAGTGGCCAATGTCCCGGTAGCACTTGTCTACTTTTCCCTGGTTGTCGCCAGCCTCACCGGCTTGCTTCAGGTAGGGGTACTTGGAGAAGCAGGCATTACCGGCTTCTTTGACAACGGCATCAAAACCCGCGGCCAGCTTTTCAGCAGCCTCGAGGCGGGCAGAGGCCCGCTGGATGCTGCCCTGAACGGACTCCAGATCGGATGCGGAGGGCATGCGACCGGCAGCGTCAGCAGCAGTAACGACGGTGGTAACAACGGACTTCATCGGGAACCTCAGGTGTCGATGGTGAGAGAAAGGGATTCAAGAGAGAATGGCTAAGGAGGTCCGTCAGCCGAGGGCGCTGATGACACGGTCGAAGTAGGAGGCTGCTTCTGCAGACACCATCGAGCAGTCACCCTTGACGGTTGCCATCTTGTTGTAGCGCTGCTGGAGCATCTGGTTGCTCTCAGTCATCTGAGTTTCCGTGTTGGTCTCGTTGATGTGGGCCAGGCTGGATGCCTTCATGATGGCCACAGCACGAGCCTGGGAGGTGAGGGGAACACCCAGGGCAATGTAGGTCTCCTTCAAGCCGTTCAGGCAGCGATCATCCAGAACGGAAGCATCGCCGGCCAGCAGGGCGTAGGCGATGTAGCGAAGAATGATTTCACCGTCACGCAGGCAGGCAGCCATGCGGCGGTTGGGATAGCAGTTGCCACCCGCTTGGATCAGACCCGTGTTTTCACAGATCATGCCGGCCACAGCGTCGGAAACGATGCAGTTGGCGTTGCTGGTGATGGCGTTGACCGCATCCAGGCGTGTATTGGCCTTGGCGATGTACTGCTTCAGGGAAGCAATCTCACCAGCGCCAATGCAGGCAGTTTTGGCGTCTGCGCTAACCGCAGCACGGGAAAAAGCGTCGAGCATGGGGACTCCAAACTGTCGCGAAAGTGAAGAAGCGGCTATTGGGCGCCGCAACCGTCTGCAAGAACTTAGTCAACGCACAGACGGGATGAATGGGCTTGCCTGCCCTTGGCAAGGTTTCTTTACGGGATGGTCCACGTTGAACCCCCCAAGGGTGCAAGCTGAAGGAAACCTTGAGGCCTGAATGCAGGCCCTTGCCTTGTCCCCTGCCATGACCCAACCGGACTCTGCTCCCTCCCGCAAGGAGTTGGAGAGCACCCACAAAGAACTGAGCGACTATCGGGACCGTCTGGCTGCAGATGTGCTCGCCATGGGCCAGAAGCTCAAGTTGCCGCGCCGCATGGTGGAGCAAAACATTGCCCAGCACGACGAGCTCAACCGGTTGGACGGTGTGCTGCGGCAGTTGGAGGCACAGATCCGGACCATGACCGATTAACGCCCTTCGTCCCTTGCCGTTTTGTCATGAACGACGCCCACTCCACACCTCAGGCTTCTCTTTCGGCCCGTGCTCTGGCCCTCATTCCTAAAGCCAGAATCCTTGGCCTGCCCGGAGATCCGCGCTTGAGCACGGCGCAGCGGACCATCTTCGCCGAGGCCGATGAGCTGCGCCGCCAACTCCTCCCGGAAGAGTTGGACAATCTCAGTGGCAATCCCCGTAGCGCCGCAAGACTGGTGGCCCTTCTGCAACCCGAAGCGGAAGCACTGGTGGCTCGGGCCCGCAGCCAACTGCTGGAAGAGAAGCCCGAGCTGATCCAGGCCGGTGGGGGATTGTACCCTCCCTTTCGGGCGGCTGCCTGCTGGCGTGATCTCTGGCAATTTCTCCGCTGTGTGCTATATGGCGCCGCCTCGGGCATCGTTGATTTCACCTCTCCGAGAGGCGTCCAGGCCATGGAATTGCTGTATCAGGAGTTGCATGTGCCCCTGGGGGCCATGGTGCGCGGCCTGGAGTTGCTCAAGCAGCACACCATGACGATTTGCCCAGTCCACCAGCCAACGGGTGACACAGTGGTGGCCTGCTTTGATCACCTCATCGGCAGTCTGCAAGGCTTCCGGGCCCACCAGGATCAGGGCAATCCCACCTGAGCGCAGCCAATGCCGGCGGCGGGGGTGGGGAGCCTCAAGCCATGTCGTCCAGCGCAGCAACACCCGGCAAAACCTTGCCCTCCAGCAACTCCAGGCTGGCGCCCCCACCGGTGGAAATGTGGGACATCCTGCTGGCCACACCAGCCTTCTCCACAGCGGCAACGGAGTCGCCCCCGCCAATGATGGTGGTGGCCCCGGCATCGCCGAGTCTGGCCAGGAGCATGGCAATACTGTTGGTGCCCACGGCAAAAGCATCAAACTCGAACACCCCCATGGGGCCGTTCCAAATGACGGTGCGGCAATCTTCCAGGGCCTTCTGAAAGGTGGCAACGGAGTCCGGGCCAATATCCAGGCCCATCCAGCCTTCAGGAATCGCGTCGACAGGGACCGTCCGGTGGTTGGCATCCGCGGCAAAGCGATCCGCCGCCACCACGTCGGTGGGCAGCAACAACTCCACACCGCGGGCCTTGGCGGTGGCCTCCAGTTCTCTGGCCAACTCCAGCTTGTCGTCCTCCACCAACGACTTGCCCACCGTCAAGCCCCGGGCCTTGTAGAAGGTGAAGATCATGCCACCGCCGATGAGCACCTTGTCGCATGTCTCCATCAGGCTGGCCAACACACTGATTTTGCTGGATACCTTGGAGCCGCCCACGATGGCTGCCAGGGGCCGTTGAGGCTGCTCAATGGCCCCTTGGAGGTACTGCAGCTCTTTCTCCATCAGCAGACCTGACACACAGGGGCTGAGGTGGTCCGTGACCCCGGCGGTGGAGGCATGGGCCCTGTGGGCCGCCCCAAAGGCGTCATTGACGTACACCTGGGCCAGGGACGCCAGTTTCCGGGCAAAGGCGGGATCATTCTCCTCCTCCTCCTTGAAGAACCGCACGTTCTCCAGCAGCAGCACCTGACCAGGCTGGAGTGCAGCAGCTTGGGCCGCTGCCTCAGAACCAATGCAGCGATCGGTTTTGGCGACGGGCTGACCCAGAAGCGCGCCGAGACGGTCCGCCACGGGGGTGAGGCGCATGCCGTCCACCACCTGCCCCTTGGGACGCCCGAAGTGGGCGGCCAGAACCACCTTGGCCCCCTTGCCCAGGAGATCACGGATGGTGGGCAGGGCGGCGCGGATGCGGGTGTCGTCGGTGATGGCGCCGTTGTCGTCCAGTGGAACATTGAAGTCAACTCGCACCAATACGGATTTACCGCTCAAATCCGTGCTTGAGAGCGAAGTGATGCTGCGCTTGGCCAAGGGGAGGAATCTCCATTCAGGGGAAGGCTAACCTGTTGGCCCCCACTCAGGGCCGCAGAGCAAGGAGGTTGGTCCTTATGTTCGCCACAGTTCTCTTCCCCATTGACTGCAGCCAGGAAGCTGCCGAATCCATCTCCAAGGCATTGCAGTTGGTGCAGGAGCACAACAGCCGCCTGGTGCTGGTGTCCGTTGTGGATCCCGGCAACCCCGCCATGGCAACGGAAGCTGCCGTGGCGCAACTGCTGGCCACAGTGCAACAGGGATTTCAGCAGGTTGGTGTGGCCTGTGACGTGGTGGAGCGTCAGGGTAACCCGGCCTTTGTGATCTGCGACGTGGCTGATGAGCTGAGCGCCGACGTGATCGTGGTGGCCAGCCGGGACACCACCGTGGACGACAGAGTGCCCACCACGGCCAGCCAACTGATCCGACTGGCCCCCTGCCCTGTGTTGGTGGTGCCTTAAGGGCTTGAGGAAAAAGCGGTAAGAGAGTGCAACTTTTGGCTCAGAGGCGAGTCTGAAGATCAGGGATTGGTGTCGTTAGCGTTGCAACAGCACCCACAGTGCCTCGTCCTCGATGGTTGCGTGGTCGCAGGCCAGCGGCCTGCTGGATCCAGCCCAGCACCTTCTCAATCCCTCTTCGGGCCTTGAGGGATTGTCGGTAGCCCGGGTGTCGGGTGGTGCGCTGGTCAGCGATTCCCGGTTCTTACTGAAGCTGCTCTGATGCCAGACGGGATCATCTGCTCCCAGTCCCAGAAACCACCGCTACGCCATGTTGCCATCCAAGAGTTCCAACAAGAGTTGTTCGCAGCGCAGCCCGTAGATGGCTTGCAGCAACAGCGCCCCCAACAACTGCTCTGGCGGCAGGGACGGACCACTAGAAGAGGCGTACAACTGAGCAAACGTCCTGTCCAGACGCTGCAATGCCCCATGGGCCAGTGATCGTATCCGCCGCAGTGGTCGCTTCACAGGGATCCGGTCCTCTATTGAGATGTAGGAAGACGGGGAAATCTTCCCCTCTTGATGGCTTCTTTCCAACCCTTATGCCACAAACGAACGCGTCCTGACCCTTCACGCTTTTTCCTCAGGCTCTCAAGAAAGAGCGCAAGCCTCCAGCGGGAAGGCAGCCGATCCACGTGATCGTCATGTTCAAAAGGTTAGTGTTGCAGTAATGATTCAACTGGAAGGATGAGGAACTGAAATTTCAAGTGAATGATCGCCACTCTTTTAAGAAGTTTGCTGGCTTGGCTGTGATGCATTCCATTCCCGATGGAACCACAGTTTCATTCTTTCCGTTGGAGACCCTCTCAGCATGAGAAAGCCAGTGGTGGAAGGAAGCTCCATGGGCCAGCAGGCTTTTTCGGGCAGGGGAACGGTAGGGGAACGGTAGTGGATTGTGGCACCCTCAAGTAATCACGATGAATGCGTTCATGCCGGTGCGTTGACGGATGCCCGACAACTGGTCAGCCCCACGGATCAGAGGCGCCAGGGCCGCCTGGGGGGCCAAATTCAGTGCCCCACTGTTGGGCTCATGGCGCTCCAGATAGAGGCGCAGGTTGGCCCCAGGGGTGCCGGTGTCGGAGATGCGGAAGATCATGCGGCTGCCACTTTCCAGCAGCATGCGTAGCCCCTGGCTGCTGCTGGTGGCGCCATCCACCGGGTCGGTGAAGGAAAACTCATTCGCCAGGCGAATCCTGTCTCCCGCCAGGGGCTGGCCTGCCAGTTGGGGCAACTGGTTCTGCAGCGCCCTGTACAACTCCGCCGATGCTGCCTTCTCCACCCCCTCGTAGTCATGGCGGGAATAGTAGTGGCGCCCGCAGGTGGCCCAGTGGCGCTCCATCAGGGTGGCCCGGAGCACCGCCTTGCCGCCAGGATGGACAGCCAGAACAGCACCGCCCAGAGACCGCCCTTTTCCCGCACGTGGTCTGACCGGTGCCGAAGCTTTCCTCACCACAGACGGCGATTCTGCCCGCGTCCAGCAGAGTGCCGAAGAACTTCCAGCCGGTGGGGGGTTCATAGCAGGGGATGGCCAGCGTTTCGGCCACCATGCCCACTGCGGCGCTGGTGGGCATGGAGCGGGCCACGCCAGCCAGGCCTTGCCGTAGCGTTCGTCTCCTTTGCCCTGGACGGATGATCCCAGTGACTCAAGCCTGTCCACCCACACGCCAAAGTGAGGAGATTGATCCCGTAGCTCTGGCAAGCCGATCCGCCTTGTGACGTTCAGACCGGAGGTCGTTTTCCTGTCGACGCATACCGGACGCGGGCGTGGAGTACTCGCTCAACAGCGCTTGGGAGTCTGCGGGGTCGGCAAGTACCAGTGCCTCAAATTCATGAACTTGGATGCAGGGCACAAGCCTATGGTCTCCAATTTCCTCTAGTACGGCGTTCTTCAAAGTGATTGCCCGGCTGCTCGGGTCAAGGCCAGACGTGGCATGGTAACCAGGGAAGGACATCCAGGAGGTGGAACAGGTAAAACGACGGATACCGCTCAAGGCCTTCCCCCCACGATGTTCTTCTCCCACAACTCGGAGATGAAGTATTCTTTGAGCTATTCGGTCAGCGGCTCTTCTTCGAGACGCTTGAAAGAAGACGCACGACCATCGCGCCCCACTACCACGATTTCCTCCGACTCGAAGCAATCAGTCAGCAGGGTGGACTGTGGGGCAACGATAACTTGTACGACCTGGGCAACAGATCGAATCAGGTCCCCGATTACATTGATTGCATAAGGATGGAGATCCAGTTCAGGTTCGTCGAGAATGAGCACATCGGGCAAGTCCTCGTGCGGCTGCAGGAGCAGCGTGACCAAAGCGATAGCACGGGAGCATGCCGTCGGAGGCCTGGGCGACACTGAAGACGCAGTTGGAGTTGTGCTCCCGCCAGCACAGGAGGACCTTGTTGTGGCTTGGTTCGAGGTCGAAATCCACAAAGAATGGAAGCAGGAGCTGCAGGGTTGCCACAATTCGCGGTGAAGCATGGCTGGCTCCGATTGTTACCCCAGTTCTCCAGTTTCGGATGGCCGCTACGCAGGAAGCGGTATTTTTCTTCTACAAAAACCAGAGTGTCGTTGGCGCCGTAGAACAGCCTGAATGCATATTGGTTCCTACCAGCCTGGTTAGACCGCGTGCAGCGTGAGTTCCGCTTCGATTTCTCGCGTCGTTTCCCGTCCGTCGTGCAGGAGTGCGCTGGCGCTACCTTGCTGGCCAACATGGAGCGGCAGATTTTCCGGGCCGGAGAGCGCCCGACTCAACATGTGAAAAAACGAGATGAAGTTGGACTTTCCCGCCCCGTTGGCGCCGATCAACGCCGTCAAGTGTCTCGGATCGAAGGCTTCCAGCGCCTTGACGGTCTTGAAGCCTCTGACTGTCACTGCGTCAAGTGTGTTCCGGATCGCCACTAGCTGCCCCCAAACTCGTGAACTGCCAGTCTAGCACAGCACTGGTCGAAGGCAGTGTTCGTTCGCACCTTGCTGTTGCTCAATTGGCCCCTGATGGGGTGACACGGAGTTTGACCGTGGACCGATTGACCGCCGTCGGTCTTGTGCAGGACATTGGCTCTTGATTCCCAATACCTTCACTCGATCACGATCTTGATAATGTCTTCAGTATTCAATATCCTATGCCACGAATCAAACTGTTATACCTCTTGTCACCAATCTATCAACTCTATGTACCACAGCTGCTTGTCTTCCATTCCAGCTATCATCTTAAGCGTCATTTCCACAGTATCCAGGAAGCAAATGTTATGACGACCTGCAAATTCACTTGCATAGCGGTTTAGATGTTCAGGGCTGGTCTTGTGGAAGATACCTTGATGTGCCAGTGCTTCATCTGTGTGGACCGTAGTGCCTGATTCTGCATTATATCTCACAAAGCCCTGTAGCGTCACTGAATCTGTGCCGTTAACCACCATTGCTCTGGCTTGGCCTGTTGTATGCTCTTTGATACCAGCAACAACCGCCTTGCCTGTTGTCCTTCTGCCACTCAATCCCCCGCGCTTTTCGTGGGATATATTCTTGCGTTTGCCACCAATGAAGGTTTTATCAGCTTGGACAAGTCCATGAAATCCAGGCAACCATGCAAAGTCAAAAGTTTCCCGAATCCGACGGGCAAGGAACCAAGCTATTTTCTGCGTTATGCCAAGGTTACGGTGTAGCTTCATGTTGGAAATCCCCGTCAAGATAGTCGAAATGAGGAAAATTGCAATGGCCCATATCTGAAATGCCAGTTTGGAGAACTCCATGACGGTGCTCGCCCTAGTGCTGAACCGCTTGTGGCAATTCAATTCACGGCAGCGATATGGCATAATTAGCTGAATGAATATTATTCCTTCACGGTGGGACTTACCCGAGCCTGTACGACTCACGTTTTCGAGAGAATATTTGAGAGCTACTATAAATTAAATGTGGCCGATTGTCAAATACTTTATGCTATAAAATAGCTGATTATTTCAGATTTGAATAAAATTTATTTGGAAAAATTGAATTAATTACATTGGGAAAATGCTGATTAGCCATTTGGAAAAATGGTGTCAATTTTGGATCACGCAAACTGCTCAAAAGCGTGTCTAAATTGAGACCCATAAGACTTCAGTCAGAAAGAAGGTGGGCACTTATGTATGTAAGCCCCAAATTTTTCCATGGTTCTGACAGGATTTTTGGAAACACCTGCGAGACCGATCAGCCGGTCCCTCGCCAATGGCGGGCACGTAGACATCCTCAACGACGACAACACCGAAGGTTCCTTCTTTAGCAGATCAACGCCCACATTGGTCAGATTTCGGGTCATAACAAGCCATATTCTCTACTTCCTGTGTGGTCTGATCTGGCGTCTGCCTGAATGCCGCTGGCGCAGAGCGCATGAGCCAATTGTTGTACATGTCAACCGAAGCCGCAACGTCCTGCTTCCACTGTTCTGGCTTGTTGCTGTTTACCGCCATAGCCCGTTTCTTCGCTTGAGGTTTTTGCCGCCCACTCGGGCCATGGGCAAAATCATCGCCCACCAAGGGCGCCATGAACAGAGCGCCACGAAAAGCAGCGGACGCCTCCTCAGCACCCCGATGCCTTGGCTTTGCGGGCCGCCTGACGGGCACTGGCTTTGGCCGCTGCCTTGGCCCGTTTGGCGGCGGCCTTCTCCTGGGCAGCGCGGGCGCGAACCGTGGTGGCGGCGGCCTCCCGCTCCTCCGCCTTCTTCTGACAGTAGTAGGCGTAATCCCCCTGATAGAGCACCAACTCTCCGTCTCGCAATTCCACGATGCGGTTGGCGGACTGACGGATGAAGTAGCGGTCGTGGGAGATGATCAGCGCTGCCCCTTCATAGGCCTGGAGGGCCTCCTCCAGCATGGCCTTGGCGGGAAGATCCAAATGGTTGGTGGGCTCGTCCAACAGCAGCAGGTTACAAGGAGTCAGCAGCAATTTGGCCAGGGCAAGGCGCGCCTTTTCCCCGCCGCTGATTTGGGCCACCGCCTTGAACACCCGATCCTCCGTGAAGCCGAAGCGGCCCAGCATGGTGCGCATCCGGGTTTGGCTCCAATCCGGCGCCACTTGGGTGACGGTCTCCAGCACTGTGAGGCGAGATTCCAGGGCCTCGGCCTGGTTCTGGGCAAAGTAGCCAGGGATCACCTGATGGGCGCCCAACCGGGCTGTTCCCTCCGTGGGCTGCTCCGTGCCCATGAGTAGCCGCAACAGGGTGGACTTGCCGGCACCGTTGGGACCCACAAGGGCAATGCGTTGCCCCCGCTCCACGTGGAGATGGGCCCCCAGGAAGAGGATCTGGTCTCCGTAGGCGTGGGTGAGGTTCTCAATGCACCCCACCTGCTGGCCGGAGCGGGGCGCCGGGGGAAAACAAAATCGAGGGCCGTCCACCGGGCTGGCGACGGCCTCCAGTCGCTCCACCTTGCCCATGGCCCGCTCCCGACTCCTGGCCTGGCTGCCGCGGGTGGCGCTGGCCCGGAACCGTTCCACAAAGACCTGCTTGCCCGCCAACTCCTTCTGCTGCCGCTCAAATGCCGCCTGCTGCGCCTGGCGCTCCAGTTGTTTCTGGGTCACAAAATCGCTGTAGTTGCCCAGGTAGGTGCGGGCCATGCCCCGCTCAATCTCGACGATGCGGTTGCAGAGGCGATCCAGGAATTGCCGGTCATGGCTGACCACCACCATGGGCAACTCCAGGCCAAGCAGATACTCCTCCAACCATGCAACGGTGTCCAGGTCCAGGTGGTTGGTGGGCTCATCCAGCAGCAACAGATCCGGCTCCTGCAGCAGGATGCGGGCCAAGCCGATGCGCATCTGCCAGCCACCGGAGAAGTGGCCCACTGGCCGTTCCAGGTCCGTGACCGCAAATCCCATGGTGGGAAGGATTCGCTCAATCCGACTCTCCAGGCTGTAGCCGTCCAGCGCTTCGAAGCGCTGCTGCAGGGCGCCCAAGTCCTGAATCAGCTCATCCAGGGCAGACCCCGTGGCAGTAGCCATGGCCTGCTCCACCACAGCAAGGCGCTTCAGCACCCCACTGGCCTCCTCAAACGCCCGGAACAATTCCTGGCGGACGCTGCGCCGGGGTTCCAGGTCCAATTCCTGCTGCAGGTAGGCAACCACCAGCCCGTCAGGGCGAATCACCTGCCCCGTGGTGGGCTCCTCCAAACCGGCGATCATGCGCAACTGGGTGGATTTACCGGCGCCGTTGACACCCACCAGGCCCAGGCGCTCGCCAGCCTTCACCTCCCAATGCACATCCTTGAGCACCTCGCCGGTGCCGTACATTTTCGAGATGCCCTCGAGACGTAAAACAGACAATCTGACGATCCAATTGTGCAAATTTTAGCAAAAGGACCTAACCTTGTGACGGGCTCCCTTAGCTCAGCCGGACAGAGCAGCTGCCTTCTAAGCAGTCGGTCGTTGGTTCGAATCCAACAGGGGGCGTGCCGGAGGCAAGGTCAGGTTGGAACATGATCTGAAGAAAGGAGATCACGCCATGGGAGAAGCTACGGGAGCCAGCAGGCTGTCCCTGCTGTCTTGTGAAGAGGGTTGCGGTCCGGTTGAGGACCGTCTCCGTGCGAGCCTCCACAACACGATGGAAGGGGTGTTCGACGAAGATCTGACTGCCTTTCCGGGGCAGATGCAGTACGACCGGACGCAAGATGCCGTGAAGGGCTGTTGCCACGGTCGCCGCCAGCGGCAGATACCTGCGCCATGGGCGCCGCCGAGGGTGAGTGTGACCCGTGTCCGGCTGCTGGATGGAGAAGGCAGCAGCAGCCAGTGGCGCTCCAGGGCGCACCGACCCTATCAACGCCTGACGGAGCAAGCTGAGGCGTGCATCGCAGCAGCGTATCTGGCAGGCGCCAGCACGCGGCGGGTGAAGAGGGCGCTGTGGGCACGGTTCAAGGGAGCTGTCAGTAAGGACACGGTGAAGCCGTGCCTGGCGCAAGGGAAAGGGAACTGGGAGGCATGGCGCAGCCGCAGCCTGGCGGATGAGAGGAGATCGTGCGCTGAATACTGGATGGCGCCGTCTCAAGTCACGGCTGTAGAAGAAGGCCACCACTATCTCGGTGCTGGCTGCCACCGGTGGGCGACGGGATGGGCAGAAGGTTCCTCTTCTCATCGGCAACGCTGTACTCATCACCCTCCGGGGTGAGGACCTGCCAAGGTCGCGCTGCACGGTTGACAAGCACCGCAACCTGCTGCCCCCCCTCCCCAGTCCATGCATGACGAACTGAGTGCGGGTAAGCGAGACATCATCCATGCCCGTAGCGCGGCGGCGGCAGGCCGTAACACCTTCCTGCACAAACGGAGTCTCAAGTGCCGTACCGTCGCCGACAGTCTTGAAGAAGCGGGTGAGCGCCTGTTCTGCTTCACCCGCCTTGACCCGGCGCAGTGGAGATCCGTGCGGACCACCACCGCCATGGATGTCCCAATGGAGACTCCCGACGAAGCGGATCAAGACCCGGACCGCCCTCCCCCTGTGCCGAGACGGCGCCCATGCTGTTCCGGGCACGATCGGCATCAGGACGGATCCAGATGCATAAACCAGATGCATCAATGTGGACGGCTGGGCAACCCTGTCCCAGCCCATCCCGCCGATGCCCCTTGGCTTGCCCGCCTCATTCGGCAACACGGAACAGTGTTCGGAGAACGCTCTTCTGACAATTTCTACCGTCTTCGAGACATAACCCTTCTGGCCCATCCTCCCATGAGTTGCTGTGCCTCTCCCGGCTAACATCTCTCAGTCCCTCTTGGCTTCACAACTTCGCAGCATGTTGCGGCCATCCCGCTGACTGAGTCATAGACTTGTACACAGGCTTATTATAAGAAACAAGCACATCCTCCTCCAAGAACATCTGCCAATCTGTTTCTGGGATTTTCCTATTTTTCGTGGTGCCCACCTGTTTCACGAATTTAATCAGCAAGACCTTGTTGATCATCAATCAGCTACTGCATTTCGATCTCAAGCATCTGTTTCTCACACTCTGCCGCTGCTAACCTCTTCTGCCAACGTTTTCCCCATCCCTCGTAAGCACCAGCCTGGCGATTTGAGGCAGCCAATGCTTCTCGCATACCTTTGTGCCACCGCCGAAAATCGGCGAGCGTGCTTAACTTGTGAACCAACGGGAATCTCGTCGCACTGATCTTGGCTTGCTTGGCAGTCGTGGTCTTGTCTGGCATGGCAGATTTCTCAATGACTTGAGTTGAACGGGCGGCCTCCATTTTTCCTACACAGAACGGGCCAGATGGCCATCATTGTCTGGGACCACTGAGATCTTTCTTCACCGAGATCACAGCCGTTGGGTCTGGACGGCGCTGATCACGCCCGCAGACAGCGACATGGTGACGGTGGCCGGGCAGCGCAGGGGCGTCGAGGAACGGCCTGACAGGGCAAAGATTCCCAACACTTGCAGGCACTTCGGCGTTCCCTGACTCCGCTTGGAAAGATGCATGGAAAATGGAGCACCGGATGTTTCAGGCGCCCACGGGAGGAGGAGTGTAGCCACTGCTGAAAAGGCTTTCCGGCTTCGGCACTCTGCCATGTCGGTCCTAAAAACGACGCACGCTCCTACGGTCCAACGCCGAACCGGATTTTATGGTCTTTAACGGGCCAGCCTCACTTCCCTGGTCCAACCCATAAAATCTGCAAAAGGATCTACCCAGTGGCGGAACGACAACTCATCCAACCCCGTGACCTGCCGGGACCCTACAGTCCGCCGTTGATCGGGCACCTACTCCAGCTGGCCGGCCAGCAATTCCACCTGACCCTTGAACGTTGGGCGGAGCGCTACGGTCCTCTATTCCAGATTTCCCTGGGGTTGTCCCGATTGGTGGTGGTGTCGGACCACGAGGTGATCCAGCGCATCCTGGAGCAGCGACCACAATCCTTCCGACGCAACCGGGTCGTTGAGGACAGGTTTACCGAGATTGGCATCAATGGACTATTCACCGCGGAGGGGGAAGACTGGCGTCAGCAGCGGCGGACTGTGGTTGCTGCGCTGAGTCGCACACGGCTCGCCAACTTTTTTCCCAAGCTCAGAACCACGACAGCCCGTTTGCAGCGGCGATGGGAAATGGCGGCGAACAGGAGTCAATCGGTGGACATCTGCCGTGATCTGACGCGCTTCACGGTTGATGTCACCATGCAGTTGGCCTTTGGCGTTGATCCCAATACGCTGGAGACGCCGGGTCCCGTGATCCAGCAACACCTTGAGAAAATCGGCCCAGGGTTGCAGCGGCGATTTTTCACGCTTTTCCCCTATTGGCGCCTGATCCGCCTACCACCAGACCGCGCCCTTGACCGTGCCGTGAAGGCTGTTGAGCGGGAAGTGGAGGTCATCGTTCGCACCACGCGGGAGCGCATGGCAGCCCACTCTGACCATGGTCCCACCAACTTCCTGGAGGCCCTGCTGACGATTGCAGAACACGAAGGCTCCAACCTCACCAGTGCAGACCTGTTGGCGCATACAAGCCAGCTTCTCCTCGCCGGAGAAGATACAACCGCTTATACCATGAGCTGGATTGTCCACTATCTCGTCAAGTTCCCGGAGGCATTCGCCCGGATCCGCCGCGAGGTGGATGCCCTCATCGCACCGGCAGCAGCCCTTGACAAGCTGGAACAAGCCATCCACCTTCCCTTCCTTGATGCCTTCTGCAATGAGGTGATGCGGCTGAAGCCTGTGGCTCCGAATATGGCGCTGGAGGCGCTGGAGAATACCGAGATGCTGGGCTGCCTGATTCCCAAGGGGACAAAACTGTTTGTACTGCTACGTTATGCGGCCACCAGGGAAGAGCACTTTGCCGGTGGCGACTGCTTTGATCCCGAACGCTGGCTTCCCCAGCCAGTTGGCCGTGGGCAACACCCTCACCACACCCAGGTGTTTGCCCCCTTTGGCGCCGGGCCGCGGATCTGCCCGGGCAGCAATCTGGCCATGCTGGAAATTCGGGCGGTTCTCGCCATGCTTTGCAGGAACTTCGATCTGGAGTCCATCGGCCCCGACAAGGAGGTGAGGGAACAGATGGCCGTAGTCATGCGGCCGGATTACCTGCACCTGCGCTTACAGCGGCGGTCTCTAACCAGCAGTGACGCCACTGGCCCGCTGACTGCCACGGCAGCGTCTCCGTTGGGCGCCAGCCGTGACCTTTAACACCACCAAAAAATACCAACCCTGGGTTCCGGCCCTGGGTTCCGGCCCTTCAGCTGTTGGTGGCCCTGGGAGCTTGTTGAAAGAGTTTGTGAGACGCTTTGGCGCCAGCGGTGGCCACCGGGAAGATCTTCGTCTCCCGGATGGTGCTTCTCCAGAAAATGGCCAATGCCAAGGTGGTGGTGGCATCCGGAATGTGATCTGTGACAAGATCGATGCTCACCATCCCTGACCGGTCATTCCCATACGCTCCAGGGCCTGTGGACTAAAGGGATTTACCTTGGCGCAAGAAGGGTTGCTACAAGATTCCAGTTGGCGGCATGGCTGGTGGCGGTTTTGTCACAGCCGGTGGCAATGCCCCGGTATTCCTTGATTCTGGCAAAGTTCCAGCCACGCCACCATAAAAACCATCAAAGGCGGTCCAACCGAACCAATTCGGCAAAGCTGGGGGAGGTTCTGCACAACTCCTCAAAGTGGCCGGAGGCTTTGACGCAACCATTGGCAAGCTCGTGGATCTGGTCGCAGCGGGCCACCGTGGCCAGGCGGTGGGCAATGATCACGGTTGTGCATTGCCCACCCACCTGATCCAACGCCCGAATGATGTCGCTCTCGGTGCGGTTGTCCAGTGCGCTGGTGGCTTCGTCCAACAGCAGAAACCGGGCTCGACGGTAGAAGGCTCGCGCCAAGGCAATCCGCTGCCGCTGACCACCGGAGAGCTGAATGCCGTTTTGGCCGACAGGGGTCTGCAGGCCGGAGGGGAGGCTGGCCACAAGTTCCGCCAGTCGGGCCACGGCAACGGCCTCCTGAACCCGGTCGTGATCAACGGCCTCCTCCTCCACCCCGAACGCCACGTTCTGCTCCACCGTGCCGTCCAACAGTTGAATCAGTTGGGGCACATGGGCGCAACCGACCTGCCAGGCGGGGCGCTGCTGCGTACTCAGCGGCTGGCCATCCAGCTCCAGGGCTCCCCGTTGGGGTTGTAGCAGAGCCAGCAGAACATGGCCCGTGGTGGTTTTGCCGCTACCGGTGGAGCCCACCAGCGCTACCCGCGCCCCCACAGGGATGGTGAGATTCAACTTCTGCAATACCCAGTCTCCACTGTCCGAGCTGTCCCGGTGATGTCCTGTCGCGGCGGCATTGTCCTGGCGTTTCCCATAGCTGTACCACACGTCGTGGAGTCCGATGGTGAGGTGTGGAAACACTGCGTCGGGAAGCGGTACACCGGGGGAGGTGATGGTGAGGCGCCGACGGGGCAACTGGAGCAGCTCCACCACCTTGCTCACCATGGGCAGGCTACCCCGAAGCTGGATCAGGGACGAGAACACGTCCTGAAGGGGGGGCATCAGCCGCAGTCCCGCCAGCGCCAGGGCTGCCAGGAAGGGAATCACCTGACGCACCTGCTCCAGGTCACCCCGCAGCAGCGGGGGAAGGGTGCCCAGTCCAAAAATGAGGGTAATGCCCAGGGGCTCCACCAGCAGGCGGGGGAGTTGGGGGAGGGTGTTCAACTGCCAGGCATAGCGCCGGGCCTCATCCACGGATTGCACAAACTGTTGCTGAAAATAGGGCTCTTGCTGGGCCAGTTGAATGTCCCGCACAGAACTGAGGGACTCCATCAGCAGACAGGTGGAGCGCTGGGCCAACTGGACGGTCTTCTGGCTGGCGCGGCGCAGATGGGGGGTGAAGACCAGGGAAACGGTCAGGTAGGCCGCCACCAGCAGGACCACCAGCCCTGCCGCCAGCCCCCGCCCCACCAGCAACACGCCGATGGAGACAAACACCAGCGTCAGACAGGCCCCCGCCAGGCGCAGCAGCGGGTAGATCACCTGCACGGCGGTGGCTTTCACGTTCTCGATGACCAACTGGGTGAGGTCGCCTGTTCTGGTCCTGAGGTGGTAGGCGAGCTCCTGACCCATCACGTTGGCGTAGATCCTTGCGGAGAGGTCGTGCCAGATGCGGGCCGCGAGCTTTTGTTGCCTCACTTGCAATCCCACCTTGCTCAGGGAGGCCAGCCAGGCCAACAGGGTGAACAAGCCCACCAGCCAAAGGGTCTGATCATGGAGAGATCCCCCGAACACCTTGATGCCAGGTAGTTGATTGGGAAGGGGAACATCCACCAGCGCAGCCGTCAGCCGGGCCAGCAGAACCACCATCACCAGATCGACGAGGCCTGTCACCCCGGAGAGCGCCAGCAGCGCCAGCAGGGCGCGGCGGCGGCGGTGCGGCAGGGCCTTCAACAATTGGAGCAGTTGCTCCGAAGCGTCGCCTCTCCGCAGCAGCAGCAGCCACGGAGGTCTGGGGTGTGGGGAGAAAGCAGGCAAGAGATCAGTCGCGCCCCGCGCTACAGGCTGGTGTCAGTAGGGAAAGACAAGAACGGCAACGGCATCGATTTCTACACGGGCCCCCTTGGGCAGCGCCGCCACCTGGACACAGGCCCGCGCCGGCAGGACGCCTGCGCCAAACATCTTCCCGTAAAGTCTGTTTACCAGGTCGAAGTGCCCCAGATCGGTGAGATAAATTGTGGTGCGCACCACATGGGAGGGCGTCGCCCCTGCCGCTTTGAGCACAGCCCCCAGGTTGTGAAGCACCTGGGTGGCCTCCGCCTCCACGTCATCGGGAAATCCCACCATGAGGCCGGTTTGGGGATCCAGGCCAATCTGGCCCGAGCAGTAGATGGTATTCCCTGCCCGCACGGCCTGGCTGTAGGGACCCACCGGAGTCGGTGCGTTGGGGGTGAAAACGGCCTCTGCCATGGTGGGGATCGTTCGCGCAAGTTCCAGACTGCCAGATGGGCATGGATCCGTCCCGGAAGGAGGCGCTCTACAGGGCCATGGGCTCCGTCCCGCTCATCACGGGCGCTACAGCGGCCAACTCCAGTTCCGGGTGCTCCCCATGAAGTTGCTGAAGATTCCAGCTGTTCTTGAAGAGCAGCACGGGACGATTCCAGGAATCCCGCACGGCTTTGCAGTTGAACAGCCGTCCCAGGGCTTCCAGCGCAGGCCAGCCCCCTGTCACCCAACGGGCGGTGGTGAACCCCAGGGGCTCCAGGCGGGTGGGGACCCCGTAGTCGTGCTCCAGGCGGTGCTGCACCACCTCCAGTTGCAACTGACCGACAGCCGCCAGGATGGGGTTGCGCTTGCCGGGATCCGTGTCGTAGAGGATCTGCACGGCCCCCTCCTCCCGCAACGCGTTCACCCCCTTGCGAAACCCCTTGAAGGCGGAGGGGTTGGGGTTATGGAGCCAACTGAAGATCTCAGGACTGAAGCAGGGAATGCCCTCGTATTCCACCTTTTGGCCCTGGTACAGGGTGTCGCCAATGGCAAACACACCGGGATTGTTCAGGCCAATCACATCGCCGGGATAGGCCCGATCCACAACGGAACGATCCTGGCCAAAAAGCTTTTGGGGTCGGGAAAGGCGAACGACTTTGCCGCTGCGGGCATGGTGGGCCACCATGTCTCGCTCGAAGGTGCCGGAGCAGACCCGCAGAAAGGCCACCCGGTCCCGGTGTCGCGGATCCATGTTGGCCTGTAACTTGAAGATGAAGCCACTGAACTGGGATCTCAGCGGGTCAATCCGCCCAGCGCTGCTGGTGCGGGCCATGGGGGGAAGGGCCAGGCGCAGGAAGGCCTTCAGAAAGTGGTCCACCCCAAAGTTGGTCATGGCCGAGCCAAAAAACACCGGCGTGAGGTCTCCCCGATGGATGGCCTCCAGCGTCAAGTCCGCTCCAGCGCCATCCAGCAGCTCCAACTCCTCCAGGGCCTTGGTGAGCAGGTGGTCCTCCACCATCTCCCCAAGGCAGGGATCCTCGACGCCCATGCGCAGCTCTCGGGCCTGACGGCCCCGATCACCCCGCTGGAACAGGATCGCCTGGCGATGACGGCGATCAACGACGCCACGGAATTGGTCGCCGCTGCCGATGGGCCAATTGACCGGCCAGCACGGCAGCCCCAACTCCTGCTCGATCTCGTCCACCAGCTCCAGGGGCTCTCGCCCCGGCCGGTCCATCTTGTTGATGAAGGTCAACAGGGGAATCCGCCGCAGGCGGCACACCTCGAAAAGCTTGCGGGTTTGGGGCTCCAAACCTTTGGCGGCGTCCTCCAGCATGACCGCGTTATCCGCTGCCGCCAGGGTGCGGTAGGTGTCTTCGGAAAAATCCTGGTGGCCGGGGGTGTCCAGCAGATTAATGGTGTGGGCCCCATAGTCGAACTGCAACACGGTGGAGGTGATGGAAATACCGCGCTGTTTCTCCAACTCCATCCAGTCGGAGGTTACCCGCCGCTGTTCTCCCCGTGCACGAACAGCCCCTGCCTGCTGAATGGCGCCGCCGTAGAGCAGGAGTTTTTCCGTCAGTGTGGTCTTGCCGGCATCGGGGTGGGAGATGATGGCGAGATTGCGCCGCCTGGCCACGGCTGCGGCCTGCTCTTGCTCCAAGGTTTCCCCACCCGGTCCGGTTGTGCTGGTTTCCCCACTGCAACTGTCCAAAATCTGCCTGGCGTATTCTTCTATCCTCCATCGAAGGCAGCAGATCCGGCACGTTGGACACAGCACCCTCTCCCCCACCCGACAATGGTCACGAGGACCCGTTGCGTTCCCCAAAAGTGGTCCCGGCCAGCACAGGCGCAAACCAGAGGAAGTTTCCGGACACGGCCCCAGCGGCCTATCCGGTGTTTTTTCGCACCTACAGCCGTACGCTGCACCGCCAGCGGGAAACCTGGGCTGACGTGACCAACCGCAGCCTGGAAGGTCTGGCGAGGCTGGAGCAACTGCGTCCGGATCAGGTGGAGTTGCTGCGCCAGCAGCAGGTGCAGTTCAGGGCTTTGCCGGCAGGGCGCTGGCTCTGGATTGGCGGCACGTCATGGGTGGGCAGACCGGAGAACTTTTCCGGGGCCTACAACTGCACGTCAACCAACCTGGTGGATTGGGAAGCCTTTGCCTTGATGATGGACCTGGCCATGATGGGCTGTGGCACGGGCGCCGTCATTGAACCCCGTCATATTCAACAACTCCCTCCCATCCTGAACCACCTTCAGGTGGTCCGGGTGACCCCCATCGGGCAATGCCCTCCCCAGGACCGCCAGGGAGTCACCACCCTCCGGATCCAGGGGTCTCAGGTGTCCATCACGGTGGGAGACAGCCGCCAGGGATGGGTGGAGGCCTATCGCAGCCTGTTGCGACTGGCCAGCGACGAGACGCTGACGGCTGCAATGCCGTTGCAGATCACGGTGGACCTCTCCCACGTGCGCCCCGTTGGCGAGCCTCTGAAAGGCTTTGGCGGGGTGGCGAATCCCATCAAGCTGCAAGATCTCTTCGCTCGCGTGGCGGCCATTCTGAACGGGGCCTTGGGGCGCCAGCTCAATTCCGTGGAGTGCTGTCTGCTCATTGACGAGGCGGCGGTCACCATCGTGGCGGGCAACATTCGCCGTTCTGCGGGGATGCGCCAATTTGCCGCCCAGGACACCCTGGCGGCCGGCGCAAAAGACAACCTGTGGCAGCAGGGACCAGACGGCAGTTGGCGCATTGACCCCGAGCGGGATGCCCTGCGCATGGCCAACCACACCCGCGTGTTTCATACACGGCCCAGCCTGGAGGCGATTGAGGATGCGGTGCGGCGTCAATACCACTCCGGTGAGGGGGCCATTCAATTTGCGCCGGAGGCCATCGCCCGGGCCAATGCCGACCTCCTGACCACGGCCGAGCTCCGCCAGGAGTTCGTTGACGTTTACTGCGACCAGGGACGCCAGGAGGCGGATAACTGGCTCCAGTTGAACCATGGACCAATCCCCCTCCAGGAGATGGAGCACCGCCTGAGCCGCTATGGGCTCAACCCTTGCGGTGAAATCATCGGTTCGGACTTTCATTGCAACCTCTCGGAGGTACACCTCAACCTCATTTCCCCGCGAGATCAGCAAGGACAGGAGAAAGCCTTCCAGGCCGCGGCGCTGGCGGCAGCGGTGCTGCTCAATCATCGCTTCGTGGTGGAGCGCTACCAGCGCAGCCGCGAGATGGATCCCATCGTGGGGGTGAGCTTCACCGGTCTCTTCGACTTCTTTGTCCACGCCTTTGGCACACCATGGCTCCACTGGTGGCGAGAAGGGCGCCAACACCACGCGGCCGGTTGCCAGTTCCTGGATCAGGAGGCGGAGTACCTTCTCCGCTGGAGCCAGGTGGTGCAAGACACGGTGGAGGCGTATTGCAACGACCATGGCCTCAAGGTTCCCAACCGCTGCACCACGGTTCAGCCGGCTGGCACCAAGAGTCTGCTCACAGGGGCCAGCCCGGGGTGGCATCCGCCAAAATCCCAGCGGTTTATCCGCCGCATCACCTTCCGCAAGAACGACCCCGTCGCCTTGGCCTGCATGGACTATGGCTACACAATCGTTCCTGCCCAGACCGATAAGGACGACCAAGGTCGCCTCCTGGACGATCCGTTTGATCCCCGTTGCACGGAATGGCTGGTGGAGATCCCCACGGCGGTGAGTTGGGCCAACCTGCCTGGGGCTGACCAGGTGGACCTGAGTCGTTTTTCCGCCACCGCGCAGTTTGACTTCTACATGCAGGTGCAGCAATTTTACGTGGGACACAACACCAGCGCCACCATTGAGTTGCGGGAGGAAGAGATTCGCCCCCTGGCCCAGGTCATTCACCAGGCCATCCACACTGATGGGGGCTACATCTCCGCGGCGCTGCTGGCCCGGTTTGACGCCAACGCCACGTTTCCACGCCTCCCCTTTGAGCCCATCAGCAAGGTGGTCTACGACCAGCTCAATGCCGCTGTGCTGACACGGCGCCGCGAGGAAGATTTCTTCACCGCCCTGCAACGGCACGACCACGGCGTCCCGGCCGAGGCTGGCCCCATGGCCTGTGACTCGGACAAGTGCCTTCTGCCGGAGAAGACACCCTGACGCTACCAACAGCGCGTGGGCTGGCGGCAGCAGCCTCCAATGCACGGCTGTGGCAGAATCCTGTGGTCCTCTTGGGCAGCACAACGCACGAGGAGGGGTGGCCGAGTGGTTGAAGGCAACGGTCTTGAAAACCGTCAACGTGCAAGCGTTCGTGGGTTCGAATCCCACCCCCTCCGTTTCCTGTCTGTTTTCTTTGGGAGTTGACCCCAGTGACGAGTGACGGCCAGCTTGAACAACGGCCAAGGCCAACCGTTACCCCCAAGTTTCCACCAACACCTTTCTGGTTGATCTCCGCGGTGCTGGTCAGCCTGCTCTGGAGTCTGCAGGCACTGCGACACACCTTATTGCACAGTGCCGGTTGGGATTTGGGCATCTATGACCAAGTGGCCTGGCAAATGAGCCAGGGACTGGAGCCCCGCTCCACCCTCCTGGGTCTGCACCACATGGGGAACCATGGGGCCTGGATGTTCTATGCCGTTGCGCCGTTCTACTGGCTGGCGCCGTCAGTCCACTGGTTGTTTTTTACGCAAGCGTTGGGGTTAATCCTCACGGCCTGGCCCCTGTGGCACCTGGGGGTGCAGGCTGGCCTGAAACCACGGGAACGATGGTTGATCTGTGGGTTGTGGTGGCTCCAGCCAGTGGTGTTCAATGCCAGCTTTGTTGTTGACTTCCGTCCGGAAACCTGGGCCATGCCTCTGTTGGCCCTGGCCATTTGGGCCAACCGTGCTGAACGGCGCTGGCTTTGGCTCCTCTGCCTGTTTGTCATGATGGGCTGTCGGGATGGGCTCGGCCTGATTGTCGTTGGCCTGGCCCTGGAGCAGGCATGCCGTCGACGCTGGCGCTGGGCGACGGAAGCGCTGGTGCTGGGGGGGAGTTGGCTGTTGGTGTTGGCCAAGGGTCTTTATCCGATCCTGAATAACGGTGTTGGCCCAGCAGCCCTTGGGCGTTATCAACACCTTGGCGATGGTGTTGGCGACATTCTTCGCAATGCACTCTTCAGCCCGATGGAGTTTCTTGGGGCCTTGGACTGGGTGAACATCCTCTTCTATCTATTCCTGTTAAGTCTGCCCTTGGCCTTCTACTGGCGCCCCTATTCCCTGCCGCTACTGATTGCAACACTGCCCTTGCTGATAGCCAATCTGCTTTCCTCATGGGAGTCCCAGCAAGATGTAGTCCATCATTATAATCTTCCCTTGGCTGTTCTTCTGGTTGTGGCCAGCATGGATGGCTTGACCTGTGACCTGCGCCAAGGCCGTCTCTGGCTGACGCGGCGACTTTGGTTCTGCTACTTCTGGGCAACCCTGTCTTGGGCGCTGTTGGCCAAGCCGGGGTATTTCCTTGATCGCTATCTATCAAGAGCGGACCAAATGCAAACTGCCCAGAATGTCATTGTCAAGATTCCCAACAACTCCGCAGTTCTAACACATGACTACCTGGTCCCCCATTTAAGTCATCGACCGCTGATACAAAATCCAAGTCCTGAAAAGCTGCCAACCGCGGAACAACTGGCTCGATTGGATGTTGTCTTGCTGAATCCCCATAGCCCAGGTAAGGTGAGTCAACACCATGCTACAGCCATCATCAATTCCATTCAAGACTTGGGATGGAATTGCCAAGAAGAAGAGAAAAGCGGTCAATTTATTCTTTGCCAGAAGTCGCTTGGACAGCCACGAGATAATAACTAACCCCAATTCCGGCCAAGGGCATCATCAGGCTGCCCCAAGCCCCAAGCCAGCGGGAGGGCAGCTTCCCTCCGGTCCCCTGATCTGGAACGTGGAAGAAGAGGCCATCAAGGAAAGGTCCTGGCCAGCAATCTGCGATGGTTCCATCCCGTGAGACCGGGCCGTCAGCCATCAGCCGGAACCTGCTGCCGCGCCGCTTGGATTCTGCAGTAGTGCCTACGTTTCGCGAATTGAGCCTTGGCTGAAGCCGCCCAGGCCCGGCAGGTGGATGCCCGTGTGCGGCTTGGCAGAAGGATGGGGTAGCCGTGGGCTGAGGGTGGCAGCGTCCATGCCAACATCCATCCGATGGCGAAGGCTTCCATGGAGAGTCCATAGCAGTGGCCGGACAACATGGGAGTTCCCCCCATCCGGTGGAGAGGGAGGGAGTAGCCCTGCCAACCTTCCAGGAACTGTGGTCACCAGAGGAGTGTGGTTCTCAGCATGACCCCGTGCTCGGCAGGGGCATCGCCACCAGTGGTCTCGGAGCGGGTGACATCCAGCTCCAACTCCAGTGGGTGGTAGGCGGCGGCGGGCGGGGGAGCGGGGGAGAGCCGC
>JXQG01000089.1 GCA_001007665.1 Candidatus Synechococcus spongiarum SP3 | reverse complement strand
GCCTCCTTCTCTAAAGGTTGAAACACCCCTACACCCACCTCTCAAACCCTTTTTGTCCACAGGACCTAGGAGTGCGTCTCCATCAGATCACTGTTGCCGCTTTTCACCAGACCATGGAAGATATCCAAGGTAATCATTTCCCCCTGGCGCACAGATCGTGTGGCGCCCGGGACACCCACGATGACGGGAATGCGCAGCCGCTGACCAATGACCGCAGCGTGGCTTTGCAGCCCCCCCAGCTCCGTGAGAATGCCCCCGGCACGACGAATGGCATCCATGTAGGCCACAGAGGTCTGATGGACCACCAACACCTCGCCGGGCTCCAAATGTCGGGCCTCTTGGGGGGAATGGGCCACCCGTGCCCGGGCCGTGATGGATGAACTGCCTACACCCAGCCCTTTCCCCAACACCGCAGCTACAACGCCCACACGAATCAAGTCCGTGGATCCACTGACTCCCGCCAGGGTGCCTGCGGTCTGCACCACCAGATCTCCTTCTTGCAGAAGGCCCTGTTCCCGGGCAACACCCAACGCCAGCGTGAACGTGCGGCTGCCGGAAGATTGAGTGTCCACCAGGAGAGGATAGACCCCCCATACCAACTGCAACTGCCGCGCCACTCTCATCTGACTGGTGACGGCCAGAATTGGCGTAGTGGGACGGAACTTGCTCACGTTCCGGGCTGTGGCCCCGCTCTGGGTCAAGGGCACAATGGCGGCGGCCTCCAGTTGACAAGCGATGGTGCTCACAGCCTGGCTGATGCTGTTGGGAATGGTGTGCTGGCAGTTCCCCGCAAAGCGGGGCTGGGGGTAGTTCTGCTCGATGCGCCTGGCAATGGTGGCCATGATCTCCACAGCTTCCACCGGGTATTGCCCTACAGCGGTCTCGTTGGAGAGCATCACCGCGTCAGTGCCGTCGAGAATGGCGTTGGCCACGTCACTCACCTCCGCCCGGGTGGGGCGAGGATTGGTGGCCATGCTGTCCAGCATCTGGGTGGCGGTGATGATGGGAATTCCCAGGCTGTTGGCCTTGCGGATCAGTTCTTTTTGCAGCAACGGCACGTCCTCCGGGGGGATTTCCACCCCCAGGTCACCCCGAGCCACCATCACGCCATCGCAGAGGGGCAGGATCTCGTCAATGCGGCTGATGGCCTCGAATTTCTCGATCTTGGCCACCACAGGGGTGCTGTAGCCATGGCCGCGGATCAACTCCCTGACCGCCACCATGTCTTCGGGATTGCGCACAAAGCTCAACGCAATCCAATCCACCCCCTGCTGCAGGGCAAAGCGCAGATCAGTGCGGTCTTTTTGTGTCAGGGCGCTGACGGAGAGTTGCACATCCGGGAAATTGACCCCCTTGTTGTTGGAGAGCATTCCGCCCACCACCACCTGACAGTGGAGGGTTTGCTTCTCCAGATCCACAGCGGTGACCCGCATTTCCACCCTGCCGTCATCCAGTAGAATGCGGGCTCCCACCGTCATTTCTTCTGCCAGGGCATTGTAGGTGACCTGGGCAATGGTCTGACTGCAGGACACGGGCTTGGAGGTGAGTTGAAAACGATCCCCCTTGGACAGACGAATGGGGCCCTCCTGAAAGCGCCCCAGACGAATCTTGGGACCTTGCAAATCCGCAAGGATGCCAATGTTTTGGCTCATCTGATGGGCCACTTGGCGGATGGTGGCCACCCGCAGGGCATGGTCAGAATGGCTACCGTGGGAAAAATTCAGCCGAAACGTGGTGGCTCCAGCCCGGATCAGCTGTTCAATGCTCTGGGCATGATCCGTTGCCGGGCCAATGGTGGCAACAATTTTTGTGCGCCGATTGAAGTACTCCCTGCTCTGCCGGCCATTGAAACGTCCTTGCGATGCAGTCATCCTGTCTTGGTCATCAAGTGGGCATGGGCGACGCAGAGGATATTGCCGGGCTTGGCCAGCGTGGCTTCGGCAATGTGGCTACAGCCACATGAACCTAGCATTGTTGCAGAAACGACCTTTCGCAGCTATCCAAGGATGTATCTTGCGTAGCTGGCGTTTGCCAGCAGGGGAACAAGGCCCCACAGCAGGGTGCTTGTCAGGCTTAAGGCCAGGAACGCCAGAATTGCGGAAAGGTCCAGTCCTTCGATGGGGGGAATCAAGCCACGGAAAAGGTTGAGGTAGGGATCCGTGATGGAGGCCAGCGCGGCCAGCACGGGATTCTCCCAGGGCAAGGGGAACCAGCTCAGCAGAACCCGCAGCAGCAAGAGCAGGGAAAAGATGCTGAGGGTTTGTAGCACCACCTCAATCAGGAAGGCGGCAACGAGCATGGCTGACGGGAAGACGGTTACGATGCCTCATATTAACGGCCCGGCGTTGGAGTGAGCCCATGGTTGGCTGCCGCCACTGGTGCTGTTGGCGCAACGACCTGGAAAGATGGGAAGACATCTTCCCTGTTCATGCTTCGCGCCGGAATCGTTGGTTTGCCCAACGTGGGCAAGTCCACCCTGTTCAACGCCCTGGTACGCCAGATCCAGGCTCAGGCAGCCAACTTTCCCTTCTGCACCATTGAACCCAACGTGGGGGCGGTGGCTGTGCCGGATCCACGGCTTCAGCCGCTGGCGGATCTGTCCCGCTCCCAAAGCCTGGTGCCCACACGCCTGGAGGTGGTGGATATTGCCGGCCTGGTGGCGGGCGCCAGCCAGGGGGAAGGGTTGGGCAATCAGTTCCTGTCCAACATTCGCCAAGTGGACGCCGTCGTCCATTTGGTGCGCTGCTTCCTGGATGATGACGTAGTCCATGTGTCCGGCTCCGTGGATCCCCGTCGAGACGTGGAGGTGATCAACCTGGAGTTGGCCCTGGCGGATGCCGCTCAGATTGACAAGCGACGTCAACGGCTGCAACGGCAACGCCACACCAGCCCGGACGCCCAAAAGGAGGACGATGTGCTGGAGCGCCTTGCCCAAGCGCTGGATTCCGGCGTGGCAGCCCGCACGGTGGTCCCCCTTTCCCCGGAGGAAGAGCGGCTGATTCAACCTCTGGGCTTGCTGACCCGCAAGCCCGTCATCTATGCCGCCAACGTGGCGGAACATCACTTGGCCGATGGCAATGCCATGGCACGGAGCATCGCGGAACTGGCCTACAAGGAGGACGCGGCAACCCTTCGGGTCTCGGCCCAGGTGGAGGCGGAGCTGGTGGAGCTGGAGACCGAGGAACGGCAGGACTATCTCAGCAGCCTGGGGGTCCAGGAGGGGGGCTTGGAAAGCCTGATCCAAGCCACGTATCGCTTGCTGGGATTACGCACCTATTTTACCACAGGTCCCAAGGAGACCCGCGCCTGGACCATCCGGGCCGGTATGAAGGCCCCCCAGGCCGCCGGCGTGATCCACACCGACTTTGAACGGGGCTTTATCCGTGCCCAAACCATTGGCTGGCGACAACTGCTGGAGGCCGGCTCCATGCTGGAGGCCAGGTCCCGGGGCTGGTTGCGCAGCGAAGGCCGCGACTACGTGGTGGACGAGGGGGACGTGATGGAGTTTCTTTTCAATGTCTGAAGGGCGTCTGTAGAGTGGGGACCAGCATCACCACAAGCGCCATGAACATGAACCAGCGCCAACTTCAGCAGGGCGAGCCTGAGAGGGGTTCCCAACACCACGACTTCGAGGCCCAGAAGCAGGGGCATCAGCGCATTCGCAACGATCCCGACTACGACGACTGGACCTACGGCACCGAGCCTCTCCCTAAAGAAGGCTGGTCGCCAAAGCGCGGGAACCAGCAGGACGCAGAGCGCTCCAACGACTGAGGCGCCTGCCCAGTCACCGAATTTTCAGACCGTCACACCGTCCATAACACTGATGCGATTGACCAGATCCGTAATGCCTTTGAGAGTATGGTCGGCAAGCAATTCACCTATGAGAAGCTGATTGCCGATGATCGTGTCAGTCAGCCCCGCGGCCTTGATGCCGGCCTCGGCGCAGGATGTGCTCTACACCCCGCAAGCACCGTCTGGGAAGGCAGTGACGCAGAGCTTCCTGAAGGGATGTTTCGCTTCTATCTTTACCGTTCCCGTAGAGCCGATATAAGACGCCATGTACAATGCAGGCTGCTTCTGGCGCGGCGCGGCAGGTTGTGTCAATTTCGGTGTTGTTGTCTACGGCCTGCCCCGTGTGGGATCACAGGGCAGAGACAGAAGTTGCCAGCGGTTCGACGTGGACTTTGGCGCGACCATGCCATGTGGCGCGCCTGAAAACTGGACGCTGAGCTATCTGTTGGAAGACAGCTCATCACGTGTTGAAGTTCCCCCCTGCCTGTTCGTTCGATGGCGTCGGGGTTTACACAATTCACCATCAGGGCGATTTCACATCATATACAAGGTCTTGTGGCCAAAAGGATACCTTGAAAAATTGGAACAGCCAGTTCCACTGCTTTCGGGCGTTGACTCACTCTACAAGCCGTCCAGGACTTTTTCTTCAGTGTCCTAAAGCGCAAATCCTGGATCAATGGAGGCCATGGCCATCCGGGCGCGGGTTTCCAGTTGCTCCTGACACGGGCCGTGGCTGGCGATCAGGCAGCCCGCCTGGCGTAGATCACTGCTGCTGTAGGCGAGGGGGCGACCGTCCCCATGGCGGAAGTGGCCCCCAGCGGCCCGGAGCACCGCTTCCGGCGCCGCCATGTCCCAATGTTTGGGTGCGGAGCGGCCCGAGAGGGAGATGTACACGTCTGCTTCTCCCCGCAGGATGGTGGCCACCTTGCAGCCCACACTACCCACGGACCGACTGCCAGCCAGGCCCAGGCGCGGAATCAGCGCCTCCAAGCGCTCATCGCGATGATTGCGGCTGGCCACCAGGATCAAATCCTCACAGCGGCAGCGCCCACTCAGTTGAACAGGGCGGCGCCGGCCTTGACGGTCTTCCCGCCAGCAACGGTCCTCAAGACCAAACCAGAGCTCCTCTTGCTCCGGCAGCATCACCAGCCCCAATCGGGGGCGGCCCTTGTGGAGCAGGGCCAGGTGGATGGCATAGTGGCCGGTCCCCTCCAGAAAATCCTTGGTGCCATCCAGGGGATCCAACAGCCAGACCCACTTCCGGTCCAGGGGATGGTCCCGGTCATCGTGGTGGGTGGTTTCTTCACTCAGCAGACCCCAGGGGGCATGGGGCCAGTTCCGGGTCAAGGCTTGGAGCACGTGATGGTGGACCGCCCGATCAGCGGCGCTCACCGGGCCGTCCCGGCCCTCCTCCACAACCAACTGGGGGGGATATCCGTAGGGAGGCTGCTGGCCGCGAGCATAGGCCCGCAGCAGATCAGCGGCTTCCCAGGCAGTGCGACGCAGCAGGGCCATGAGACGGTCGCCCTTCACACCATGGGGCAAGACAACAGGACTGGCCATGATGGGCAACACAGGTAGGCGCCATTGTGGAACAGTCCAGGGAAGAACCCCATGGTGGGGTGCTCTATGTGGTAGGCACGCCCATCGGGAACCGGGAGGATCTCAGCCCCCGGGCCCGCAGGGTACTGGAGCAGGTGGACGTCATTGCCTGTGAGGACACGCGCCACAGTGCTCAACTGCTGCAGGTTCTCTCCGGTCATGGTCGATTGGTGAGCTTTCATCGCCACAACTGTCAACAGCGCCAGCCGCAACTACTGGGATTGTTGGCGGCAGGGCACAGTTTGGCGCTGATCAGTGATGCCGGAATGCCTGGCATCAGCGACCCTGGTCAAGAGTTGGTGGCGGCAGTGCGTCAGGCAGAGCACGGGGTGATTTGTATTCCTGGTCCCACCGCTTTTGTCACGGCCCTGGTGGGTAGTGGCTTGCCTTGTGGCCGGTTTGTGTTTGAAGGCTTTCTACCGGCCAAGCACAACGCCCGCCGTCAGCGGCTCCAGCACATGATGGGGGAGCACCGCACCGTGGTGTTTTACGAGGCCCCCCATCGGCTGCTGGCCCTGCTGGAGGATCTACTGGAGCTTTGGGGTGATCGTCCCCTCCAGGTGGCGCGGGAGCTGACCAAACGCCATGAGGAGTTCATTGGCCCCACAACGGCCATGGCCCTGGACCACTTTCGTGGCCGGTCTCCACGGGGTGAATGCTGCGTTGTGGTGGGTGGCTGCCCGGAACCAGTGACGTTGCCCTGGGATGGGGATGTCCTGGCGACCCAATTGCAGCACCTGATCCAGCAGGACGGCCTCAGCCCCAGCCAGGCTGCCCGCGTTTTGGCTCAGCGTAGCGGCCACAGCCGGCAGCGACTCTACGCCCTGTTGTTGCAAAGGCGCCGTGGCGAGGAACAGGGACCTGGACCACAGTGGTTGCCATGATCCATCGTCTTCTCCTGCTGAGCGCCGGCTGGGGTGTGGGCTTTCTGATGCTCCTCAGCCTCAGCCTGGGCGCCCAGAATCTGGAACGCTCGTCCGAGCGTCTCCGCCTTGATCTGGGTTTTGGTCACAGCACTGTCCCTTTGCCCAGCGGCGTGATCATCGGGGTGGGGTTGATTGCCGGTGTGGTGGCGGGCAGCAGTGCCAGCGCCCTGGTATGGCCTCGCTCCTCCCCGGTTGAGCAAGAAGACGGGGAGTGAGGGTTTAGGGCTGAGTTGCGGCAGCACCACCGGGCAGGGCATAGAGGGTTCCTTCAATCACCAAACGACTAATGCCTTGCGCCAGGAGGTGAGGTGCTGTCTTGCCCAGAAGCCTGGGGTCGGCCACCTTCACAATCCGCTGGTTCCTGCGGCACTGGCGCCGTGCCTGGCGAACGTTACTGAACAGGACCAGTCCTTTTCGCTGTTGTTCGTCAGTGTCCAGGCGGCCCAGGTGGTGGAGACTGCCCAGGGTCTGGGGTTGCAGCTCCACGCTGCGTTCCACCAGGAGGTAAAGGGGAGAAGGCAGCTGAGTCAGGTCAAGGTTGGTGGCTCGGGCCGCGTCTTTTCTCTGGTTGGCACCCTTACCGGTGCTCTGGCGACTGGTGGAGGAGAGGGTGATGTCGTCGTCTTCAATGGCCACATCATCATCTCTGCCCTCGTTCTCGACAAAGTCGTCGGCATCATCCCAGGGGAGGTGCTGGGTCCCCGTGACGCTGTCAATGGGCTCTCCATCCACAACCAGGGACGGATCGTCACGCACAACAGCCAATTCCGGTGTTGCCGGTGTGGCGTGTGCCCGAGTTGGCCGCTTGCGGTTCTGTTCCTTGAGGGCCTCAAACTCCTTGGAGCCCAAGCGATCCCGAACGAAGCGCATCACCGTCCTGTCGCTACAGCCGAAGCGCTTGCCCACCGCGCCGCTGCTGCTGCCA
>JXQG01000015.1 GCA_001007665.1 Candidatus Synechococcus spongiarum SP3 | reverse complement strand
CCCGGCGGGAGAAAGTGGTGTTGCGCAAGCGATGCATCATCGAGACCCTCTTTGACAAGCGCAAGTCCACCATGGGCTTAGAGCACAGCCGGCGACGCTCCCCCGTCAATGTCCTGGTCCATGTTCTCTCTTGCCTGTCGGCTTACACCCTGGCAGAACCCAGGGTCAACATTGCCAGCAGCGGCCCCATCCCCATTCCGAACATCTCAAGCCATCCCTCGCCTTATCCAAAACTGGGGTTACCAAAGGCAAGCCAGCGCTCCCTGTGGTGCAGACCGGACAGGCTGGCACCTGTCAGGGCATTGCAGGGCCTTCCACTCCCTTTGCAGCGGAAGCGCCGCAGGCCAAGGGCCTCTTGCCATGGGACACCGTGCCGCTGCAGCCACAATGGGGACAACGCCGCTGCTCATCCGCCCGTTCCATGGCCAACAGCCATGCCTCCCCCTTCGGCGGAGACGACTACGCTGCTGCCGCTTCCTTGTGCTGCCACGACGTCAGCGCATCCATGCTAGAGAGCCAATTCCGAAATTGCCCTTGTTCCATCCCTCTAACTCCCCAGCCGAACGGACCGCATCCTGCTTACTCTGCCTACGATTCGCCAATTAAGCCTTGTACAAATCCCTGGGGGAGAAGATCGGGACGTGGGGCCAGACCCCAAGGTGGCACGCGGAGGACGCCCTTATCCGAGGCGCTTCAGCCCCAAGACCTGGTAGCATCTGTTCCCAGGTCGTCGCGTTTTCCCCGTCAGCAACGATCTATACCAACAGAATGAACCAGGCCAGGAAGGAACCCATGCTTCACAGTCTTCTGCAGTTTCTGGACGCCATCCATCCATTCCAGCGGGCTGACGCCCATTGCGACATCCCTTGCAAGATCTACGATCCTTCCACGGCCTTGATGGCAGCCCTGTCGGTCGTACGCCTGATGGACATCATGAAAGAGAAGTCCGAAGGTGGCGACATGACATCCCTGGCGACCCAAAACAGCGTCGCCCGGTGTGTCATGCGCAAGGAAGAGGAAGCGGAGAAGGTGAAACACGAGGTTCGGATCATCTGGGGTGACTATTTCAAGGCGCCGCAGTTCGAGGCGTTCCCGGACGCCAGCAGTGTAGTTCACAAGATCATGTTGCTGGGTGGCGCCTGCAAGCAGGGCGTCAACCGCGCTGACGGGGAAGCACTGGTGGACGCGGTGAACCAGTTTGCCGAGATGTTCTGGGCCACCAAAGGCATCAAGACCACCAGGGCAACCTGCCCCTATCCACCCAGCCTTGAGGTGGTCTATCCGGTGCTTTGATCCGTCTGGCTCAAGGTATTGTCACACTGCTGGGCTTCGGCATCATTCGCGTGGCGGGGCTCAGCATGGCCCCAACTCTCCAGGACGGGGACTTCATCCTGTTTCGCCGGCTCTCAGCCGATGACAGTCCTTCCCCGGGAAGGATTGTCATCGTCCGCCATCAGCGACTGGGAACCATCGTCAAACTGCTGGAAGAAGAAACCAGGCCAGATCGATTCAGGTTGAGTGGCCTTTCGGCCCTATCCGTGGACAGCAGCCACATGGGGAATGTGGCACGTCAGGACATCATCGGGCAGGCCGTTCTGCGAATCGGGCGCCACGGCACATCCAGACTGACCAGATTGAGATGACTGCGGTCGGGTTGAGATGACTGCGGTCGGGCCTGCCATCAGGTCTGCGGCTTGTTGGTCTGGATGTAAAGAATGACAAGAAACAGGGCCGGCACCAGGACGAATAAGAGGCTGGTGATGAAACCCAGGGGGTTCGTTTCCATCCGGGAACGGCAAGGCAGAGCAGATTAAGCTTACCACTTCCATTCATGGGTAGAGGGCTGGCGGCCTTGGACTTTGCAGTTTGTCAAGCAAGTCCCCAATCACCGCTCCTCCATCTCGTCAATCGTCTCAACACCGGTCTCACCCCCGTCACCATCATCCTGCGCGTCGTCGTCTTCTTGTGCACTGTCCTGGTGAGGACTGTCCTGGGTGCTCGGCATGGCGTTCACGGGCATGGTGCTCACAGCGGCAGCCAGGGCCTCGTCACCACCAGGCCAACCAGCCTGGGGACGAGTCACCACCACCAGGGAATCTCGAATTACCGCTTGACAGGCGAGGCGCCAATTCAGCGGTCGTTTTTTGAGGAAACGTTGTTCCGGGGCCGTCCGCGGTGTGAGACAGGTAGCCTCGTCCTGGCCGGCCACGGCCACAAAGCAGGTGCTGCACTGACCGCAGCCACCGCAGTTGCCCAGCTTCCCCTTGAGGCCATAGAGCTCTACTCCGGCGTCCAGGGCCACATCCCTCAGGATGACGCCAGCGGGGCAGTCAACGTCCAACTGTTCTCGCAAGAAGTGGATGGTGGGCATGGTCTGGAGGGAAGAACGCCGATTCTGGAAGGAAACACCTGGTCAGCGTGGGGGCCGCCAGGTGGAGGCATGTGTTACGGGCCAGGTTGCAGTTCGCGACGGGGGCGACCCATGGCCACAGTCCTGCTCTTACATTGGTGCCCTGATCGGCCATCGGTCGCTCTTCTCCCTTGAACCGGAGCCATCTGGTTCTCCACTTCTCGCAGATCACCCCTGGAACCAAACAATGGGATTGCCCTGGTATCGGGTGCATACGGTTGTTATTAACGACCCGGGCCGGCTGTTAGCCGTCCACATAATGCACACCGCTCTCGTCGCCGGCTGGGCGGGCTCGATGGCCCTGTATGAACTGGCCGTCTTTGATCCTTCTGATCCGGTCTTGAACCCCATGTGGCGTCAGGGCATGTTTGTCTTGCCCTTCATGTCCCGTCTTGGCGTCACGGGAAGCTGGAGTGGCTGGGACGTCACCGGTGCTACGGGCGTGGACCCGGGCTTTTGGAGTTTTGAAGGCGTGGCTACGGCTCACGTCGTGTTTAGCGGCTTGATGTTCCTGGCTGCCATCTGGCACTGGACCTTCTGGGACCTGGAGATTTGGTACGACCCCAGAACCGGTGAACCAGCCCTTGACCTGCCCAAAATCTTTGGCATCCACCTGCTCCTGGCCGGGCTGGGCTGTTTTTCCTTTGGCGCCTTTCACCTGACCGGTGTTTTTGGTCCGGGGATGTGGGTTTCCGATCCCTACGGGCTCACCGGACACGTGGAGCCTGTACAGCCGGATTGGGGCCCTGGTGGATTTAACCCCTTCAATCCCGGTGGCATCGTCGCCCATCATATTGCCGCAGGCATTGTTGGCATCATCGCCGGTGTCTTCCATATCACCAGCCGTCCCCCGCAACGCCTCTACCGGGCTCTGCGCATGGGCAACATCGAGACGGTGCTGGCCAGCGCCATCGCCGCGGTGTTCTTTGCCGCCTTTGTGGTGGCGGGGACCATGTGGTACGGCAGTGCGGCCAACCCCATTGAGTTGTTTGGCCCCAGCCGCTATCAATGGGATCAGAACTACTTCCAACAGGAGATCAGCCGCAGGGTGGAGGCGGCAGAAACCAATGGGGCAACACGGGAAGAGGCCTGGTCCACCATTCCCGAGAAGCTTGCCTTCTATGACTACGTGGGCAACAGCCCTGCCAAAGGCGGTCTCTTCCGTGTGGGCCCCATGGTCAACGGGGATGGCCTGCCCACCAGTTGGCTGGGCCACCCGGTCTTTACCGACGGGGAAGGTCGGGAGTTGTCTGTGCGGCGCCTGCCCAACTTCTTCGAGAACTTCCCGGTGGTTCTGGAGGATGGTGATGGCGTGGTTCGGGCTGACATTCCCTTCCGCCGAGCCGAGGCGCGCTATTCCTTCGAGCAGACCGGCGTGACGGCCAGCGTCTATGGCGGTGAGCTCAATGGACAAACCGTCACGGATCCTGCCGAGGTGAGGAAATTGGCGCGAGCATCCCAGTTGGGCGAGCCCTTCACATTCGACCTGGAGCGCTATCATTCCGACGGCACCTTCCACAGTTCCACCCGGGCCTGGTTCACCTTTGGCCATGCCTGCTTTGCCCTGCTCTTCTTCTTCGGCCACATCTGGCATGGAGCCCGCACCCTTTACAGGGATGTGTTTGCCGGCATTGATCCCGACCTGGGCGATCAGGTGGAATTTGGCCTGTTCCGCAAGCTTGGTGACGAATCCACACGCCGCCTTCCCACAACAACGGCTGCGTCCCAAGCTGGAACATCCGTTCGCTGAACCTTATAGGAGCCCAACATGGAATCTCTCTCCTACATCCTCATTCTCTTCCTGGCCCTCTCCACCCTGTTCTTTGCCATTGCCTTCCGAGACCCTCCGAAGATTGGTAAGTGAGCAAACCGCTGGTTTCAGCAGCCTTGCCCATCAACCTTGTCAGGCCCCGCTGTTTCGGCTGGGGCCTTTCGTATCGTTGCTTCTACACCCAAACCTCTCAACACAAGGGCCATAAACGGCTAACATTTGGAGCCTCCCACGGCGGTGCGGCAGCCGCCAGGGATCTTCACTACTTTCGTCCTGTCCCCGGCAGGCTGCCGCCCAGTCAATGGTTTCCACACCCACATCCAGCTCCGACACGCCCAGTCCCGACACGTCCAGCCCGGAGGACCGCCCACCGAACGGCACGCAATCCGCTAACCATCTTCCAGAAAACACCCCGGATCTTCCCGAGGAAGAACCAGAATCCGACGAGATTGATGTTGCTCTCCTTGACGAGGACAAGGATGACGTCGTTGTAGCCGCTGAAGAGAGACCACGGTCCGGAGGTGGAGGCAGAGATCTGGACGACGTGGGCTTCACCATGGAGGAGTTCACAGCGCTGCTGAGCCAATACGACTACCACTTCAACTCCGGTGACGTGGTGAGTGGCACCGTCTTTAACCTGGAGCCCAAGGGAAGCCTGATTGATATTGGCGCCAAAACTGCAGCGTTCATGCCTCTCCAGGAAGCCTCCATCAACCGGGTGGAAGACCTGGCTGACGTGCTCCAGCCGGGGGATGTGCGGGAGTTCTTCATCCTCTCGGAGGAGAACGAAGACGGTCAGTTGATGCTGTCCATCCGCCGGATTGAGTACCAGATGGCCTGGGAACGGGTCCGGCAACTGCAAAAGGAAGACGCCACCATCTACAGCGATGTGTTTGCCACCAACCGCGGCGGCGCCTTGGTGCGGGTGGAGGGTCTGCGGGGCTTTATCCCCGGCAGCCATATCAGCACCCGCAAGCCCAAGGAGGAGCTGGTGGACGAGGTGCTTCCTCTCAAATTCCTTGAGGTGGACGAGGAACGCAACCGCCTGGTGCTCAGCCACCGCCGCGCCCTGGTGGAGCGCAAGATGAATCGTCTGGAAGTAGGTGAAGTGGTGGTGGGCAACGTGCGTGGCATCAAGCCCTACGGCGCCTTTATTGATATCGGTGGCGTCAGCGGACTGCTGCATATCTCCGAGATCAGCCATGAGCACATTGAGACGTCCCACGCCGTTCTCAATGTGGGCGACCAGTTGAAGGTCATGATTATTGACCTGGATGCGGAGCGCGGCCGTATTTCCCTCTCCACCAAAGCACTGGAACCGGAACCGGGCGACATGCTGACAAATCCCCAGAAGGTGTTTGACCAGGCCGAGCAAATGGCTGCGCTCTACAAGCAGATGCTGGAAGAGCAGGTGGAAGGGGAGCCTGTGAATATGGGTACCGAGACGGCCTACGAGGGCTAGAGAGCACTTGGAGCACGTCGCCCCCCATGATCTCGCTGCAGATTGGTCTTCAGCGCTTCGGCCCGCTGCGGGCCATTCTTTTTGACAAAGACGGCACCCTCTCCAACAGCGAAGCGTTTCTCATGGCCCTCGCCCAGGCGCGCCTGACCACTGCTCTGGAGCAGGTTCCCATGGACCTGCGTCCCCAGCTTGCGAGCCTGCTGCAGCGCGCCTACGGGCTTTCTGTGGACCAGGGGACACCGGGCCTGGATCCTGGTGGGGCCACAGCCGTGGCCAGCGCCGGCCATAACCTCATCAGCACGGCCACCTGTCTGACACAGGTGGGCCTGAGCTGGAGTGAGGCCTTGGCCACAGCCCGGACCATCCATGCCCAGTCCTTGGATAACCACCGCTCCAGGGCAGCGCTCACCCCACCATTGCCCGGTGTGCAACCGCTGCTGCGTCGTGCCCAGAATCTAGGCCTGCCCTGCGGCATCATCAGCGGGGATTGCCGCCAGGGCATTGAGGGCTTTCTGCGGCATTGGGACCTGCTCAGCGCCATCGCAGTCTTCCGCGGCTCGGACCAGGCGCCCGCCAAACCAGCGGCCCAAGCGGCTCTTCATCTTTGCCGTGACCTTGGTGTTGAGCCGCAGCACTGCCTCCTCTGTGGTGATTCGGGCCAGGATTTGACCATGGCCCGCGCAGCAGGCGTTGGCGCGGTGGTTGGGTACACCGGCGGCTGGCGGAACCCACCCCGGCTTCGTGGTTTTGATGCCCTGGTGGCAGACTGGGGCGCCGTAACGCTCACAGCCGGTACTTGACATGGCCAGCACGTAAAATTCCGCTGGTCCCATCCCCCTGGCTGCTGGGATGGTGGGTCTCCTCCCCTAGCCCGGATCCCCATGGCTACCTACGTGTTCACCTCGGAATCGGTTACCGAGGGCCATCCCGACAAGATCTGCGACCAGGTAAGCGACGCTGTGCTCGATGCCTTGCTCAGCGCCGATCCCGACAGTCGTGTGGCCTGTGAGACGGTTGTGAACACAGGCCTCTGTCTGGTCACGGGTGAGGTGACCACCAAGGCTCGTGTTGATATCACCGCCATTGTGCGGCGCGTCATTGCCGACATTGGCTACACTGGCTCTCGGGCCGGTGGTTTTGATGCCCATAGTTGCGCAGTTCTGGTGGCTCTGGATCAGCAGTCGCCGGATATTGCCCAGGGGGTTGATGAAGCGGTTGACCACGACGGAGATCCCCTGGATTTGGTGGGGGCCGGTGACCAGGGCATCATGTTTGGCTATGCCTGCAACGAAACCCCGGAGTTGATGCCCTTGCCCATCAGCCTGGCCCATCGCCTGGCGTTGCAGTTGGCCCGTGTTCGCAAAAACGGCACGCTGGACTATCTCTTGCCGGACGGCAAAACCCAGGTGAGTGTGGTCTACGACAATGGCCAGCCGGTGGCCATTGACACGATCCTCATCTCCACCCAACACACTGCCCAGGTGGCCGGCCTCCGCCAGGCCGGGGCCATCCGCGACCACATCCGCAACGATCTCTGGACCCATGTTGTTGCGCCGGCCACCGCTGACCTCCCCCTCAAGCCAGAGCGGAGCACCACCCAGTTCCTGGTGAATCCCACCGGTCAATTTGTGGTGGGCGGACCCCAGGGGGATGCCGGTCTCACCGGCCGCAAGATCATTGTTGATACCTACGGAGGCTATGCCCGCCATGGTGGCGGCGCCTTCTCCGGCAAAGATCCCACCAAGGTGGATCGCTCAGCAGCCTATGCCGCCCGTTTTGTGGCCAAGTCCATCGTCGCGGCGGAGCTGGCCAGGCGGGTGGAGGTGCAGCTCAGCTACGCCATTGGCCGCGCCCGCCCCGTGTCCGTCCTTGTGGACACCTTTGGCACCGGTCAGTTGCGCAATGAACAGTTGATGGAGCTGGTTCAGCAACACATTGATCTGCGGCCGGCGGCCATTATTCAGAACTTCGGCCTGTCCACCATCTGCGCTGAACGGGGCGGTCGTTTTTATCAAGACACCGCCGCCTATGGCCACTTCGGCCGCACCGATCTTCAGACACCTTGGGAAGACGTGACAACCATGGCCAGCACCCTGCGGCAGACGGCGCTGTCCTGCTGACATCCAGGGCGCATGTTGTCATGGTTGGTGGCGCCACACATCTTGCTCTGGGGGTGGACCTGGGGACCAGTGGTGTGCGGGTGGCCCTCATGGATCCTGCCGGAGAGCTGCACCATCACGCCGGTTGTGCCTACCCCGGGCCCTTTGTGCAGCCCCGAACCTGGCAGCAGGGCTTGACACAGCTTTGCGACGCCATCCCGTTGCCCCTGCGGCGCCAAGTTGCTGGTCTGGCGGTGGCCGGCACCTCCGGCACGCTGCTGGCCATGGATGCCAAGGGGCATCCCTTGGGAGAGGCTTTGCCCTACAGCGCGGCTCAGCCCCAATGGGCAAGCCAGTGCCGGCGGTTGGCGGAACCCGGTCATCCTGCCGCGTCAGCCAGCGGGACCACGGCCAGAGCACTAGAGTTGCAACAACGCTACCCCCATGCCCATGGCCTGCGTCATCAGGCGGAGTGGCTGACGGGTTGGTTGCTGGGCCAGTGGCGCTGGGGAGATCTGCACAACAGCCTCAAGCTGGGCTGGGATCCGGTGCAGGGTGGCTGGAGTGGGGCCATTGGCCGCCAACCATGGTCCGGGTTGCTGCCCCGTGTGGCGTGCCCTGGCGCCGTCCTGGGTTCTCTTCATCCGCCGGTGGCCCACCGCCTGGGCCTGCCCACCACAGCTCAGGTGGTGGCCGGGACCACAGACGGCAATGCTGCTGTGCTGGCAGTGGATCCCCAACCTGGCGACGGGGTCACGGTCCTGGGGACCACCATGGCCCTGAAGCAGCTATGCCCTGAACCATTACAGGGTGCTGGCGTCTACAGCCACCCCATCGGCAGCCAATGGCTGGTGGGTGGAGCGTCCAACAGCGGCGGTGGGGTGCTGCGCCAATTCTTCGATACTGCCACCATCGTCACCCTCAGCCGCCAGCTTGATCCCCGCCATCCCACGGGCCTCGATTACCTGCCCCTACCCGCCCCCGGCGAGCGGTTCCCGGTGGATGATCCCCAACTGATGCCTTGTCTGGAGCCACGGCCCGTGAGCGATGCCCTGTTTTTGCAGGGGTTGTTGGAGGGAATCGCCGCCATTGAGGCCCGGGGTTGGGCACGGTTACAGGCCTTGGGCGCCCCGGCGGTGCAGCGGGTTCTGACGGTGGGTGGCGGCGCCCGGAATCCCACGTGGCGGCAGTTGCGCCAACAGGCCCTGGGCTGCCCTGTCCTGAACCGGCCCCACGCCTCCACCGCCTGCGGAGCGGCCCAGTTGGCCCGGGAAGCATTAACAGGGATCACTTAACATCAGGTGATCGTGCGGTTCATGTCCTTGTCTGGAAGGTCAAGACAATTATCCACAGCGATTTCCGGCGTGTCCGTCTCCGAGGGACCGCCAAGGGCGTTCTGGCTGATCTCAGCCCTTTTGATTGGCTTGTTTTGGAGCTTAGCGGCACTCAAGCACCACCTGTTGTACAGCAGCGGCTGGGATCTGGGCATCTATGACCAAGTGGCCTGGCAAATGAGCCAGGGCCTGGAGCCTCGCTCCACCCTGTTGGACCTCCATCACATGGGCAACCATGGAGCCTGGATGTTCTACGCCATTGCACCTCTCTATTGGCTGGCTCCTTCCGTCCAATGGCTGTTCTTCACCCAGGCGCTGGGGCTCATCATCACAGCCTGGCCTCTCTGGCACCTGGGGCGCCAGGCAGGTTTGCGGCCACGGCAGCAGTGGCTGACCTGTGGCCTGTGGTGGCTCCAGCCCGTGGTGTTCAACGTGAACTTGTTTGACTTCCACCCGGAAACCTGGGCCATGCCGTTGTTGGCGCTGGCCATTTGGGCCAACCGTGCTGAGCGGCGATGGCTCTGGCTCATAGCCCTCTTTGCCGCCATGGGCTGTCGGGATGGATTGACGTTGATTGTGATGGGTCTGGCCTTGGAGCAGGCCTTGCGACGTCGCTGGCGGTGGGCGGTGGGAGCGCTGCTGGCAGGGGGAGGGTGGCTCCTGTTTCTAGCTGCGGGTCTCTATCCAATGCTCAACAAGGGCGTCGGCGTCGCTGCAGTGAGTCGCTACAGCCACCTTTGTGAGGGTGGCTGTGAAGGCGCCGGCTCCATCATCCCCAGTGCTCTGCTTGACCCCATTTATTTCCTCGGCGCTCTGAACTGGGGGGGCATCGTGCGCTATCTGCTGATGCTCGCATTGCCGCTCATCATCACTTGGCGGCTCCGATCACTGCCGATGCTTGCGGCAACTCTGCCGCTTCTGGCGGCCAACACGCTGTCCTCCTGGTCTAGCCAGCAAGACGTGTCGCACCAATATTCTCTCCCGTTGGCGGTGCCTCTGGTTGTGGCCAGCATCGACGGTCTGGCCGGCGACAGGCTCCAGAGACGGTTCTGGTTGCTCCACAACCTCTGGGCCGGCTATCTCTGGGCAGCGCTCTGCTGGGCAGGGCTGACCCAATCCCATTCCCAGGCTTTCTTTGGTCGCTATCTTGCCCGGGCGGATCACATCCAGGCTGCGCAGGAAGCCGTTGCCCAGATCCCTGTCGATGCTGGAGTGCTCACCACCAACCACCTGATCCCTCACGTCAGCCAGCGCCGGGTGATCCAGGGACTGTTTGCAGCTCTGGTCTCTACCGACTCAGGGCCAACCGAAAATTCCCTCGCGCCGATGATTTTGAACTCAACTGCGACGGGAGGCGTAATCTTGACAGCTGAACAGATTGCGCAAGACGGTCTTACGACAGCGTTGCTCTCTCGACAAGACGACGGAGCCTATCGCCGCCCAGACGGCTTGAATGTCCCTGAGATTACTGCAGCGACGATCCCCTGGCTGGAAGGTTTTGGCTGGGTCTGTGAAGAAGCCAACCATGCTTTCGTGATCTGCCGTCAGCCTTGATCCAAAGCCATCAATGCACAGAACGAGTGATGGCCCCAACCGGCGAGATAAGCCTCAGTTGCTCCACCAGCACGGGAACCTTGGTGGCGTCAATGGTTGGGACCTGTGGTGGCGGCCACCATGATCAGCCCACGGGTAATTGCTTTGGTCATCGCTACCGAAACCAGGTTACGGGAAGATAGGCAGGACCTCAAGGCGGATCGCCGGACATTGAGCGACAAGCTGGATCGGGGATTGGAAAACCTCCTGGCGGCCTGGCCTTGACAGAAACGAAAAGTCGAAGCCTTCAGCCCTTGCAGCACCAGAATGGACAATCAATCTTGTCTGTGGTATCGGAGGGCATCCCCTATGAAGCGCCTGCAAGCCATCGTGTCCATTGGCCTGTTTCTGGTCCTGGCGGGCTACGTGAGCTTCAGTGGATTCAGACTGCTGAGCTTGCTCTGGACCCAGTGGCAGGCCTGAGTTGAGGCAGGATGGGCGCCTCCTGTCTATCCAGCATTATGGCTGCCGATCCCCTCACGCCTGCTGTCAGTGACCGCATTTGCCGCCACATGAATGACGACCACAAGAGCGCAGTTGCCGCTTATGCGCGCCACTACGGCAATTGTCCACAGGTCTCCGCAGCGCGACTGGTGGCTGTCACCACCGAGTGGATGGAGTTGGACGTGGGTGGCCAGCCCCTGAGAATTACCTTCGATCACCCCTTGGCAGACAGCGAGGATGCCCATCGCACCCTGGTGGCCATGCTCCGGGCCATTCCCGGGTGAGCCTCGGCAGCTGGGGTCAGGCGACCGCATTCAACGGTTACCTGGCCCCATCTTGCGGGGCCATCTGCGCCAATTGGAGGTATTGGCCGGAGCCCATGGGGTCCGGTTTCCCGCCTCGGTCCGGACGACATCCTGTGCCCCGAGGGCAAGCCAAGGGCAATCCCGATGGTGGTGGTGGGATTGTGGGAACGCTGAGACAAGGCTCCCTGTTCCCGTTCTGCCCTCCTTGTCATGGCCAGCAATCCCTCGCCAGCAAGCACTGGTCGGCCCCTGGCACAGCTCTTGCGACTGGGCCGAGACCTGATCACCCTGCCCACATGTCCCTGTTGTGGCGGCGCCGCCACGGATCGTCACCACCCCTGCGGAGACTGCCTGAAGAGGTGGGCCTGGCCGGAAGCCTTGCTCCACGGCAGTGAGCCGATGCGGTTCTGGGCGGTGGGTTTGTATCACCAGAGTTGGCGCAGCCAACTCCTTGCCTGCCGCCAGAATCCCTTGCCCGGCGTGCTCCACTGTGCTGCGCAACACCTGCTGGCGGGCCTGAACTGGGAGGGTTCCCCACCTGTGCTGATGCCAATTCCCGGCTGGAAACGTCGGGGCAATCCACTGCCGGAGGCATTTAGCCAGAGCCTTGGCCAATGCTCCGGCTGGCCCCAGGTTCAGTGGCTCAAAAAGCAACCCCGCCCCGGTCAGCACCATTTGGGCGCCAGCGGCCGACGCCGCAACCTGCAGGATGCCTTTCGGCTTCTCTCCATTGCCCAAGGCCAGCAAGGGCGCATGGTGTTCCTGGTGGACGACATCCTGACCACCGGCAGCACCGCCATGGCTGCCGCTGCCCCCCTGGAGGCGGCCAACATCCCTGTGGCGGGGCTCCTCTGCCTGGCCCGCACGCCCCCGAAGAGTCCACGCCGCCCCGCGGTGGGTTAAGATTGAGGGCAAGGTTTTGGCCTGACCAGCATCAGGTCAAAGTCTGCCGGGTTAGCTCAGTTGGTAGAGCAGGCGACTGAAAATCGCCGTGTCCCCAGTTCAAATCTGGGACCTGGCATGGATAGCGGTTGATCAAGCCCGTGTGCGACCCCTTTGGGCTTTTGGGCAAGGGTGGGGCTGGAGATGGATGTGGGTCGTTGGTCTGGCAGCGTGACGGAGCCGTCTTGATGGAGGAGCGAGGCCAGATCGGCGAGACCGAACACCCCGGTCACAGAGCCATTCATCCCATCAACGGTGAAGCGGCCTTGTCTTTGGGGCACGTGGGCCAGCCGCGTGTTGCACAGGGGCTTACCCATAGATGAATCGTTTGCGCAACAGCACGTTGTCCAGCCTGGGCGTCCGGTCGTTCTTCATGTTGCGGCGAATGCTGGTGACCCAGTGGAAGCCCGGAGGCGCTCCAGCAGCGACCGGGGAAGATAGCCTTGATCAGTGAAGACCTTCCCTTGTAGTGCCGTGGTCATGGTCTCCAATGGTTTGCAGTTGTCGCGGCTTCCATCGGTAGAACCAGCCCATGGTGCTGCGACCTCGTTTTGCCCATTCTTAGCAGGGTCAAGCACCCGTAGTTCAGACAGCCAGGGGACCCGTACGGCCTGGCGCAGTTGTGGTTGCTGCCTGGGCCTGCGTCTCGGGGCTGATTGGTGGTGTGGTAAGGAACTAGTGGAGGACGAAGAAAAGCCGTTGTCAATCTGGATAGAGAATCAGGTTTCGTATGGTCAGGCCGTCAAGATTACCCGTTGGACGGATACCCGTTCGCCCCTGGAAGTCTTTCACCGCTTCGACCATTGCGGGAGTCATCACGTACCGCTAAGGTGGCCAGATCGGGAGTCTCTCCATTGCGGTGCGCACCTGGTCGCGGCGGCGGAGAAGGTCGGCGCCAGCCTTACTAAGGTGATGAGCTTCAATGATACTTGCAACAATGAGTACTAAGACGATCCGAACGAGCACGCTTCATCGAGAGATGAGCATCGAGGAATTCGACAACGGATACTTTTACGCCGCCGACCTGAAGGCCTTTGCCCGCGAGGTTGGAATCCCTGTCGGCAATTTTCGCAAGATCGAACTGGAGAATTTGATTCGGCAATTCCTACGGACGGGGAAGGTGCCCGACTGCAAACCGGTCATGCCACGTAAAGCCGGCCAGGCGTGCGACAAGCTAACGTCCGACATGGTCGTCGCCAACTATGTCGATGACAAGAAAACTAAGTCATTCCTGCTGGAACTCGTACGTGCCGAGGCACCGGGATTCGGTCGAAAGTCGGGCCAATGGTACTGGCTCAATGACTGGCGGCGCAAGAAGACAGATTTCAGAGCCGATCCAGCCAATGCCGGTATCCCTGAGAAAGACGCGCTCAAAGCCTGGAACTGGTTAGAGGCGCAGCCGGGACCGAAACCGAAGACCTATGCCGAGTATCGTCGTTTGTCCTTCCCCGAAACGCCGGACGGTCAGGGCTGAAATAGGGATTGACTGTATGAGAGCAGAGATTGTTCCAAGACGGGTGCAACAGGCGGTAGAGACGATTCGCCCCCAGCAGCGGCAGGTTCTGGTGGATGTTGCGGCGCGCATTGAGTGAGCCGCGTCCTCGACGCGGCGTCACCTTGCCTCGACCCGCAGGACAAACAAAATGGCTGCCAAGGAGAGCACGGCCATGGCGATCATCATCGCAAGGACGGCACCGAAATAGATAATCAGGCTTTCCGCTCCTCCGCCACAGGCCATCTGGACCGCACCGATGATGCCCGATGCCGTTCCGCTAATGTAGTTCTGGATAGTGAAGGCGAGCCTGACCTGGACTTCCTGGGGTTGGTTCCAGTTGTCAGGGGTGATGGCAAAGGCGTCAGGGTGATCGCTGGATATGCTGACGGTCACACTCCTCCCTTATGGCCTTACATCAAGCCTGACCGTATATGAATCGTCGTAGGTAGAAAGAATCCGATTCAACTCGTTTTGGAGTGTTTGACGAAGAGGAGATCCAGAATCCACAAGCTGTGGGACCTGAGCAAGTAAACTTACCCTACTGATGTCATATTGTATAGCTTCTACATCTTGTTTTTCCGCTTCTCAACGTTTTCGTTCGCCTGTGACGGGTACCCGTTGAGCAGCCCGCCGAAAAATCGCCGCCCACCAGCCCGGTGGAGGTTGAGCGCACGGCATATGTGCGGGCCGGCAGCGCAACGATTCCCCTGTCAGGTCATCCCAAGTAGCGCCGCCTCCTGTGGGCCGAGCTGCACCCTTATTCATGGGAAAGCGGGCCGGCTGCACAATTTCTATCTGGCGATGATGTTTTATCGTTGCTGGGCTATGCAAACTATTTTGACTTGACCCAACAACCCTTGCCAGATAACCGGCAGGGGGCGAGAAGCTTGTTGCGGACCACCTGATCCGGAAGGATGTGGGCAACCATTGGAATACCATCAACCTTGGGGCAATTCCGTTTGCCAGGGATCTGAGCAAATTCAGATCCTCCATCGTCCGCAAAGCCGTGCGTTTTGTGGTCTATGACGGCCTGAGACTTGCTGATATGGTCACCCATCGTCAAGATCAGTAGAAGGGCTATGCCAAAGGACTGGCGCAGTATGGCCACACGCTGCGACCGCTGTGTCCATCCCTTCCGCTCTGCCGTTCTCCTGGGACCACCCTCGTCTTCTGGTGGTGAGTCCTGACCCTCAGTTCATTCAACTTTCCTCCCCCAACTGGGTCAGGAGGTGGCCATGGCCGTCCCGGAGTTGCCAACGGCCATCGGCTGTTTCCACAAGGAAGGTACCGGGTGGATGGGTCCAGCAGCCGGTGTTCAGCACCCGCACGGGTGCGTGATCCTCCAGGCAGGCACTGTGAATGTGGCCACAGATCACCCCATCGAAGCCATGGCGCTGCGCCCAGGCGGCCGCATCCCGGTGGAAGGCGGCAATCACCTGCTGCCCTCCCCGGCCCTGTTGCACCGCCAAGGTGGGGCTCGGCAACCCCAGGCGGCGGCTCCAGCGTTCCAGCTCAACCAGGACCTGATACCCCCAATAATCCAGGCGCTGCCAGCGGCCAGAGCCGTGACCCAGGCAGTCCCCATGGATGACCGCCAGCCGCTGACCGTCTTTCGTCTGGTGAATGTAGCGGCGGCCGATCCGGAGCCATGGCGCGTCGTTCGCGATGGTCTCCATGACATCTGGACCCATGGCTTTCCGAAGGGGATGTTCGTGGTTCCCCAGAATCCAGATCACTGGGCGCTCGGCAGCGGCGGCCACGAGCCAAAGCAACAGCTCCACCTCACCGGGGCTGAACACCGCACCGCGCTTTCGCCATGCGGTGCAGTCGAGGATGTCCCCCACCAGCACCAGCCGCTCGCTGGGATGGGCCTTGAGCTGCTGGAGAAGACGCCGGGCCTCTGTCCGCCTGGTGCCCAGGTGAACGTCGCCGAGAAACAGGGCGCGGTGGGGCGCTGAGCTGGCTGGAGATTGTTCCCCATGGGTGGTGGGGAGCGCCATCGCCATGGTGTCAACGACAAGCCTTCTGGTAACCCTACATTTGAGGCTTGCCGTCAAGGCCGTCGTGAAAACTGTGGTGGACCCCTTGGGAAGAATCGTTCTGACCCTGGTGGCGTCCGTCCTCCTGCCGTTCATGCCGGAACTCTCCAGCGCCCAGACCCGCACCGTGACAACCGAGAAGGGTCCTGTACTTCTCAGTGTGGTGGCCCGAGGTCTTGCGCAGCCATGGGGAATGGACATGCTCCCCAACGGCGCCATGATCCTCACGGAAAAACCCGGCCGGCTCAGGATCCTGGATCAGGAGGGCAATCTGTCGGCGCCGCTGGGTGGTGTTCCCCCAGTGGCGGATGTGGGGCAGGGGGGGCTGCTGGATGTGACCGTGGATCCGGCATTTGCCAGCAACCGCCTGCTCTGGCTGGCCTACAGCGAACCAGCCTCCGACGGCGCCAACTCCACTGCGGTGGCCCGGGCGCGGCTCTCTGCCGATGGAACAACTCTCAAAGGGGTCACCGTTGTCTTTCGGCAGCTACCCCGCTATCCAGGTCGTCTGCACTTTGGCGCCCGGGTGGTCTTCGCCAGGGATGGAACCATGTTTGTGACGCTTGGGGAACGGTTCCGGGACCCATGGCGGCAACAGGCCCAGGATCTCCGCTCCCACCTGGGCAAGGTGGTGCGGCTGCAACCCGACGGCACAGCGCCCGGCGACAACCCGTTCATTGGCCGCGACGACGCCCTGCCGGAAGTCTGGTCCCATGGACACCGCAATGTCCAGGGCGCGGCAATCCACCCGGAGACGGGCAAGCTGTGGATCAGTGAACACGGCCCACGGGGTGGTGATGAACTGAACGTGGTCAAGCCAGGGGGGAATTACGGTTGGCCCCTGGTGTCCCACGGGGTGGAGTATTCCGGCCGTCCGGTAGGGCGTGGGTTCAGGTCGGCGCCGGGGCTGGAGGATCCCGTCGCCACATGGACCCCGGCCATTGCGCCTGGCGGCATCGCCTTCTACGGCTCCAGGACATTTCCAGACTGGCAGGGCAACCTGCTGGTGTCTGGCCTCAGGGCCCGTGCCATTCTTCGTCTGGAGCTGGATGGCGAGTCGGTGATCCACGAGGAGCGACTCATTGCCGATGAGGGGCAACGCATCCGCGATGTGGCCGCAGGGCCTGACGGTGTTGTCTATGCCTTGACCGACGATGAGCGGGACGGCCGAGTTCTCCGCCTTGCGCCGGGTGATGGATGGTGATCTGTTCCGTCGTTCTTCGCCTCTATCCCTGAAGGCAATCCACGAACTCCGTCGTGATCTTGATTCCAGAACCAATACTGTTCATGACGGGGCAATGCAGGGCGGCCTGCATCAGGAGTTGTCGCTGGTGACGGCTGAGACCTTACGGCAGCGCCACCCGCGCCGCCCGGCTGTCCACCCGGCGGGGTGAGGTGGTGCTCATGGTTTTCACCACGTCAGCGGCGCAGGGCTCCAGTTCGAACCCATGGTTGCAGGCCGTGATGCCCATGATGGTGAGCAGGCAGGCGCCCAGAGCTGTGGCCAGTAAATCCGTGGGGGAAAACGTACGGGCTTTGCCGTTGTTGTCCAGTAGGGCGTCGGTGCGCAGATGGGTTGCCGAGCCTTCATGGCGGGCTTCCGTCTCCAGATCACCGAGATACCGGCAGGTGACGACTGTGCTCATGGGGGTGGCGGTGATCAGGGATGGAGTGGTTGTTGGGCGCTGCTCTCGCCGCGCTGCTGACGCCGCTGGTGCCGACGGTAGAATCGCATCACGGCCCGTGCCAGCCGTACGGGGTCGTGGCGCAGGCTCTTGCTGGCCGAATCCTCGTTGAGGGACTCAACCCGAGCATGCATCATGGCCAGATGGGGCCGCAAGCCTTTTGCCCTGAGTTTGTCCACGGGACAGGTTACGGGCTCGGAGCCTGCGGACCGATAGCGCTCCACCAAGGGGCGATCCAGGTGACCACTGTGGGCCAGCACATCGGGAAACAACCAGGGCGTGACGCCTTGACGGCCCAGGTGCTGGCCAATGGCCGCCACGTGGTCCCACACGTCCAACCCATCGGTTTCACCGGGCTGGGTCATGAGGTTGCAGATGTAGAGCTTGGCGGCTGGAGAGCGGCTGATTTCCTTCACAAGCTGGGGCACCAGCAAATTGGGCAGCAGCGACGTGTACAAACTGCCAGGACCCAGCAAAATCAAGTCCGCCTGGCGGATGGCCTCCAGGGCCCTGGGGAGCGCCGGCGGCGCCGCCGGCCGGCATCCCACCCGGTGGATCCGGCCCCCCGCTCCGCTGATTCGGGATTCCCCCTCAATGAGGCGGCCGTCCTCCAGTTGGGCCCAGAGTTGCACATCGGCGTTGGTAGCCGGCACCACCTGCCCTTGAATGTTCAGCACCCGACTGCTGGCGGCAACGGCGGACTCCAGATTGCCGGTGATGGTGGTCAAGGCCGAGAGGAACAGGTTGCCCAGGCTGTGGCCTTCCAAGCCCTTACCAGAGGCAAAGCGGTAGCGGAAGAGCTGGGTGAGCAGCTGTTCCTCCTTGGCCAGGGCAGTGAGGCAATTGCGAATATCTCCAGGGGGCTGAATACCCAGATCACGGCGCAGGCGGCCACTGCTGCCCCCGTCGTCAGTCATGGTGACAATGGCGGTAATGCTGCTGCTGTAGCGCTTCAGGCCACTGAGCATCGTGGCCAGGCCGGTGCCTCCGCCAATGGCCACAATGCTGGGTCCCCGATTGAGGCGGCGCTGCGCCAGCAGGGCATCCACCAAGGGTCGATCCTGGTTGGGGGCCAGGGCCTGCTGGATCGATCCGACGGTGCGGCTCTGGCCCAGAAAGATGAGGACCAGGCCACTGAGCAGCACCAGGGGACCGGTCAACTGGTAGGGGAACACCTGGGTGATGCCGGCCAGGGTCCGCTCGATGGTCTCCAGGATCCAGTACACCGGCTTCAGGTTGGCCCAGATGGCACTGCCCAGAGCCAGCAACAGGAGACCCAAGGCACTGGTGAGCATCCAGCGCTTGACCAGGAGACCTGGTGAGAGCCATCGGAGCGCCTTGCAGGACCTGTCCAGGATCGGGGGCCGTCGCCGTCGCCCCGGCTGCCCTTCGGTCCGGAGGCGGCCGCTCCTCCTGCTCTTCTGGCGAGCGGGACCTGACGCCTGCTGTTGCGTGCTCTGCGTCAAGATCACGACCACCATGTGCGAAAATTGTAGAAATACCCTTGGCGCGTTGAGTCGATGTCCAAGCCCCTTGGTGTGGCAGCGGAGGTGTTGGCCATTCAGCTACGCGGTATCGGCCTGTGCTTTGGCGCCAAATCCGTGCTCAACAACCTGGACCTGGATGTGGGTGTGGGACAGAAGGTTGCCGTTGTGGGGCCGTCCGGAGCGGGGAAGTCCACCATCCTGCGGCTGCTTGCGGGGCTGTTGCTGCCCAGCAAAGGCCGTCTCAGCCTCTATGGCCGACAGCAGGTCTATTTGCGGGAAGATCAAGACAAACCCGTAGACGTTCGCATGGTGTTTCAGTCCCCTGCTCTGCTGGCCTCCCTCAGCGTTGCGGAGAACGTGGGGTTCCTGCTGCAGCGCAGCCGCCGCCTGTCTCCGGCGGACATCCGCGTCCGGGTCTCCAGGGTGCTGGAGGAAGTGGGCTTGAGGGGCGTTGAGGACTTGATGCCGGACCAGCTCTCGGGAGGGATGCAGAAGCGGGTCAGTTTTGCCCGGGCCATTGTTGAGGATCCCACGGCCGACGCCAGCCATCCCCCCCTTCTCCTGTTTGACGAGCCCACGGCGGGTCTTGACCCCGTGGCCTGCACCAGGATTGAGGATATGATTGTCAAAACCACGGAATTTGCTGGAGGTACGGCGGTGGTGGTCAGCCATGTGATGAGCACAATTCGCCGGGCTGCCGACCATGTGGTGATGCTCTACGGAGGGCATGCACAGTGGCACGGCTCTGTGCAGGGGTTCGAGGTGACGGATAATCCCTATGTCCGACAGTTCCGGAGCGCCAGCCTGCAGGGGCCCATGCAACCCGAATCGACCTGAACACCATGCGTCGTAGCCTCCGCGAGGCCGCTGTTGGCCTGAGCATCCTTGCCGCGCTGGTCGTGGCCTCCGGGCTGTGGCTTCAACTGAGAGGGAACCGGCTTTTTGGAACTGCCTGGACCATCACCGTGCGCCTCGACGATGCAACAGGCCTGGCCTCCCGCTCCAACGTGCTCTACCGGGGGGTGGATGTGGGCACAGTGCAATCCATTACGCCGCAGCCCGACTTTGTGGCCGTACAGGTGCAGCTCAGCGCCCCCGAGTTGGCCATTGCCCAGCCCGTTCGCGCCAGGGTGACGACTGGCAGCCTGCTGGGAGGAACGGCCCAGCTGGTGCTGATTGGCTCCTCCAGGCCTTTGGCCGCTCCTGTCAGCCCCACGGCAGAGGACTGTCCATCCGCCCAACAGCTTTGCGCCGGTGCCGTGCTGCCGGGGGACCAGAGCCCCAGCCTGGATGCTGTCGTGGCCAGCATCACAAAACTCCTGGATTACGTCATCGACATCGACCTTCTCGGCAGCGCAGACGAAACGATCAAAGCCCTCACCGACACCAGCAACATTGTCACCACTGCCGCCGCAGAGACCATCACCCTGATGCAATCCCTTCAGAACCTGGTGCAACGACTGGAGCCCACTGTTGATAACGTCAACACCAGCACCGCCAACGTCGCCACGCTCACAGGCCATCTGGCCAATGTGTCGGCGGAGCTGGATCGCCCCGAGACCATCGCCAAGTTCATGCAGACCATGACCAACGTGGAGAAGGCCACGGACCAGTTGAGTGCCAAGGCCGGCACCATTCTCGTCAACGTGGAGGGCTTCACTGCCAGTCTGGATGAAATCGGTAGTGACATTCTGGGAATCACCAGTGATCCAGCCGTTGCCGAGGGTCTAAGGAATCTGGTCGTTGGGCTTGGCTTGTTGTTTGAAGATCTCTACGGCGCCAAGCTGCTTGCCAATCCCGCGGCCGCGGTGGAGGGTGGGGAGCCATAGCCATGGGGGGTGGCCCGGACGCCCAGCGTGTCACGCCGATTCGTGTGCTGGCGGGTTGCGGCCCATGCCCTGCCAGCGGAAACCAGCGGCCGTGAGGGCCGCGCCATCCAGACAGTTGCGTCCATCCACCACCAGCCGCTGGTGCATCTCCCGACCCAGCCGTGCCCAGTCCAGAAGCTTGAACTCCGGCCACTCGGTGACCACCACCAGGGCATCGCACCCCTTGGCTAACGCCATGGCGCTGGCGCAGTGTTGAATCGAGGCAAGGGACTTTGGCCAGTGGTCTTGCCGGCTCCAGTAAGGATCAAATCCTTTCACCGTGGCGCCCAGGCGGATCAGTTCGGTGGCAATGTCCAGGGCGGGAGCCTCCCGCAGGTCGTCGGTGTTGGGCTTGAAAGTGAGTCCCAGCAGTCCGACGGTGCGCCCCTGCAGTACTGGTAGCGCCTGTTGCAGCTTGCGCACCACCAAGCGGCGCTGATCCTGGTTGATCTCGGTCACCGCCTCCAGGAGACGGGAATGAACGCCCTGGCTGTTGGCGGTGTACACCAGGGCCGACACATCCTTGGGCAAGCAGCTGCCTCCCCAACCGATGCCGGCATCCAGAAACGCACGGCCGATGCGCTTGTCCAGGCCGATGCCGTCCGCCACCAGCGTAATGTCGGCCCCCAGGTGGTCACAGAGCCGGGCCAGTTCATTGATGAAGGACACCTTGGTGGCCAGGAAGGCATTGGCGGCATACTTGATCATCTCCGCCGAGGCCAGATCCGTCTTGATCAGGGGGATGGGGCCAGGGTGGCTGATGTCGCAGCCCCTGCAGCGGCGCTTGATCAACGGGGCATAGAGTTTCTCCATGGTGATCAGGGCAGCCGGATCATCGCTCCCCAGCACAATGCGATCCGGGTTGTAGCTGTCCCAAAGGGCCTGCCCCTCTCGCAAAAACTCCGGATTGCTCACCACCGTCACCGGCGGCGGCGCGGCGCCCGCGGCGGCGGCACTCCGAGCCACCAGATCCTGTACCCAGGCGCCGGTACCGACGGGCACGGTGGACTTGTTCACGATTAACCGTGGCTGGTGGTCACCCGCCAGGGCAGCACCAATGGCTGTAGCCACCGTGGCCACGGCCCGGGTGTCACTGGCGCCGGAGGGCAGCGGAGGCGTGCCGACAGCAATGAAAACAACGGTACTGCCCCCCACCGCTGCCACCAGATCCCCATGGAATTGCAGTCGGCCTGTGCCGATGGCCAGGGTGAGGTCTTCCTGCAAGCCAGGTTCGTAGATGGGGCTCTTCCCCCCCCGTAGTTGGGCCAACTTCTCAACGTCGTTATCCACTCCCGCCACCGTGTGTCCCATATGGGCCAGACAGACTGCCGAGACCAGGCCCACGTAGCCGGTGCCAATCACTGCGACGTCCATGGTCCGCCACTCCGAGACCTGCGCAAAAGTACAGCAGCGCAGCCGGTTAGACCATTCCCCGCAGGGCATCCGTGGCCATGGCGGCCATGGCCTGGCCGGTGGCCTTGGGAAGGCGCACATAGCGACCCATGGCGGCCTGGGCCAAGTCCTCGCCAAAGCCACTGCGGATGAACTTGCGCTCCGTATCGATCACCAGCAACTTGATGCCCAGCCGCACGTATTGGGCCGCCACCTCCAGCAACTCCTGGCGCACATCCTTGCTGGAGTCCTCGTCCTGGCCAAGGGAACGGCTCAGGGGGACGTTGCCCCGTCCATCGGTAATGGCCACCACCACCACCTGGGCGATGTCGCCAGCCGCCACGGCATTGACCCCAACCCGGGCCGCCTGGGTGAGACCATGGGCCAGGGGGGAGCCGCCACCGCAGGGCAGTGTTTCCAGCCGTCGCCGTGCGGCAGTGATGGAGCGGGTGGGGGGCAGCAGCACCTCCGCCTGTTCCCCACGAAAGGGAATCAAGGCCACTTGATCACGGTTTTTGTAGGCTTCCCCCAACAGGCGCAGCACGGCCCCCTTGGCCGCCTGCATCCGGTTCAGGGCCATGGAGCCGCTGCTGTCCACCAGAAACACCACCAGGGCCCCGGCCCGCCGCTCCAACTGTTTGGCCCGCAGGTCGCTGTCTTCAATGATGACAGGGCGACGCCCATCCCGTTGGCGGCGTTGCTTCTGGTAGGGAGCAGCAGCCCGCAGGGTGGCGTCCACCGCAATCCGCTTCACCGGCCCCCGCGGCAGCATGGGGCGCACATAACGGCCCCGGCTGTCACTGTTGACCACGGCCCGGCGACCACTGCGTCCGGCGCGGAATTTTACCGCCTGGAACACCAGCAGATCCGGGTCCACCGCAGCAGCTTCCGGCTCCAGGAGAAACTCCTCCGGGATGGTGGCGGGTCCCTGCTGCTCCGGGGAATTGTCCGGCTCCTCTGGCGGGTCTGGCTCAGTCTCCGGCCCGGTGTCCTGATCCTTGCCCGGGTCCGGGGTGGGGGGTGGCTGATCCTGCTGCTGCTGGCGCTCATCAAACCGCGCCCGCGGCGCAATGACCAGTTCCACAGCGGTGCGCAGGTCCTCCGCCAGCACCTCATCCCGCCCCGCCAGCGCCGCTGCGGCCCTGGCCACCCGCATGGCAAACAACTCTGCCCGATGCCCGTCCACCCCTCCCCGTATGGCCTCTTCCACCAGGTAGGCCACCTGGGCCGTGCTGATCCGCACATCCGGCAGCCATTGCCGCGCCAGCAGCAACCGGGTGGCCATGGCTTCGGTCTGCTGCTGCCAACACTGCCGGAATCCCTGGGGATCATGGGCTGCCTCCAGAACCGTGGCGACCGCCGCGGCCCGGTTGTCTTCCGTCAGGAGTTGATCTGCGTTGAGGGCCATGGCAAAGCGGTCCAGCAGATGGTTCCGCACGGAACCCTCTTCCGGGTTGTAGGTGGCCAGCAGCAAGCAGCGGCAGGGGTGGCTGGTGCTGACGCCTTCCCGCTCCACGCGGTTGCAACCACTGCCCACCGCCTCCAGCAGCAGGTTGATGATGGTGTCGTCCAGCAGGTTCAGCTCATCGAGATAGAGCACCCCCCGATGGGCTTCCGCCAGCAGCCCCGGCTGGAACACCGCCTTCCCGCTGCCGAGAGAGGCACCCACGTCCACGGCCCCCAGTAGCCGGTCCTCGGACACGCCAACGGGAACCTGCACAAAGGGCGCCGGCACCACCCGGGTGGGCAACTGCTCGGGGATCACCCCAGCCCAGCGCTCCCAGGTTGTGGGGTCCCAGTCTTCGGGATCGTAGGGATCGCTGTTGAGGCTGCCCCGCAGGATTTCAATGGGGGGCAGCAGGGCATGGAGCCCCCGCGCCAGCACCGATTTGCCCGTACCGCGGCGACCGGCAATGATCACGCCGCCGCTGCCGGGATCCACAGCCGACAACAGGAGGGCCAGCTTGGCGGTGTCATGCCCGGTGATGGCAGCCAGAGGAAAGGCCTGCCGCGCCACGGCGCCCACACCAGCGAACGGAGCAGGGCTGGTGTCGCTGGCAACCATGGAGTGGAGGGCTTGTGGCTGAAAATTGTAGAGCGTCAATCATGGTAAGGCTTGGGGTTCCGTCCGTTTGTCGTGGTCCCGTGCGCTATGCGCACGAAAAGTGGTGATGATCCCTGTGCTACCAGAGCCTGTGAACAATAAGGTTCTGTCGAATGGGTGTAGAGGTGTTTCAACCTTCAAACCTTCAGAAATGGAGGTTGTCATGAGCAAATACCACTGGGTAATCGCTGATCGGCTCTGGCAGCGCATTGGGCCGCTGCTTCCCGACAGGGCTGCGGATCGTGCCGTTACCGCAAGAGACAATCATCTGTTTCTCGAAGCTGTTCTCTGGAAGGTGGACACCGGCGCCCTCTGGCGAGATCTGCCTGATTGCGCCTGCCTGACTGCTTCGGTCAATGGGACAGCCAGTTCTGCCGCTTTCGACGGATATCAGTGGCAAAATACAACGGAACCCATGGACCCGGGCCTGAAGAAATCGCCTGGCAAGCCCCTCGTGCATTCAGCCTCAGGCAAGATGGAGGTCCATAATGCAGCGCTTGGCTGGCTGCCATGGCTGAATTGCACTGTTGTCACCTCAGGCTGCCAGGGGAGCCAGGTTTCTGGTGCTTCCGCCTGGACGAGCAGGGCGTGGTCCGTGATTTGCGCCCCGATGCATCCCATGCTGCAGAGGGCCGCCGTCCCCACCACTGGGACTGGCAGGGGGACTGGTTGAGTCCGGCGGCGGTGGACTTGCAGATCAATGGCCTGCACGGTCTTTGGTTCGCTCATCTGGAGACTCAACAGTTGGATGGTCTTCGCCAGGCCCTGGTGTGGCTTCGGCAGCAGGGGGTGGGTGCCGTCTGCCCCACCCTGACCACTGCGCCGCTGGCTCGGTTGCGCCAGAGCCTGGCCCTGCTGCGCCGGGTTCGACAGCAGCAGGACGTTGCCGAGACCCGCTTGCTGGGGGCCCATCTGGAAGGCCCTTTTCTGGCGCTGAGCAAGCGCGGTGCTCATCCCCGGCGCCATGTCCAACCCCTGAAGCTGGAGCGCCTCAAACAGCTCATGGATGGATTCAGCGCCAAGGACGTGGCCCTGCTGACCATGGCGCCGGAGCTGGATCCCCGGCACGAGGTCCTGGACTGGCTTGTGGAGCAGGGCATTGTGGTGGGCATTGGGCACACGGAAGCCAGCCAGACGCAGGCAGCAGCAGCCTTCGCGGCGGGGGCGCGCCTGCTGACCCACACGTTCAATGCCATGCCTCCCTTGCGGCATCGTGCTCCAGGACCCATTGGCTCCGCCTGCATGGCGTCCGATCCGGTGTTCCTGGGGCTCATTGCCGACGGGATTCATGTTGATCCCGCCGTGGCGGTGCTGCTCACCCGCATGGCGCCCGACAGAGTGGTGCTTGTGAGCGATGCCCTGGCTCCCTATGGCCTGGCCGAGGGGCGTTATTCCTGGGGCGGACGCTGGATCACGGCCCAGCATGGCACGTGTCGGTTGGAGGATGGCGCCCTGGCGGGCACCACGGTGGGTATCCTGGAGGGGGCGTGTCGGCTGGCCCGCTGGAGCCGGAATCCAGACGAGGCGATTCTGGCGGCAACCGCACGGCCACGGGCTTGTCTGGGGCATGGCGGCACAGTGGTCCCACATCTGCAGGGCGCTGCCCTTGCCCGGCTGCTGCGCTGGCGTTGGCAGCCGGAAGCGGCCTGTCTCCGCTGGGCCGCGCCTCAGCCTCGGGTTTGACGGTCTTCGGCTTGAGGGTCGCTCTCCCAGGCCATGGTGTCCGAGGGGTCTCCCTGCCCTTGGGTGGCCTGCCAATGCTGAATCAAGACCAGTTGAGCATCGCGCCCGGCCTCGTCCTGGCGGCGTGGGACCGGACGGTAGGAGCCGTCAGGCCCCATCTCCCAGGCTCCGGAATTGTCCTGCAGGTACAGGCTGAGAAGGGCTTCCAGCTTCTGGCGTAGCAAGGGATCCTCAATAGGGGTCAGGCATTCCACCCGGCGGTCCAGATTGCGGGTCATCCAATCTGCGCTGCCAATATACACTTCCGGCTTGCCTCCATTGCCAAACCAGAAAATGCGGGAGTGCTCCAGGAAGGGGCCAATGATGCTGACCACGCGAACGTGCTCACTTAACCCGGGCACACCGGCCCGCAGAGAGCACATGCCCCGCACAACCAGTTCAATACGAACACCTGCTTTCGACGCATGATACAGCGCCTGGATGATGGAAGGATCCACCAGGGAGTTCATCTTGGCACGAATATGGCCTCCCCGTTGAGTGTTGGCGTGCTTGATTTCCCGTTGAATCATGGCCTCCATGCGATCTCGAAGAGTCACTGGAGCCACGAGGAGCTTGCGGAAGCACTGCTGCTTCCCATAGCCCGTGAAGTAATTAAACAGCTCCACCAAGTCTTGACCAATCATTGGGCAACAGGTGAACAGGCCAAGATCTGTGTAAAAGCGAGATGTTTTTGCGTTGTAATTACCGGTGCCAATATGAGCATAGCTGCGTACACCCTGATGCTCTTTGCGTACGACCAAGGTCACTTTTGTGTGGGTCTTGTAACCCAAGACGCCATAGACCACATGAACACCGGCCCGTTCCAGTTGTCGTGCCCATTGAATGTTATTATCTTCATCAAAGCGCGCCTTCAACTCCACCAACGCCAGCACCTGTTTACCATTTTCTGAAGCCCGCTCCAGAGCATCCACAATCGCTGACTCTTTTGATAGTCGATACAGGGTGAGCTTAATGGCCAGGACGTCTGGATCATCAGCAGCCTGGTTAATAAACTCCTCCACGGAACTGGTAAACAGATCATAGGGATGATACACCAATACATCACCACGGCGAATCACATCAAATACGCTCTCGAATTCTTCCTGGGGGAGGGATCCATCGGCAAGCAGGCTTTTCTGGGCCCGGCGAAACGGCGGCGGCAGCCGGCCACGATGGGGAGGATACCGCAGTTGAGGTTGAGGCGGCGGGGTTGTGAGGCAAAACAGATCATCCAGACCCAGTGGGCCACGGATGCGATAGAGGTCTTCCTCCTCAACGACCATCCCTTGCATGAGTTGATCCACAACCTCTTGGGGCATGTGCTCATCCACCTCAAGGCGCACCACCCTGCCTTCCAGACGGCGCTTGCGCAGGCTGGCTTCAATGGCCTGCAGTAAATCGTCCGCCTCCAGCTCCAGATATTCCAGATCCGCATCACGGGTCACTCGGAAAAAATAGTGATCTGTTACCATTGTGCCGGGGAAGAGCATATCGATATTGTTGGCGATGATCTCTTCCAGAAGGACAACGGTGCGCACAGGACTCAGTTCCGACAGCCCGGAGGGAAGATCCACAAAGCGGGGCAGGCTTCTGGGCACCTTGACCCGGGCAAATTGGTGACCGCCGGTTTCTGAATCCTTAATGAGCACCGCAATGTTGAGGCTCAAGTTACTGATAAAGGGAAATGGATGAGCCGAGTCTACCGCCAAGGGGGTGAGAACAGCAAAGACAAGGGACTGAAAGTAGTGGGTGGTCCAGTCCTTCTGACGATTGTTGAGCTCTGCATAGTTGAGAACGTCTACACTATGTTCCCGTAACGTGGGTACAAGGTAATGTTTATAGTGATGTTGCTGTTGTTGTAATAAAGGGTTGAGTTGCTCACGAATGTCCAGCAATTGCTGCCGTGGAGAACGGCCATCCAAGCTAAGCTGGTCAACGCCTGCCTCCACCTGAGACTTGAGGGAAGCCACCCGAACCATGAAAAATTCGTCCAGGTTATTGCTGAAAATGGCGCTAAACCTGGCTTGCTCCAGAAGTGGCGTTCGAGGATTCAGAGCCTGGGCCAATACTCGTTGGTTAAACTGAATCCAGCTCCGTTCCCGGTTGATAAACGTGGACGCAGAAAGGCCGGCGGCTGCCATGGGGGAGGAGAGAAAATGCAGCAGGAGGGTGTGGCGGAACAACCCTCTCTACTTTCTAGCAGAAGACCGCCTTCACAGCGCGCTTATGGTAGAGGGCGGCGCTTTTGCTGTCGCTGCAAGGCGCCGCTGGTGAGCATCGTCACCAGCAGCAGCGCAGCAATGGCCACCCAGAAGGGGGCCCGTGGCGCCAAACCGGTGAACAAAATGCCGGCAACGGGGGGACCAATGGATGTTCCCAGACTTTGCAGGGCCTGCAGGCTGCCCAAGCCTCGTCCCTGGCTGCCGGCATCCAGCCGCCGGGAAATCATGGCCCGCAGAGACGGGGCCGTCACGCCAATGCCGGTGGCCAACAGCACCACGGCGCTGTAAATCGCCGGCTGGGCCATGGGCCCCTGGGCATTGGCCTCTGGCTGGGCAAGGGCCACCAGCAGGTATCCCGCCAATACCAGGCCGATGCCCAGCAGGGTGAGGCGCTGCTCCCCCAGCCAACGGCTCAGGGGACCAATCAGCACCCCCTGCACCAGGGCTGCCACCACCCCCACCAGCACAAACACTTTCCCCACGTCCACCACTTGCCAGGCCAGCATCAGATTGAGGAAGGGCACCAGGATGGTGGTAAAGCCGTTGAACACCAGAAAAAACAAGCCAAACCCCAGGCTCAGCCCCCCCACGTGGGGATCCTGCAGCAGTTGCAGCACCTGACCGAAGGGATTGAGTTGGGCCAGGCTGGGCATGGGTTGGCGGGCCGCGGGGGGCAATGTTTCCGGGAGCAGCAGAAAAGTGACCAGGAAGTTGACGAGTGCAACGGCAACGGCAACGGCAACGGGCAGTTGCAAATGCACATCCGCCAGCCAGCCCCCCAGCCCCGGCCCGATGATGAACCCCAGGCCAAACGCCAGACCAATGAGTCCAAAGGCGCGGGCGCGCCTCTCCGGTGGCGTGGTGTCGGCAATCACGGCCTGGGCGGTGGCGACCGTCCCTCCTGTTGCCCCATCCAGAATGCGGCCTGCGAACATGAGCGGCAGTCCACCCACCAGGGCGAGCCAGCCCCAACCGCTGGCGCCGCCGCCAAGACCGGCACCCACGCCAAACAGGCCCACCCCCACAGCAGAGCCGCCAATGCACACCAGCAGCACGGACCGCCGCCCGAAGTGGTCGCTCAAGGAGCCAATCACCGGGATTGCCAGGAATTGGGCCATGGTGTAGCTACCGCCCAACAGGCCGATCACCAGTCCCAACTGGCTGACCGGCACCAGGGGAGCCACCAGAAAGGTGAGCAGAGGGAAAACCACGCTTTCGCCAACGCGGTCGTAGAGCAGCGTGAGAAAGACACAGAGCAGCGTCGAGGGGCGCTTCCAACTCGTCATCAACACTGGTCCCGCGCCGATCCGGCACAGCCCATGGGCGTTCTGAATCCGAATGGGACAAGGCTAAGGTGATGGGTCCATCCCTTGCGGGCGAAGTCCTCGACCAATTGTGGAGCTCTCCCATCTCGATGCCCAGGGGCAGGCCCGCATGATCTCCGTGGTGGAGCGCCCGTCTACTCACCGTCGAGCCCTGGCGGAGGGATGGATTCGCATGGATCCCCACGTGCTGCAACGCGTGATTGCGGCTGAGATCCCCAAAGGGGACGTGTTGGCTGTGGCGCGGATTGCCGCCATTCAGGCCGCCAAGCGCACCTGGGAGCTGATCCCCCTCTGCCACCCCCTGCCCATCCATGGGGTGGAGGTGCAGATCAGCCCCATGGACCACCTGTCTGCGCTACGGGTTCAGGCCTCCGTCCACACCCATGCCCGGACGGGCGTGGAAATGGAGGCCCTGACTGCTGTGCAGGTGGGTCTGCTGGCCATCTACGACATGGCCAAGGCCCTGGATCCCGCCATGGAGATTGGCGGCGTGCGCCTGCTCTCCAAACAAGGGGGCCGCCATGGGGATTGGCGCCATCCCCATGGGTCCCGGCCGTCTGTTGACTCCAGCCTCAGGGAAAACGGGGAGCCATAACCTGTCGCACTGTCACGGCCATCTGCTTGCGCTTCGTGATGTTCCGGTCCCCGAGTGGGTTCTTTTCGCCACACCGGCTGGTGATGTCCTGTTCCCGTTGACAGGCAACCTGCTCAACACTGAAAACCAAGTGTGCCAACAACAATCATGCTGCGGTTACGGGGAGACGGGACGCTGTTGCGCCTGGTGATGGACGACAGCAAACGGTCACAACCAGAGAGAGATCTTCGGCTCAAGGATCTGGATGCAGGACAGCGCAAGCACGCCCCCAAGCAGTAGGGGCGCCACCCAGCGCAGGGTCAGCAGCAGTCCCCGCAGCAGTGGCGGCGGGAGCGAGGACAAGTCCTCCATGACGTGTTGAGGCGCCACCCAGCCCATCAGCAGGCTGAGCAACAGCCCACTGCCCATCAGCACCACGCCACCGAACACGTCATGGCTGGCCATCAGCAGGTCTGTGCTCAGCAGGGCGGGCAGCCCCAGGAGGGCCACCACCGCCACGGTGATCCAGGTGGTCGCAGCTCGCTCCCAGCCCAGGCGGTCCATCAGCACAGCGACGGGAACCTCCAGCAAGGAGACGGCCGAGGTGACGGCAGCAATGCTGGCCAGAAAGAAAAACGCCGCCAGCAGCGGCGGACCTGCAGAGCCAAGGGAGGCAAAGCCCAGCGGGATGGCCACGAACAGGGTGCCCACCGCCCCGGTGCCGCCCTGGTGCCCCGCCCCGGCGCCACTGCTCATCAGGGGCACGATGATGAGCACCGCCAGGAGACCAACGGCTGTGTCCAGGGCCGTGATAACGGCCGCCTGTCGGGGCAACGGGTCACGCCGCCCCAGATGGGACGCATAGGCTGCCATGGCGCCGCTGCCCAAACCCAGGGAGAAGAACGCCTGGCTGAAGGCTTGCCGCAGGATGTGGGGATTCCACCAGTCGGCCCAGCGCCAGTGAAGCAGCACTTCTTCATAGCGTGCCGGCGCCTCCGCAAGGGTGGCGGACCACAACAGCAGCCCCATGAGCAGCGCCAGCAGGATTGGCATGGACCAGCGGCTCAGCCGCTCAATCCCCTGCTGCACCCCTGTGGCCACCACGGCGGCCGTGAGCGCCAGCGCGAGCACGTAGGCTATCGCCTCGGCCTGTCCTCCGCTCAGTTGGAGGAAGAAAGCATGGGCGCTGGCCTGGTCTGCGGGGAGACAGCCCTGGAGCACCGCAAGCAGGGCCTGTCCCACCCAGCCGGTAATGACGGCATAGTACCCAAGGATCAGAGCACTGCTGAGGGGGAAGAGCCAACCCAGTGGCCGCCAGGCCGGGCCGCCCACCGCCACAGTGGCCAGCACCGGTGAGCGTCGTGTGTGGCGCCCCAGCACCAGTTCCGCCAACAACAGTGGGAAGCCCAGCACCACAACGGCCACCAGGTAAAGCCCAAGAAAAGCCATGCCCCCACCCAGGGCGACCCGGTAGGTCAGCCCCCAGAGATTGCCCAGGCCAATGGCACTGCCCGCTGCAGCCGACACAAAGCCCAGGGAGGAGCCCCAGCCCTGCTGGGCACTGGCGGATGGGGCCGTTGGGGAGGAGTTGGAGTTCTCAAGACCGGCCATCCCCAATCCATCCAGCAGTGTCACAATGTACACACAACGGACCAGGTCTCATGGGGGCGGATTTGCAGGCCCGCTGGCATCGATCCATCGCCGAGATTCCACAATCTGCATGGCAGGCCATCGTGGCGCCCCACGATTTGCCCCACTTCTCCTGGGACTGGCTCCATTGCCTGGAGATCTCTGGCGCCATTGCCCCCTGCCATGGCTGGCAGAGCTGCCACCTCAGCCTCTGGCGCCACAAGGAGCTGATTGCTGTGGCGCCCCTCTATCTCAAAGCCCACAGCTACGGGGAATTTGTCTTCGACCAGGCGTTTGCTCAAGTGGCGGGACAACTGGGGCTGGAGTACTACCCCAAGCTGCTGGGCATGAGTCCCCTGACCCCTGCCATGGGCTACCGCTTCTTCATGGCGCTCGGCGAAGACCAGCAAAGCATGACCCAGCTCATGTTCAAGCTGGTGGATGATCTCTGCAGGCGCAACGGCATTCTCAGCGCCAACTTTCTCTACGCCGCGGCAGATTGGGCTGCTCTGGCTGAGCAAGCCGGTTGCGCCACATGGCTCCAACTCCGGAGCGAATGGCGCCGCACCGGCGAACATCGTTTTTCAGATTACCTGGCCAGCTTTAACGCCAATCAACGGCGCAACATCAAGCGGGAGCGCCGCGCCGTTGCCCAGGCGGGCATCAGCCTCATGCCCATGGCGGGAGAGGAGATCCCCCCAGGCATGTTGCAGCAGATGCATGGCTTCTATGCTGCCCACTGTGCCCGCTGGGGGCCTTGGGGCAGCAAATACCTGACGGAAGACTTTTTCCGGTTGGCGGAACAACGGCTACGGCGCCATCTGGTGCTCTTCAGCGCCCATGAGAAGGACCCCCTGGCGCCGGTGGCCATGAGCCTCTGTCTGCGCAATGGTCGCCAACTGTGGGGCCGCTACTGGGGCAGCGACGTGGAAGTGAGCGGTCTCCACTTTGAAACCTGCTACTACACCCCGATCACGTGGGCACTTGAGCAGGGAATCCAGCAGTTCGATCCCGGCGCGGGCGGGAGCCACAAACAGCGGCGGGGCTTTCGGGCGGAACCATTTGCCTGCCTGCACCGTTGGTTTGATCCCACGCTGGATCAACTGTTACGGGCCTGGCTGCCCCCAACCAATCGCCGTTTGATAGAACAGATCAACATCTTGAATGCCCAGATGCCTTTACACTCTCCCTCCTCAGGCTGATCCGAAAGATGCAGAGAAATCCGGAGGCGCGTCAGAGGTGCAAGGGGAACCCGCGGCTCTTTGACGTGGAGATGCATGGTGACTGCCGACAGCGTGATGTTGCCCGGCCATACCGGCTGATTGTGGTTCCAGCGGTGCCCACTGTGTAGCGCGATGGAACCTGTTGCACTGTTCATGCCACAGCCATCCTGTGTTGGAGGATATTGTCGAGGCGGAAACCAAAGAGGCTATGAAGATTTATTCCTCTTGCTCATGTTCTGGCAGTTTATCCATGACCTGCTGGCAACCTTCCATAGGTAGTTTGTCCCTTCCACCTTTCCACTCTTGCAGGTGCTCATGGCCACTGCATGCACCCTGTTGGCCGTCGTGGTGGTTGCTTTGCTGGTGAAGCCTTCCTGGTTACCCTGTCGCCCTGCTGATTGCCCTTGATACTGAAGGCCTCCCTTGACCCCAGCAACATCACACAAGAGCCAGGCCGTTCCATCCAGACCGGGTTTCAACTCATCGCTGGGCTCTACCCTTCCCTTGCTGCTGGTTGCCTTGTAGTGCTCCCACTAAACTACGGCCTGTTCTATGACAGAGTGACGCCCCTGCCAGGTGGAGCCCGAAGCCGGTTTCGGCATGGGAATTACAGACTCAAGTAGACCAGCGCTACTGCTTCTTGTACCCAATGTCCCAACATGATTGGACTGCTTGAAGATTCTTGCCGTCTCGGCAGGCCGGGCCGCAGAAGCCACCTTGTACCTGGTTTCCGGTCAAACCGGCTTCAGACCTTCCCAGTCCATCTCCTGAAACGCCACCTCGCTAAAAATGAATCTAAGGAAACATTGGAAAATCTCAAAGCGAGATCAGACAGACTGATCCTATGCCACCTTCATCGATGGTATTTTATTTCTCACCATAAAGAGATTGGTGAGCACTGCCAAAATCGGCACCTTGCTGTGATTCCTCTCTATACTACGCAGTCGAGTTTTCAGAAAACCAAACTGCTGTTTTATGATGCGGAAAGCATGTTAAACTTTAGCTTGCACATGGGCTTTGGCTCGTTCATGCCATTCCTGTAGTTGATCGGGCACCTTGAAAAATCGCCGTCCCCATGCCTGAACAAGCTTACTCACCCATGCGAACTCTCTCTAAGGCTGGCTTTCTCATAATGAAAATACACCCCAGAGGGAAGGTCATCCAATTTTTCAAGGCGCCCAACATGAGTATGGGTTGGTGAGCCCACCACTGATCTGGCCGTGTCGATCAGATATTGTAGGAATCCTTTGAAGGGTATCCACCTCGTCTGTTGCTGATCCCCTGAGGATCTTGTGCTGTGGGTGGCGTCTTCTTGTTCCCCGTGATCGCCTGCGACAGGATCCGCCTGGACAACATCCTCAAAGCCAAGGTGGCCGTAGCATGTAGCAGCACAATAGCTCCCATCGGCCTCTACAGCTGGCGTCGGTGGGACGACAATCAGCCCATAGCAATGCTCATCCCCATGCCAGGAACGCCAACAGGACTCTCCCCCAGCGCTCGTGAGAACAACTTCTGAGGCTCCCTCTCTCTCCACAAGGGGAAAATTCATCCCCCTCGCAGGTTTTCTCAACAAGCTCTTAAGTTGTCATTGTAGTCCCATTGAACAGTTTACTTTATTTTATATGGACTACGTGTCACTGTTTCCTCAGATTGATGGCTTGTTAAGATCTATTTAAGTTCTGGTATTGTGGTAACTGTCTTTCTTTAAGATAATTTTCTTCATATTTTTCGCTAGCTCATGCATCATTCAGCATCCTCCAAAGAAGAGATAGAAGTTGGCACCCATTGTGCAACTGCCTTCAAGTATTGAAGCGCTTTCTCAACTCCCGCCAGCCCAAGGTTTGACAATTTGCAGAGGATAGCTAGCATTGCGCTGAGTTGAAGCCAGAAACATGGTGACACCACTGCCCTCAGTCCCTGCTGTGGCGGGTGTTGAGGAACTGATCAAGTCGATCAATGACCCGATCAACAGCTTTGCCTGGGGATGGCCCACGGTGCTGCTCATCGCTGCGACGGGCATCCTCCTGATGTTGCGGCTCCGCTTTATGCCGATCCAGCGGCTGGGCTACGGCTTCCGCCTGATGCTGAAGCCAACCACGGCAGCCGACAACGATGCCGGGGATGTAAGTCCCTTCCAGGCGCTGATGACATCCCTCTCCGCCACGGTGGGGACAGGGAACATTGCTGGCGTGGCCAGTGCAATCTTTTTGGGTGGCCCCGGAGCAGTGTTCTGGATGTGGGTGGTGGCGTTCTTTGGAATTGCCACCAAGTATGCCGAAGCCGTCCTGGCAGTTCACTACCGGGAAGTGGATCCCCTCGGCAACCACGTGGGTGGCCCGATGTATTACATTAAGAACGGCCTGGGACCCAGTTGGCGCTGGTTGGGGATCCTCTTTGCCTTGTTTGGCATGCTGGCCGCGTTTGGCATCGGCAACGGGGTCCAGTCCTTCGAGGTGGCCAGCGCCCTGGGCACCGTGGGTGTTCCCAGCCTCCTCACCGGCGTGGTGTTAGCTGTTCTGGTGTTCCTGGTGATTATTGGCGGGGTAAAACGGATCGCCAGCGTGGCATCTGCTCTTGTCCCCTTCATGGCTGTGGCCTATCTGCTGGCCTGTGTGATTGTGCTGCTCTCCCAAGCCAGTGTCGTGCCGGGAGCCTTCGGAAGCATCTTCGCCAATGCTTTTACAGGTAAGGCCGCAGCCACCGGCACCCTTACACAGGTCATTTTGATGGGCTTCAAGCGGGGCATCTTTTCCAACGAAGCAGGCCTCGGAAGTGCTCCCATTGCCCACGCAGCGGCCAAAACCACCGAGCCGGTGCGCCAAGGCACCATCGCCATGCTGGGAACGTTTATCGACACCATCGTCATCTGCACGATGACAGCCCTGGTGATTCTCTCCACAGGCGCCATGGACGGGAACCTCTCCGGCTCCAATCTGTCCATTGCCTCCTTCAATGCCGGTATTGCCGGCAGCGGCTGGGTAGTGACCGCTGGCCTGATGTTGTTTGCCCTGACCACCATTCTTGGCTGGAGTTTTTATGGAGAGAAATGCGCGGAGTTTCTCCTGGGTGTCAAGGCCATCACACCGTTCCGTCTTGTCTGGGTGGCTGTTGTGGTGATCGGCTGTGTCGCTGGCGACCGGGGCATCGTTTGGGGTGTGGCCGATACCCTCAACGGCCTGATGGCGATCCCCAACCTGATTGCCCTGGTGCTCCTCTCCGGCATAGTCTACAAGCTCACCAGAGACTACGCCTTCTCCGAGTAAGGCCGCCTCTGCGTCGGACCAGGGTGGATTGTGGTGATACAACGCACCCGCTTACACCAGGTCATGGGGGGAAGCCTCCATGACCTGGCCCTTTGGGCGGCCAACCCCTGGCGCCATGTGTCCTTGCTGGCAGTGGTCTTCACAGCGGCGTTTCTGTTGGGAAATGGCGTCACCACCATTTCCGGGGCGCTCAACGTTTTTGATCCCGTAGCAGCCATTGCCGCCATGGCGCTGACAGAACTGTTGGTGCGACAACGTCCACGTTTACAACGACAGGACAACCATCTTTGGCTCCACCTGGTTGATGCCTTCCGTGTGGGCTTCCTTTATGGGATCATCCTGGATGGATTCCGCTCGATGACCTAGGTCCTGTGGACAAAAAGGATTTAGCGTGATGCAAGAAGGGCCGCCACAAGGTTCCAGATAG
>JXQG01000014.1 GCA_001007665.1 Candidatus Synechococcus spongiarum SP3 | reverse complement strand
AACTCTTTGCGCACAAACCAAATTACATGATCTGATTCGAGTTTCAGAAATCACCACAGTGATCTATAGTCCTGAGCAGGCAAATCAACTCACAACAGGCAAGTGGCTCCCACTTCTCTCTTTACCAGGATATCTGCAGGTTCGGCCAGATCATCCCATTGTTGATACACCCTATATCAAGGCGCCAGAGCGGCAGGTTGATCACTGGCGGCAGAAACTGGCAGCCGAACAACAACCCATCATCGGGATCAATTGGTCGGGCACTCTGCGGCCAGCGCCGTCAGGAAAAACGGAGGATTGGCGATCGCTGCCTCTGGAAGCCTTTGCTCCCATTGTTAAGACAACTACCGTCACTTTGCTCTCCCTGCAAAAGGGTCACGGTTCCGAGCAACTGGCGGATTGCTCGTTCCTCCATCGCTTTGTCGGCTGTCAGGAAGACGTCAACCAGACGTGGGACTTTGTGGAAACCGCTGCCATCATCGCCAACTGCAAGCTGGTCGTCACCTCCGACACCGCTGTTGCCCACTTGGCTGCAGGGATGGGCCACCCCGCCTGGCTGCTGCTGGTCAAAACGCCCGCATGGCGCTGGGGTGTGGAAGGGGAACGCAGCTTCTGGTACCCCTCCATGCGGCTCTTCCGTCAACGGGAACAGGGCAACTGGACAGAGGCGATGGAGCGGGTGGCCACCGCACTGGCGGCGCTCCTCAGGGGGCTTACATACTTAACGATTCAGGGCAGACAGGAGGCCGGCGGCGGGCGACTTTAGCCTCCCGCAGCGGACTGGGAACGCATTGAGATGGAAGCAAGAAGAAATCACTTCACAGAAAGATACGGCACACTATCTCAGAAGTATTTCTCACAGGCGAGATACATTATTATACACTTGACAAGTTCTCTAAGTCCGTATATGATGTTTTCATCAGTTCTCCTTCTGAAGTCATGACTCACACCAGCGGTCCGGGAATACACTTCCGCAAAAGCATCACACTGATTCAACTGTTTGAGATGTTCCCAGGCGATGCCACGGCAGAAGCATGGTTTGAAGAACATCGCTGGGGACAAGCTGGAAAGCCCACACATTGCCCAATCTGTGGTTCCACACACAGGATTTGTAAAATTGCATCGCGTCAGCCTCTCTCTTATGGATGTGGTTCCTGTCGGCGTCATTTTAGTGTTCGTGTTGGTACGCTGATGCACCGCTCTCCAATACCCTTATGCAAGTTGGCAATCGCTATCTATCTTTGGGCCACCTCCTTCAAAGATGGGTCTTCTATGAAATTACATCGTGACTTGGGTATCACACAGAAATCAGCTTATTTCCTTGCTCAAAGACTCCCTCAAGCATGCTCAGGCATGCCATTCAGCATGGAAGAATCGGCCGAAGCTGGTGAAACTTACCTTGGTGGTAAGCGCAAGAACATGTCTCTTGACAAACGCCAGCAGATGACCGGCACCGGCACCGTTGGCAAGACCGCAGTGGCAGGCATGAAAGACCGTCCAACAAAGCAGTGTGCAGCTCGCGTCTTGCCAACCACAGATGCTGACTCCTTACAGCGCTTTGTTCGAGACCCTGTCCTACCAGGAGTCACTCTCTACGCAGATGAGTCACATTCCTACAAAGGTATGCCCGAATACCACCGCGCATCAGCGAACCATTCAGCTCTTGAATATGTTCGGCAGATGGCACATACCAACGGCATCGAGAGCTTTTGGAGTCCCTTGAAGCATGCCTATATTGCTACCTTTCACCATGCCTCTCCCCAGCATCTGCATCGATACGTCAACGAGTTCGTAACACGTTTCAATATGCATGTAAAAGACACCATCAGCATCATGGCCAACATGGTTCTAAGGATGGTTGGTAAGCGACTAACCTGTCATGCACTTGTCCATCCAGTCGGAATCTCCTGATGCCTGGCAAACTTGTTCTACCGCCCATTGATGCTACACCAGAACAGATCGCTCAACGGCTAGTCCAGAAACCTCTTGTGGCAGAGAAATATCTTACGGAGTCCTGCGGCCAACCCAACGGCAGCCAAGAGACAAAGAGATCGTCAATGCAGTGGAAACAGCCTGCTGCTCTGCTGCCACAAGCACTAACCCACTTTCCTTCAGACAGGGGTGGGTCATGCTATTGGGGATCTCAGCAGACCTCCCAGGAAGATACCTCCACTAAGTACACAGGCATCCAATGTGACCCTTGCGAGACCGCTTTCTCTGAATAATTAAGTATGTAAGTCCCGTTGTCAGGGTCGGAAGATCCTGTTTTTGCTCTTCAATAGTCTTCCTGATGCTCTATCAATACCCTGAAAGCAGTGTGTTGTCACACTACTCCCATAATGCTATGAAAACTCCAATTCTGGATAAGGGGACCAGAGTGCCAGTACTTTTGCTGGCCTGGTGGGATTTTGGGAAGCCTGACGGCCCCACCGTCTTCACCGACATCCGAGTGGGCAGGGCTTTGGCCCATGCTGCCGGCGCCGGAGGCTTGGACCGTCTTGACGGCAGGCTGATGAGCTGATGAGCTGATGATCCGATGTGGAAATTGACCGTCAGGAATCAGTATCGCTAGCGTTGGCCAGACAGAAGAACTCACTATGCCGCGTTCATCCTCACCCCCTTCATCGTTTTTTTCCAGTGTTTCCTTATCAGCCTGTCCCTGTGGCGGCCCCACTGCAAGTGGCCAAGGCTTGGCTATAGCAACTCACCTGTTGATCAATGCCCGTGATGGCGGTGCCCACCACCACGGCTGTGGCCCCCAGGTCCATGGCTTGCCGGGCTTGTCGGGGTGAGGCGATGCCTCCTTCGCACAGCACAGGGATGCTCAGTCGCTGGCGTAGGGGCTGCAACAACTCCAGCCCCGGGGGATGTCGATGGGCGGTGGCCTGGGTGTAGCCGTAGAGGGTGGTGCCTACCCAATCACAGCCCATGGCCGCGGCCCGCTCGGCATTGGCGAGGGTGTCAATGTCCGCCATCAGAGTGGCCGCCAACTCTGCTTTGGCGCGGGTGACCATCGCCTCCAGACGTTCCCCTCCCGGGCGGGGCCGGTCCGTGGCATCCAGGGCCACCACGTCAGCCCCCGCCGACCAAACAGCCGCCAGATCCTCGTACCGGGGGGTGATGATGACGGGGCCGTTGAGGTGGGGGCGTTTCCAAAGGCCGATGATCAACGCCTTTGGGCAACGGCGCCGCACGGCCGCCACATGCTCCGGGGAGTTGAGCCGCACGCCGGCGGCGCCGTTGCCCATGCTGGCCGCGGCCATGGCGGTGATCACCTCGGTGGCATGGCAGGGGGAGCCCTGGGGCGCCTGAACGGAAACAATCAACCCGCCCTCCGGGACCTCCGGACGACTGTCGTGGGTCCGGCTGGTGCTCATGCTGCATCCTGATGGGGAAGCCAGCTACGCGGCAGCCAATCCCGCAGACGGAGGGAACGGTGCTGCCGGCCTGCCGCCGTCCTCCTGGGCCGCGCCTTGCTAGCCGCCCGGGTCATGGTGGGCGCCTCTCCATCCTCCTCCTGAACAGGGGCGGACTTGGCGGGCTTGGGCAACCTGCCCATCGTCAGCCGCTGCTTGCTCACCTGGGCTGGCGTCAGCTTGACATCCTCACGGGTCTGGTCCAGGGATTCCGTCGGGTTGGCGGGATGTGCCGAATGCCCGTCAGGACGGAGCCCGCCCTGCGGTTCAAGGTGTTGCCCCCGCTCCAACGGGTCTGACGTGCTCCTGGTGGCCGTTGAGGTCTTGTCTGCGGCCTTGGGGTTCGGATGGCTGATCTGCTCTTCCCACCACAGACAATGGTCCGCCCACTCGGGTTGGCTGAGCAGTTGTTGCAGAAGGGGATGACCATGGCGATGCACCAGCCATGTGGTGAGGGCAAGGATGCCTGGACCATCCCTCTGCTCCAGACAGTGCTGCAGACGCGGCTGAACCTGCGCCATCACCCGTTCCTGGATCATTCTGCTCTCACACTGTGCCGGGGCTGTTTCAGCTTGTCTCAGCCGAGTTTGCGGCGCAAGAGGGGGCGGATGGAGAGAAACAGCAGTCCCGCCAGTGCGGCCAGCACCAGCAGGCAGGCGCCCATGGTGACGGAGCCGTAGGGGGCCTCCAGCACCACGGTGGACCAGGTGGGGGAACCGTTGTAGACGGCGCGGATGGGCGCAATGGCAAAGCTGAGGGGATTGAGGGCCGCCAGCCAGGCCAGCCAGGGAGGCATGAAGCTGAGGGGGGCCAGGGCGGTGCTGGCAAACAGCAGGGGCAGGTTGGCCACAAAGATCACCGCCAGCAGTTCAATGTGTCCGGGCAGGGCAAAGGCCAGGCCGAGGCTGAGGCCCGTCACCGCCAGCACCAGCAGCAGCAGGACGACGGCCACCACCACCAGGCCGGATCCGCCAGGCCAACCGTTGCCCATGATGCCGGCAGTGCCCATGATGGCCAGGCTCTGCACCCCGCTCAGGCTGGTGATGTAGAGCACGGAGGCCAGAACAATGGAGTAGCGGGACCGCAAGGGCGCCACCAGCAGCCGGTTGAGGAAGCCGAACTCCCGGTCAAACATCACCGGCAGGCCGGCATTGAGGGCGCCGCTGAAGGCGGTGAACACAATGATCCCGGCGCCGAGAAAGCGGCCGTAGCTCAATCCGCCCGGCAACAGCCCCTCCGGCGCCCGCTGAAACAGGGCGCCAAACAGCACCAGCCAGATGAGGGGTTGCAGCACCCCTGCCACCAGGGTGGTGGGCCGCCGTTGCAACTGCAGAAACAAACGTCCACTGAGGGCCCATGTTTCTTGCAACACTTCCGCCCAGGCAGGGGCGCTGGAATCCTCCGATGGGCGCGGCGCAGCAGATGGGGCGTGGGTAGTCAATCCGGTCATGGTGGGGTGTTAGCGCATGGCGGCCTTTTGCTCGGCCTTGGTGTCCCGGGTGGTGGCCATGGCCAGTTCCGCATCCATCAGGGTGCGGCCTGTGGCCTGTAGATAGACGTCATCCAGGCTGGGTTGGCTCTGGCTCAGGCAGAAGATGGGCAGGCCGTGGTCTTGCAACTGCTGGCGCAGCACCTCCACAAGCCGGGCATCACGGGCAAAAAAGCTGATGGCGTTGCCCTGGGCGCGGTTCATCACCGGTTGACTCACCCCGTCCTGCTGCTGGAGCAGCGCCAGGGCCTGGCTGGCTTCCCCGTCACTGGTGAACTCCCGCAGTTTGAGGGTAATGCGCTCACCCCCCAGGGCTGCCTTCAGTTGGCTGGGTGGTCCTGCTGCGATCAAGGCGCCCTGATCCAGGATGGCCAACTCGTCAGCCATGGCATTCACCTCTTCCAGGTCGTGGCTGCTCAAGAGGATGGTGGCGCCCTCCGCCTTGAGCTGACGCAGCACTGCCCACAGGGCATAACGACTCTCCACGTCCAGGCCGGCGGTAGGTTCGTCCAGCACCAGCAGGGGCGGGCGGTGGAGCAGGCCGGTGGCCAGATCCAGCCGGCGGCGCATCCCGCCGGAGTAGGCGCCACAGGGGCGATCCAGCCAGGCATCCATCTCCAACTGGTCGGCCAGCTCCACGGCACGGCGCCGGGTGGTGTCCCGATCCAGGTGGTAGAGGGCGCCGTGCAGATGCAGCATCTCGCGCCCACTCAGGATTTTGTCCAGGGCGGCATCCTGCGCCACGTAGCCCAGGCGACGGCGCGCCAGGCGGGGTTGGGCCAACACGTCAATGTTATCCAGCCATACCCGGCCGTCATCGGGGGCCAGCAGGGTGCAGAGGATGCGCAAGGCCGTGGTCTTGCCGGCGCCGTTGGGTCCCAGCAGTCCATAGATGTAGCCCGGGGGAACCTCCAGATCCAGACCTGCCAAGGCCTGAACGGCGCCATAGGACTTCCGTACTCCCTCCAGTCTGATCACGGGTCTGCCAAGAAGTTCAACTGTGGGTGATTCTAGAAACGGTCACAGGCCAGCGAGAAGTCCTGTGGACCAATGCCCCAACAGGCGCAGCACTTGCTGGCTCAACAGGGTGGCGGCCCCGCTGCGGGACCACAGGATCAGTCCGCAGATGCCGAAGAGATAGAGGATGGAAAACCGGAACAGGCTGGTGGCCCGCTGCCGTTCTTCCGGCTGCTGCCGGAGTGCGGTGCTGAGCTGGAGCAGCCGCCCGTTGAGGGGCAGCACCAACAGGCCGTACAAGGCCCCGCCACTGGGCAACAGGGCCATGCCCGCCAGGCTGGCCACGGCCGTCAGCCTGGCATAGCGGCCGATGGCTTGACTGGTCACCAGAGCCCCTTTCACCACGGGCAACATGGGAATGCCCACCGCGGCATAGTCGTCTTTCAGAAGCAGGGCCAGGGCCCAGAAGTGGGCTGGCGTCCAGACCATCACCAGGCCGAACAGCCACCAGCCCCCGAGGCCGACGTGGCCAGCCGCAGCCGCGGCGCCCACCAGAGGCGGAATGGCGCCCGCCACACCGCCAATAACAATGTTCCGGCTGGTGCGGGGTTTCAGCACAGCGGTGTACAGCAGCACGTAGCTGCACAGACCTAACAGCGAGAGTCCGGCCGCCAGGCAGTTCACGCCCGCCACCAGCAGCATGGCGGCGGCCATGGTGAGGCTGACCGCCAGGAGAAAGGCTGTCTGCGCCGATAGGCGTCCTGACGGCAACGCCCGCCCTGCGGTCCGGGCCATGCGCCCGTCCAGCTCCCGCTCCCAGAGGCAGTTGAGCACCCCCGCCGCCGCGGCAGCCAGGGCGCCGCCCCCCATGGTGCAGGCCAACTGGGGGGCAGGCAGGGGCCAGGATTCCGACAGGGCCATGCCTCCCAACGTGGTGGCCAGCAGCAAGGGAATCAGCCGGGGTTTGGCAACCTCCAGCCAAGGGGGCAGGCGCAGATGCCGGCGACTGGGCACAACGGCGTCCCGCCCGGAGAGGGTGACGGCGGCCTGGGTCATGGGGAGGAGGGCAGAGGGTGGAGAAGACCGGCCAGGCTGGTCAACATGCTGAGCAGCAGGGCTGCAACCAACTGGTGGCCAATGGTCACCAGCGGCTGGGACAGGGACAGGTGCAGCGTGAGCGCCCCCAGGCCTGCTTGCAGCAGCACCAGGAGGCCAGCGGCAAAGGACAGGTGTCGCAGGGGGTGGGGCCAGGCTGCAGTCGCGGCTTTGAGGGGCAGCGCCACAACAGCCGCCAGGGCAACACCGGCCAGCAGGCGATGGGCCATGAGCCAGTGGCAGCCCTGCAGCCATTGCAGGCAGCGTCCTGTGGCCCAATGGCTGGCCAGCAAGCCGCCCAGGACGCATTGGAGATAGACCAGCAGGGCGGCCAACGCCGGCCACCAGCGCCAAGGCCCCGTCAAGGCTCCATCCATGCCCGGTGGCAGGGGCTCCAGGGCCAGGCGCAGTCGCTGCCGCAGCAGGCTCAGCAGGGCCACCAGCAACAGGCCCGTGGCCAAGTGGGCGGTGACAACGTCAAAGCGCAGCAGTTGTGTCACCGTCAAGGCGCCGAGGGCGACTTGCACCACGACCAGCACCAGGGCGGTGGTGGCCAGACCGGGCGCCGCCGGGGGCAAGTGCCGCCGTTGCCCCCAACTGAGGGCCGCCGCCAGCAGCAGCCCCAAGGCCACCAGCGCCGCATCCAGACGATGGAACCATTCCAGGAAGACCCGAACGGTCATCTTTGCCGTGGGCAGAACGCTGCCGTAGCAGAGGGGCCAGTCCGGGCAGGACAGGCCGGCTTCCATCACCCGTGTGGCGCCGCCCACCGTCACCAGGGCCACCAGGGCCACCACCAGATGGGTACTCAGCACCAGCAGCAGGGGCGACCTGTGGAGAGGCGGCGCCACCAGGCCGGCAGAAGTTGACACAGTCAGGCTACGAATGGTTACAAGCTAGCCAGGTAAGTGAAATCACTCATGCCCCGTGCCGCTTTTTTAGATTCCCGTTAGAAATTCACGGACAACCATTCATACGCTGAAGGCACTTGACAGGCGCATGCCGTGCCGATTCCTGCGTCCATTCTCACCCTGGCTGCCGGCATCCTTCTGGCGTTGATCAGCCTCTGGGCTGGGCAAAACATCAATCTGATGCCCGTTGCCGCAGCAGATGATGCCGGCACTGTGGATGCACTGTTCAAGGTTCTCTTTTCCATTGGTGTCGGCCTTCTGCTGGGCATCACCGCCATGCTGGTGGTGGCCCTGGTTCACTTCCGCCGCCGGGACGGCGATCACCTGGACGGCCCTGCCGTGGAGGGCAATCTTCCCCTGGAAGTGTTCTGGACGGCGGTTCCCGCCATTGTGATCCTGATTCTTGGCGTCTACAGCTACGACATTTATGCACAGATGGGTGGCATGGCCGACTTCCATCACCACACATCCATGCCGCCACGAGAGGTGGAGCAGGTCTCTTTGGGGCACCCGGCAGATCCGGAAACCGTGATCTGGGGGGGCATTGATCGCACGGACGGGATGGCGTTCCCCGTGGAGGTGACGGCCATGCAATTTGCTTTCATCTTTCACTATCCTCGGCAAAACTTTACCACCGGAGAGCTGCACTTGCCTCTGGGGCAACCCGTGGAGTTGCGGTTAAAATCCAATGACGTGATTCATGCCTTCTGGGTCCCCGAGTTTCGTCTCAAGCAGGACGTGATTCCGGGGCAACCTACGGTGCTCAGCTTCACCGCAAATCGGCAGGGCGATTACGACATTGTCTGCGCTGAACTCTGCGGGCCTTACCATGGGGGAATGCGCTCCAAGGTTGTGGTGGAGGATCCCCGGAGTTTTGAGGAGTGGCTCGTTCATAACACACCAGCCACGGTTGCCACAGCCCCTGACTCCTCTCCAATTGCTTGACCACACATTCACAGTTACCGACAAGATCCATGACAACAAACGCCCTGCCAGTCTCACCGCACCATAGGGAGCCACACCCTGTGGATGTTCAACACCACACCCCTTGGCACGAATACTTTGGCTTCAGCCTTGACCATAAGGTGATCGGTATCCAGTATTTGGTGACGGGCTTTTTTTTCTATCTGGTGGGTGGCGCACTGGCGGGCATGATCCGTGTTGAGCTGGTGACGCCTCTCTCGGATTTCATGGCCCGGGAGACGTACAATCAGGTCTTGACCTTGCACGGCACCATCATGATCTTTCTCTGGATCGTGCCCGTGGTCAACGGGGCTTTTGGAAATTACCTGGTGCCGTTCCATGTGGGGGCAAGGGATATGGCCTTCCCGCGCCTCAATGCGGTGGCCTTCTGGATGCTTCCTCCAGCAGGTTTTCTCTTGCTGAGCAGTTATTTTATTGGGGGCGCCGCCCAATCCGGCTGGACGGCCTACCCTCCCCTCAGCATCACCACGCCTGCGGTGGGACAGGTCATCTGGATCGTCAGCGTGCTGCTGTTGGGGGGCAGCTCCATCTTTGGCGCGGTCAACTTCATTGCCACGATCCTCAAGTTGCGGCGCTCTGGACTGGGGCTGTTTCAGTTGCCCATGTTTTGCTGGGCCATGTTGGGCACCAGCGTCTTGGTGGTGCTGGCCACGCCCGTGCTTGCAGGCGCACTGATCCTGCTGAGCATGGATATTGTTGCCGGCACCGGCTTTTTTAATCCGGCTCTGGGGGGGAATGCCGTGGTCTATCAGCATTTGTTCTGGTTCTATTCCCATCCCGCTGTTTATATTATGGTGCTGCCTGCCTTTGGCTTGGTCAGCGAAATTCTGCCCATCCATGCCCGTAAACCTCTGTTTGGTTATCGGTCCATGATCTATTCAATTTTGGGCATTGTCTTTTTGGGTTTAATTGTCTGGGCTCACCACATGTTTACCAGTGGAACACCTCCATGGATGCGTTTGTTTTTCACAATTGCGACGGCTATTATTGCTGTGCCAACCGGCATCAAATTCTTTAACTGGCTGGCCACCCTCTGGCAAGGTAAGCTGGCCCTGAACAGTGCTTTGTTGTTTTGTTGTGGTTTCATTTTCAATTTTGTTTTTGGCGGAATCACAGGGGTAGCTTTGGCCCAAGTTCCTTTTGATGTCCATGTCCATGACACCTACTTTGTTGTGGCCCACTTCCATTATATTGTTTTTGGCGGAACCGTCTTTGTCATTTTCGCAGCAATTTATCACTGGTTCCCTAAAATCAGCGGCCGCCTTCTTAATGAACACCTGGGACGCCTTCACTGTTTGCTCTCGTTTCTAGGCTTTAACATCTGCTTTTTTCCCCAGCACTGGTTGGGACTCAACGGCATGCCGCGGCGGGTGGCGGAATATGATCCCCAGTTTCAGCTCGTCAATCAAATTTCTTCCGTCGGCGCCCTGCTTCTGGCCATCAGCACCCTCCCCTTCCTGATCAACGTGGCCTGGAGCCTGTGGAAAGGAGTGCCGGCAGGGGACAATCCCTGGCAGGCTTGCACCCCGGAGTGGCTCACCAGTTCCCCCCCACCCGTGGAAAACTGGCTCCACGAGGCTCCCCTTGTGACAGAACCTTACGACTACGGCAGCCCGGAGGATGCCATGCCGGTCACCACTGTCCAGGGCCGTGAGCTCTGGTCCGCAGGCCGTTGAGCCTGCGGGGCGCGGGTCTGTGTTTTCCCATGTTTTCATCCTTGCCATCCCTCAACGTGACCACCCTGATCCAACAGCCCACCTCCCCCCCCCGTGATCCACAGCAAGAGGGCCAACCGCAAGTTCCGGCCCATGCCCATCACCCGGACGTGCGCCTCTTTGGTCTGGGTATTTTTCTGGTGGCGGACGGGATGACCTTCGCCGGCTTCTTTGCCGCCTACCTCACCTATCGGGCGGTCAATCCCCTGCCCGTGAACGCGGAGTACGAACTGGAGTTGTTGTTGCCTGCCGTGAACACCCTGGTGTTGCTGGCCAGCAGCCTCACCTTCCACCGCAGCAGCAAGGCGCTCATGGCCAACCGCATGGCCGTCTGTCGCGGCTGGCTGCTGCTCACGGCTGCCCTGGGGGTGACCTTCATGGCAGGCCAGATGTGGGAATACTTTCATCTCCCCTTTGGATTAACCGACAATCTCTTTGCCAGCACCTTTTATGCCTTGACCGGCTTTCATGGGCTCCACGTCACCTTGGGGGCCATGATGATTCTAATTGTATGGTGGCAAGCGGGTAGCAAGGGATATTTTACGACAGAGAATCACTTCGGCTTTGCAGCGGCGGAGCTGTACTGGCACTTTGTTGATGGGGTTTGGGTGGTACTATTTGCTTTGCTTTATCTTCTGTAAGCCCGGACTGAAAAGCCAATGCCAAACAATGAGAGCATGTTGGAGGGAGAGACACTGCTGGCCAAAGTCAGAATTTTTGCGGACCGCCCTCTGGATCAGATCGCCAGGATTTGTGGTTATGTTGGGCCGGCCGGACGGCTGCTGAGGCAGAAATTCTATTCTGCCCTGGTGCTGGCCAAGGGCTTTCAGGTGCCAGGCAGGGAGGACAACACCATAAAAAGACGAGGTCGCCAGGCAGACTTCACCACCCGAGTCCATGGCAACGGCAATCTGCTGATTGGCCAGACGTACACCCATCGCGCCGGCATTGAGCCGGGCCAGGAGTTTTTTATCGAGATTCAGGCGGACACCGGATCCATCTTCCTCTGGCCTTGCAACGGGAAAGACCTGCGGGTTTAACCCGTTCCCCACGGTTGGGGGCGCCTTAGGGCCACCCCTGCTCCAGGAGCCAGGCCTGACTGATGGTCTGCTGCCGGGGACTGGAGGATTGGGGTGGCTCCAGGCCCAGCAGTCGCTCGCTGTATTTGGCCAGGAGATCCGCCTCCAGATTAACCCAATCCCCCACCTGCCGGTCCTGCAAAGTTGTTTCCCCCCATGTGACGGGAATCACCGCCACCGAGAAGCGCTTTCCCCCGGCACTGCACCGGGCCACGGTGAGGCTGACGCCATCTACCGCAACACTGCCCTTGCTCACCGTATACCTCCCAAAAGCCGGATCCTGCCAGCGGATCTCCACACTCCAGGACCGGGGTTGACGTTCGATGGCCACAATTTCCCCCAATCCGTCCACGTGACCGGACACCAAGTGCCCCCCCAGCCGGTCCTGGAGCCTCAGAGCCGGCTCCAGGTTCACCATGGTCCTGGCGGCTGTGGGGTGACCCATGGTGCATCGGGCCATGGTTTCGGGGCTCACGTCTGCCTGGAATCCCCAGGACGCAAGCCTGGCCACAGTGAGGCAGACACCATCCACCGCGATGCTATCCCCTTGCCGAGGGTTAACCGTTGCAAGGAAGTCCGGACTTCGAATGGCAATGCCCCCCAAGCCAATGGTGGCCTGACCTATGGCCTGAATCAGTCCGGTGAACATGACCGTTCCATAGAAAGCAAGGCAGCTCTACCCCCATAATCAACGTAGATCGCGATTGGGGAATGCCGACATGGTGGAGATGGGTATTACTGGCATTATCATTGATGCCACCAGTTATCAGCCCATTGTGCTGCTGCGTGATCCCGATGGCCGTCGTCAGGTGCCCATCTGGGTGGACAAGGTGCAGGCCCACAGCATCATCTTTGGTTTGAAGGGTCTCCACCCTCCCCGCCCCATGACCCACGACCTGATGCTGAACCTGCTTCAGGTGGCCGAGCTGGAATTCGACCGCATCATCATTAGCAGCATTCAAGACAGCACCTTCCACGCAGAGCTGCGTCTGCGACGGCAAGACAAAACAGTGGTGAGTCTCGATTGTCGACCCAGTGACGCCATTGCCCTGGCGGTGCGCAGCAAGGTCAGCATCTGGATGCTGGAAGAGGTGGTCAGTGATGCCTCCATTCCGGTAGATGAGGAGGCTGACGCCATGGACACCGAAGCCTTCCACAAGGCCATTGCCGAGATCAGCCCTGCGGAGTTGATCCGTCGCTCCGGAGTGAACCTGGATTCGCCAGAGGAGTCATCCGAATCCGGGAGTTGATGTGCGCCGGTGGTGACTGTTGTTGCCCCTCCCATGAACCGCCGGCCCTTTGGCCAGGGGCGGACGGTGAGTGTCTTCACCTTGGGGCTCATGCGCGCCCTGGCCAGCCCTCTGCAACTGCAGCAGGTGGTGGCCAGAGCCTTGGCCATCGGCATCAACCACTTTGAAACGGCGCCCGCCTACGGGCCTTCTCAGATCTACCTGGGTCAGGCCCTGGCCGCTTTGGCCGTGCCCCGGCATCGCTATGGGATCACCAGCAAGCTTTTGCCGGGGATGGACGACGTGGAGAACGGTCTGGCGGTGGTGCGCGCCACCCTTGAACATCTGAGACTCGACCAACTGGATCAACTGGCTGTCCACGGCATCAACCGGCCTGAGCACCTTCACTGGGCCTTGCACGGCCCTGGCGCCGAGATTCTGGCGGCCTGCGAGGCGGAGGGTCTTGTGGGACAGGTGGGCTTTAGCAGCCACGGCAGCCCGGAGCTTGTGGAGCAGGCCATTGCCAGCGGCCGCTTCGGCTTTTGCAGTTTACATCTGCACCTGCTGAATCCCGCCATGATGCCGTTGGCCCGTCAGGCCATGGCCGCCGGCATGGGGGTGATGGCCATTTCACCGGCGGACAAGGGGGGACGACTGTTTGATCCGCCGGACTTGCTGCGGCGGCAGTGCGCCCCCTTCGATCCCCTGGAGCTGGCGTACCGCTGGCTCTTGGGCCATGGCGTCAGCACCCTGACCATCGGGGCGGCCCACCCCTCCCACCTGGGTTGGGCCCAGCGGCTGGCTCGGGTGGGGGACGGCATGCCCCCTGCCGTGGCTGCCGCCGCCGAACGGCTGAACCAGGCCCGGCAACAGCGGCTACAGGACACCTTCTGCGGCCAATGCCGCTGCTGCCTCCCCTGCCCGGAGGACATCGACATCCCCACTCTGCTGCGGTTGCGCAATCTGCGCCTCGGCCACGGGATGGCTGCCTTCTGCGAGGAGCGCTATGGCCTTATTGGTCAAGCGGGCCACTGGTTGCCCATGGTGCGTGGGGATGCCTGCACCCGCTGTGGCGACTGTCTACCGCGCTGCCCGCGGAATCTGGAGATTCCCACCCTGCTGCAGCACACCCATGGGCTGCTGCAAGGCCCGCCACGGCGCCGGCTCTGGGGTTGGTGACGGTGGGTTGGTCAAGCTGCCCCGGTGGCGTGGAGGCGCTCCCCCATGGCCTCATCCCAGACCTGTTGGACCTGCCCCTGGTGCTCTGGGGTCAAGGGTTGCAGGGTTTCTGCCTGTGCCATGGCCTCGTCCCCAGGGTGAAGCAGGGTGGCGGCAGGTTGCCGGGCCAGCTGGGGTTGGAGGGCTTTCATGGGCAGGGGTGGGCAGAAGCCAGCCTGGAGAAGGTCATTGAGGATCACCCCCTTTGTGCCGGCCTGTACCCACGGCCTGGGGACGGGCCCGGCCCGGCGGGGACGCACCAGCACCTGCCAACTGAGGAGAGGGGGTTGATCGGTGGGCCGCACGGCCACCAGCCGCTGATCACGAAGCAGGTGGGGAATCACGGTCCAGGAGGGCGCCACCGCAGCAGATCCGTGGCCATTCACCAGGCGGGTGAGGGCATGGCGACTGTCAAACGCCCGTGCCCGGCGCACCACGGTGGCCAGGCGCGCCGTCAAATCGGGCACAAGAGAGAGGTTCGTGGTGTTGGGGGATCGCCCCAGGCTCTGTAGCGCCAAGGCCGTCACCACCCGGGGACTGGCCGGCAGGATCCAGGCATCCTGCAACTCCGCCGCGGCCAGAAGGGACCAGCCCTCCCGTCGGCTCCGCTCTGCCCAGGCCGGTCGGTTCCGAAAGACCATCACCCAACTGCCAAACGCCCAGGGAAACGCCACGGGGGCAGCGGTCACGCCGCCACCCAGCACTGCGGGATCCCGTGCGGCGTTCAGCAGGGGCTGAACGAGATCCGGGAGGCCAAAGGGCTGAAGCTGGGGTTGCAGACGGGGGAGCCAGGCCTCCCCCACCATGGCCAGATCAACGGCCTCGACCTGAAGGTCCGCCGCCAGATGCTCCATGCTGGCGCGCGACTGCGCTGTCCAGGGTTGGGGGAGCTGTTGGAGCCAGGCCTTGGGGCCCTGATTCTTCACATAGAGCAGCCGCTGCCCCTTCCGCTGACCCAACGCCCGGGTGCGCCACAGCCGCAGGGCTGCCGTGGCTCCCACCCCCACCCCGATGGTGGTGAGCAGCTGCCGCCGTGTCAGGGACTGGGCCAATCCAGGACCACATTTCTGCACCCGTTATAACGGCTCATGGACAGTGCTCCTCAGCCTGCCAGGCTGAAGCCGTGGTGGACCGCCCGCAGGGCAGCTTCCCCGTCCTCCTGAGCCACCACACAGCTGATGCGGATCTCGCTGGTGGCAATCATGGCGATGTTGATGCCCGCATCCGCCAAGGCGCGGAACATGCGGCCAGCGGTGCCAGCGGTACAGGGCATGCCCGCCCCCACGGCACTGACCCGGGCAATGGGTCCCCCCGGAATCAGCTTTGCACCCGGCCATTGCCGGAGCAACGGATCCAGGGCTTGGCGGGCCTGCTCCAAGTCCTGGCGGGGCAAGGTGAAGGCCAGGTCTCTGGCGTTGCCCAGGGGCGTTTGGCGGGTGCGCTCCGATTGCACGATGGTGTCCAGGCAGACGTTGCCGTCGCCCATGGCGCGGCAGACCGCCGCCGCCGCCCCCGGCCAGTCCGGCACCCCATGGATGGACGCCTGGGCCTGCCCGCAATCCAGGGCCACGCCCCGCACAGCCGGGGTGCTGTCTTCACAGGGGATGGCCTCCAGATGCACCTGAGACGGCGTCAACGCAAACCGCTCCCGGAGCAAATCCAGCGCCTGGGCAGCGTCGCTGTCCGCAATCACACAGCTCACTTTCACCTCACTGGTGGCGATCATCCGCAGGCTGATGCCGGCCTGCCCCAGCGTGGCAAACATGCTGGCGGCAACATCAGGGCGGCCGGTGATCCCAGCGCCCACCAGACTCAGCTTGGCCAGTTCGGGATAAGCGGCGACGACGAAGGGTTGGGGACCCCCCAGATGGCCGCTCAGGGCGCTGACCACAGCCTGGGCCCGTTGCAAATCCCTCCGCTCCAGGGTGAAGGCCATGTCGTTGCTGGCTCCCTCATGGAGGGATTGCACAATCAGGTCCACGTTGATGCCAGCCTCGGACAGCGCCTCGGACAGTTGGGCCGCCACGCCAGGGCGATCCGGCACATGGGAGAGGGCAATGAGCCCCTGGTGGCGCACCAGCTCCAGGGCATCCACGGGTTTGCCCAACTCCAGCGCCACTCCCGCCACCCGCTGGCGTCGGTTGCTGGTGAGGCAGGTGCCCGGATGGTCACTCCAACTGGAGCGCACCACCAGGGGAAGACCGTAATTGCGGGCAATTTCCACGGCCCGGGGGTGGAGCACCGCCGCCCCCAGGCTGGCCAGCTCCAGCATCTCGTCACAACTGATGCGCTCCAGCAACTGGGCGCTGGGCACAATGCGGGGGTCGGTGGTGAGCACCCCTTCCACGTCGGTGTAGATCTCACAGCACTGGGCCCCCAGGGCCGCCGCCAAGGCCACGGCGGAGGTGTCCGAGCCGCCCCGCCCCAAGGTGGTGATCTCCAGGTTGCCGTTGGCGCTGGTGGCGGCGCCCTGAAAACCAGCCACCACCACCACGGCGCCCTCCGCCAGGTGGGCACGCACCCGCTCGGTGTGGATGTTCAGAATGCGGGCCCGACCGTGGGCCGCTTCCGTGACAATCCCCACCTGCTGGCCCGTCATGGACACTGCCGCCACCCCCAACTCCTGCAGGGCCATGCTGAGCAGAGCAATGCTCACCTGCTCCCCACTGGCCAGCAGCATGTCCAGCTCCCGTTGCGGCGGATGATGGCTGATGGAACACGCCAACCGGGTGAGTTCGTCGGTGGTTTTTCCCATGGCGGACACCACCACCACCACGTCGTCTCCGGCAAGGCGTGTGTTGCGAACCCGCCGGGCAACAGCCTTGATGCGATCGAGAGAGCCAACGGAGCTGCCACCAAATTTTTGCACCAGAAGCGCCATGGCCGCCGGGAGGGATGGGGTGATTATCCGCCCTGGCGGGCCTGGGCCAAGGGCAGCAGGCGCTCCCGAAACGGATCGCCAGAGCGGACCAGTTGGCAAGCACAGCCTTGGGCCAAAATCGGTGCAACCGGCATCCCTCAACCCAGCCGGGGCACCCCAAGCAACTCCTGGCCTTGCCCATGCCCCTATCCTTTATGTCAATGGCAAGCCGTGGCTTCGATTTACCCATGGCAATGGCTGCTGCTGTCGCCTGGATCCCGAAACGTTATGAGAAGACAGTCGTACACTCCCCATACGCCACCTCACGGCGTAGCATCTATCAAGCCGTTTTCGCGTGCCAGCGCTTCGTTAAGTACGGCAACTGAATTGGGACCAAAATCCCAGGTCCTGATGGTTGGTCGCAATTCTTTCTCCAGGGTTTCCTCGAGTTGCTCCAAGTCCGATTCCGGATGATCCCTCATCACCAATGCGAACTTTACCTGAACCTGGGACAGACTGATCTCCGTGAATGCACTGGGTAATTCCGATTTGAATTGCGGGTGTCTTTCCAAGGCAGAGGCCAATCCTAGAGAGAGTGCATTGATTAACTTGTCTCTAATAGCGCCGATTTCGTTATCGTCACGAGGCGGAGTTGATTTGGCCTCAACAATCCAGATTTCGAGGATTTTGTTGCTTATGGTGTTGTCATTGGTACGCAACAACAAAAACTCTACCATCTTTACACCATAGTTCCGAATGGTCCCATAGACCTTGCTTTTCTCGATATGAAAGCATCGACTCCTCTCAAACGGGCCGAAGCACATGCCTGATTCAGTGATAGTGATTAGTTGTGTGCTCATCCGAGTGCCAGTTTAACTTTCTGCTTATACGGATTAATCGACTCATCAATGATGGTGTTGTCTGGCATCCCCTGCAGGAGGTCTGTGTAGATGCACTCATTTTCTTTATTCACCAGGACGATCGGAATGGGCATATTCTTCTCTTGAGCAATCAGATACAGCTTCTTCACGACAAAATAGGAATGGCTGGCCAGAAAAAACTGGATGTCGCGTCTGGCAAGCTGGACAATGATGTCCATAAATTCCGAGATTGTCGAGGGGTGCAGAGCCGACTCCGGTTCGTCAACAAATACAATTGATTTTTTACCGATGTACCGATTCCCGATTAAGCGATCAAGCATTGCTATCTTCTTGATGCCTTCGGCGGTCATTCCGATAGGGAATTTCTGATTCCCTTTCTTGAACTGCCAATGACCGGTTTTGTTATCCTGGTCTACCTTGCCACCCAGCAAATCCTCCAATTTATCTCGGGACCTCTTAAGCTCGGGAAGCAGCCTGCCCTGAGTGGTGGGGGTCATCAATGCTTTGGCAAGATCGTAGTAGGTGTCATCAAAACCAAAGAGCCAGTACTGATCGCGAGAATTAAAAATGACTTGATGCAATGACAGTACTTCCTTCGCGGGCAAGAAGATGGAATTGCTGTCCCGTGGCGGCACGTGATTTTCGAGTGAGTGAATTACCTTGGTCGTGTCCTTGCCAAAACTGTACTGGAAGTCGTTTCCATCAAGTTGTATTCTGGATGACAGTGGGCTTTCGGCACCCTTGCTCACCAGATCACCAATCTTGCCTGTTTGGAACGTCCATTTGAGCTTTTCGGCGAGAATCTCCGTGGCGGTTTTTGTGTCGTTACCCCGCTTGTATGCTTCCAGTGTCCGCATGGCGCAGTAGCAGGCTTTCATCAGGAACGTCTTGCCGGCTCCGTTGCCGCCGATGATCAGGTTGATGGGACCAAGATTATCCCATTTCATCTGGCCAAGTGGCCCGAAATTTGTCAATTCGATTTGATTCAGCACAGTGATACTCCTGGTCAGCTTGTTTTTACCATGGTCCAGCGATGGCCGCGGCTGCGATCATCCTGCTACCCAACCTACCAGAGAACACCATCAACTTAGTTGCAGCCTGGGGCGCCGGGTTGACTCCAGTGTAGCCACAGGTTACCAGGGGTGCCATGGCCGCCAGGAGGGATGGGGTGATTATCCGCCCTGGCGGGCCTGGGCCAAGGGCAGCAGGTGCTCCCGAAAAGCCTGGTGGGGTGGTGTGCCCCGCTTGAGGGCCCATTCCAACTCCAGCAGTGCCGCCAAAAGCTGTTGCAGCCGCCGGGGCTGACAACCCCGCACCTGCCGCAGCAACACATAGACCCGCTTGGGATTCCCGAGACCGGCGGCCTTGGCGATGGTCTGCGCATCCTTCTCTCCGGCGGACGTCATCAGCGCCACCCAAAGCCAGCCGCGCACCTGGCTCACAAGACTGGCCTGGATCCGCAGGGCGGGTTCGTTGGATCGGAGCAGTTCGTCCAGCAGATGCAGGGCGGTGGGAACGTGGTTGTGGAGCAGGGCCTCGCCAACTTGCAAGCTGGTTTGGCTGGTGGCGCCCACCAGGGACGCCACCGCCGCAGCCGTGACGGTGGCGCCGGCGCTGTAGAGATCCAGCTTCTCCAGTTCTCCTGCCAAGCGCCCGCTATCGCTGCCCACAGCTTCCGCCAGCGCCGCTTCTGCCGCGGGCTCCATGGCGACGCCGGCGGCCTTGGCGGCACGCTGCACCATCTGCCGCTGACCCCTGCTGTCCCACACTGCTGGCCGGGGGAAAGACTGTATGGTGGCCGCCTTCTGGAGAAGCTTTGTGGATTTCAAGCGGCCATCAGGCTTGTTGGCGGAGGTGAGCAACAGGTGGCAGTTGGAGGGAATCTGGGGCAAGGTGGCGGTGAGGGCCGCCAGCAGTTCCGGCGGGCAGCGGTCACAAAAGGGGCTGTTGGCCACGTGAACCAACCGCCCGCCACTGCCGAAGGGGGCCATGCGCACGGTGGTTAACGCCAGGGTTGCCGCCTCCCCTTGCTGTCCATCCAGGCGTTGCAGGTTGAAGCTTTCCCAGGCGGGATCCAGCACCTTTTGGGCCAGGGCCGTCACCGCATGCTCCAGCGCCGTGGTGTCATCACCCCAGTAGACATGCGCCGGCATGGAACCATCCCCCATCGATCACCCGATTTTGACGGAGAGCCTGGCGCTGATCCGGCAGCGCCTTCCCTCAACCGGACTCCACGGTGTCCAACAAGACGTGCTGGTGCGGCTGATCCACAGCGGCGGGGACTGGCGGCTGGCCACGGCGTTACGCTGTCCCGCCGCCGCCTGTGAACAGGCCATGGCCGCCCTGGCTCGTGGAGCGCCCATTCTCACCGACACCGCCATGGCGGCCGCGGCAGTGACCCCCACGGCCCGGCGCACCTTTGCCAATCCCGTGATCAACGGCCTGGCCTGGGCGCCGGAGGCAGCTCCGTCTGGCCAGACCCGCACCGCCCTGGGCCTGGCCGCCGCTGTGCAGCGCCACCCCTGCAGCGTGGTGGTCATTGGCAGCGCCCCCACGGCCCTGCTCCATTTGCTGGCCTTGGGAAGGGAAGGCCGTCTTGCGCCTCCGGTGATGGTGGTGGGGATGCCGGTGGGATTTGTGGGGGTGCGGGAGGCCAAGGCAGCCCTGGCCCGCAGCGGCTGGCCCCACGTGCGCCTGGAAGGCAGCCGGGGTGGGGCCGGCCTGGCGGCGGCAGTGGTCAACGCCCTGCTGCGCCGGTCTTGGCTGAATTCGCAATAAGACGTTGCCCTTGACTTGCGATCACCCCTTCAGATGGAGTCGTCAAGGGGGCAATGGGGCCGTTGTGACGTGGCCCCTTGCGGTCATCCACACGGCTCCCACCACGAGACCTGGGAAAGAAGGGTTGGATGCTCTCCAGCGGATGCTCACTGAGCTGGAACAGGGGGACCATCCCGCCTGTTGAAGGTCTGTTGGGGCTCCCTCCCTGCCGAGGAGGCTCCCTCCCTCGCTTGATGAGTCCTGAGCCTAACATTGGCCCACCTTGACCCAGAGTCGGCCAGCGGGCTGGCGTTGCCGATGACCGACGTTCCCACTTCCCACATCCGCAACTTCTGCATCATTGCCCACATCGACCACGGCAAATCCACCCTGGCGGACCGGCTGCTGCAAGACACGGGCACCGTGGCCCAGCGGGACATGCAGGACCAATTCCTGGACACCATGGACCTGGAGCGGGAGCGGGGCATCACCATCAAGCTCCAGGCCGCCCGCATGATGCACCAGACCGGGGACGGGCAGGCCTATTGCCTGAACCTGATTGACACGCCTGGCCATGTGGACTTCTCCTATGAGGTGAGCCGCAGCTTGCAGGCCTGTGAAGGGGCTTTGCTGGTGGTGGATGCCAGCCAGGGGGTGGAGGCCCAAACCCTTTCCAACGTCTACCTGGCCCTTGAGAACAACCTGGAGATTATCCCGGTGCTCAACAAGGTGGATCTCCCCGGCGCCGAGCCCGAGCGGGTCAAAACGGAAATCGAGGAGATCATCGGGTTGGACGCCAGCACGGCCATCACCTGCTCCGCCAAGACGGGCCTGGGCATTGGGGAGATTCTGCAAGCCATCGTCCAGCGCATTCCCGCCCCCACCGAGCGCACTGGGGAGCCACTGGCCGCCCTCATCTTTGATTCCTACTATGACCCCTACCGGGGCGTGGTGGTGTACTTTCGCGTGATGGCTGGCGCCATTGGCGCCAAGGATTCCATCCTGCTCATGGCCTCCGGGAAAAGCTACGCCCTGGATGAAGTGGGGGTGATGGCCCCCAATCAGCAACAGGTGGACCAATTGCACGCCGGGGAGGTGGGCTATCTGGCGGCCTCCATCAAGGCAGTGGCCGATGCCCGGGTGGGAGACACCATCACCACAGCGGCCTCCCCCACGGACCATCCCCTGCCTGGCTATAGCGAAGCCAAACCCATGGTGTTCTGCGGGTTGTTTCCAATGGAAGCGGATCAATACCCTGATGTGCGGGACGCCTTGGAAAAACTCAAGCTGTCCGATGCCGCCTTGCACCATGAACCGGAAACCAGCAGCGCCATGGGCTTTGGCTTTCGCTGTGGCTTTCTTGGTCTGCTCCACATGGACGTGGTGCAGGAGCGGCTGGAGCGGGAATACGGCCTGGATTTGATCGTCACCGCGCCATCGGTGGTTTATCGCGTGATTTGTCTGGATGGCGCCACCCAACTGGTGGATAACCCGGCCACCCTGCCGGATCCCCAACAGCGCCTCTCCCTTGAGGAACCCTATGTGCGCCTCGAAATCTATGCCCCCAACAGTTACAACGGCGCCTTGATGGAACTGTGCCAGGAACGACGGGGTGAATTCACCGATATGAAATACATCACCAAAGAGCGGGTCATGCTGATTTATGAATTGCCCTTGGCTGAAGTTGTCAATGATTTTTTTGACCAATTGAAATCCCGCACCAAGGGATATGCCTCCATGGACTACGCGTTGATTGGCTATCGCGAGAATCCATTGGTGCGGCTGGATATTTTGATCAACGGCGAACGGGCCGACCCCCTCACCACCATTGTGCATCGGGATAAAGCCTATGGAATCGGCAGAGCCCTGGTGGATAAACTCAAAGAGTTGGTGCCACGGCAACAGTTCAAAATTCCCATCCAGGCGGCCATTGGTTCGCGGGTGATCGCTGCCACATCGATTTCCGCCATGCGTAAAGACGTGCTGGCCAAATGTTATGGCGGTGATATTTCCCGCAAGAAGAAACTGCTCAAGAAACAAGCCAAGGGGAAAAAACGCATGAAAGCCATGGGCAAGGTGGAGGTGCCCCAGGAGGCGTTTATGGCGGTGCTGAAGCTTCATGGCTGATGGTTGGTGGCCTTGGCCAGGGACCTTTCTGGCACCGCCCCATGGCCCTCATGCTCCACCGTGACCCAGGCGCTGGGCCTCGGCCTGGCAGGCGCGGCGGGTGATGGCCATGGCGGTGAGCGTAGGGCTTTGCCAGCCGGAACTTACCCAGCAAGCCCCGTCGGTCACCAGCAGGTTGGGGCAGTGCCAGTGGCGATTCCAGGGATCCAGGAGGCTCTCCCGGGGGCTGCATCCCATGGATGCACCGCCCACTTCATGGATGTAATAGCCCGGTGGCGCCCCGTGGTGATGGCGCACCTCCACAGCCCGCACCACACCAGCGACGCCCGGCATCCGCACCAGCTCCGGCAGACCCGCCGTCACCCCACCGCTGACCCGCACCACCTCGGCCATGTGGTGCGCCATGGCGCGCAGGAGGCCCCGTTCCGCTGATCGCCAGCGGCAACGAACCAGGGGAACGGGTAAACCGCAATGGTCATGACGGTTGTGGTCCAGTTGAACCCGATTATCGGGATGGCTGAGCACCTCCCCATGGCCCACCAGAAACCCGATAGCTCCCGGCCCCACCCGCCGCAACGGCGCCGGTATCCCCAGGCGCTGGGCGCCGCCCCACAGCCCATACCCCCGCAACGGGGCGCCCCCGGACGTGGCCGCGGCGGTGTTGTGACTGCCGTTGTGGGGAATGAAAAAGCTCTCTGCGCCGGAGAGGGGCGCCGTGGCCTCCCCAACCGCTACGCCAGGCAGGTGAAAAAATCGGGCAACGGACACATGGTCCATCAAGCCCCGACCCGTGAGACCCGCCGGATCGGGGAGACCCGGTGTGCGATGGGCGGGACCGGAATGGAGCAGGATGCGCAGGCTTTCAATGGTGGAGGCGCAGAGCACCACCAGCCGTGCCCGCAGCAGCAACTCCCGGGGCGGGCTCCCTGCACGGTACGCCACCCCCTCCGCCTGCTGGCCCCCCTTGGCCATGGCTACATGGCTGACGACGGCGCCACTGACGAGACGACAGCGACCGGTGGCCATGGCCCGCGCCAGGGCCGCCCCCTGGCTGGTGCGTCGCGGCCAGGGATTCCCGCCGTCCGGATTGGGCTCCAGGGCAAAACCGCGGGAGGGGATGAGCCGATCCTCGGGGCGATGACAGGTCAAGGCCCGCCGCATGTGCTGCTCCGCCGCAGTGAGGGGACTGGCCGGGCGGTAGCACCCATCCGGCAGCACACTCAACCCGTCCCGCTGGCCCCGCACCGCCAGGAACTGCTCCAACCAGGTGTAGTGGGGATCCAGATCCCTGTGGCGCAGGGGCCAGTTGCGGCCGTAGCCATCCCCGTCCGCCGCCCGCAACTCCCGATCCGACAGCCGCAGCGTGATGCCCCCCCAGGTGAGGCTGCGCCCCCCCACCTGGCGGCCCCGTGTCCACAGAAACGGTTGATCCGGTGGGGTGCTGTAGGGATGCTTGCGCTCATCCACAAACAGATCCGGATTGGCCTTCCAATAGCCGGGGTGATGGGCTTGGCGCCGCTGCCGGCCCCCCAGGAGACGGGTAAGGCGCTTCCAGGTGTTGCCGGGCTCACCCCCCAACGCCTGGCGCGGCGTCAACGCCGGCCCCGCCTCCACCACCACCACATCCAATCCTGCTTCCGCCAGTGTCATGGCGGCAACACCACCGGTGGCCCCGGAGCCCACCACCACGGCGTCACAGTCCGTTGGTGGGGTGCAGTCAGCGTTGCGGTGTTCAGAAAGGTGGTTCATCCACAAGCTCCACGGGGAAGGACAGGTGCTCCCGTTGGGAAGCGGAGAGGCGGCGTGCCCAGGCTCCAGGCACCAGGCTGTTCCAGTGAAACCCCGCTGCCTTGGCCAGGTGCCGCTGCTCGTAGCTCACCTTGGCTCTATAGAGCTGGCGGGGTTGGCGGGCTTCCAGGAGCAGACCCTCAAGATCGCCGCAACGGGACAGCACCTGGGCCAGATAGGTGCAATCCGTGAGGGCGCGGTGCGTGGCCCAGACGGGGATCCCATGGGCCAAGGCCAGGTCTCGCAAAGAGGGTTTGGGTTTCAAGTTCAGGCGCAACGGCCACACCACGTCGTCACAGGTGCAGATCCAGGGCAGCGGCAACCGCGGCAACGGCGGCTGCTCGAACCAGGGCCGGTCGAAGGCCGCGTTGTGGGCCACCGCGGCATCGGCCTGTTGGGCCATGGCCGTAAACAACGCCAGGGCCTGGCGCCACGGCTGGCGGCATTGGCTGGCGGCCGGGGGAATCCCGTTGATCCCCTCAGCCTGGTTCTCCGCTACAGGGAACAAGGTGGACACCTGGCCAAGGGTGGTGCGCAAGGGCACGGAAAACAGCACGGCCGCCAATTCAATGCAGTGGTCCTGCCCAGGATGCAGACCCGTGGTTTCCAGATCCAGGATCAGCAGGGTTGTGGGCACAGGCGGCGCGGTAATGACCATCGGCTGGGGGGTCCCTCTCTCTAGGCTGATGTCAATTGTCCAGCGACCATGGCGATCGGCGTGGGGGATCAAGCCCCAGACTTTGAACTCCCCTCCAGCCAAGGGGGCGCTGTCCGCCTCCAGGACCTGCGGGGGCAATGGGTGGTGGTGTTTTTCTACCCCAAGGACGACACGCCGGGCTGCACGATGGAGGCCTGTGACTTTCGAGACAATTTGGCCCAATTCCAAACACTGGGCGCCGCCGTGCTGGGCATTTCCGGGGATGACCTGGAGAGCCACCGGCGCTTCGCCGCGAAGCACAACCTCACCTTCCCCCTGCTGGCGGACGTGGGCAACGGGGTGCGCAAACGCTTTGGGGTGCCCTCCGCCATGTTCCTGCCGGGTCGGGTCACCTACGTGGTGGATCCGGAGGGAGTGGTGCGCCTCGTGTTCAATGCCCTGCTCAATGCCAAGGCCCATGTTCAGGAGGCCCGGGCCTATCTGGAGCAACTGGCCCGTTGAATGGTCTTCCCCGCCATTGGCGCCAGTTGGGCAGGGTGTGGATGGCGCTGCCGCCCCAGCCGGTGGGCATCATCCAGTTCATCGGCGGCAACGGCCTGGCGGTCCAGCCGCAATGGAGCTATCAGCGGCTGTTGCGGGCCTTCGAAGCCCAGGGTTGGGGTGTGCTCACCTGGGCCTACCGCCTCAGCCTGGACCACCAGCAGCAGGCGGATCAGGCGTTTCTGGACCTGGAGCGGGTGTTGCGGCGAGAGCCGGACCTGGCGCGATTGCCCCTGCTGCGGGTGGGGCATAGCCTGGGCTGCAAGCTGCTGCTGCTGGCCCCTGATCAAGGCCTGGGCTGTGGCGGGGCCGCCATGCTGGCCTTCAACAATTACTCCGCGGGCCGCTCCATTCCTCTGGTGAACCGGTTGGGGCCATCGCTGGGGTTCACGGTGGAATTCAACCCGCCGCCGCGGCGCACCATGGAGCTGGCGGCTGAGCGCTACCGTCAGCCCCGCAACCTGCTGGTGCGCTTCCGTGACGACACCATTGACCAGAGCCCGCACCTCTATGCGCAGCTCAAGGCCAGAAGCGGGGATCAAAGCCAGCTTGTGGTGCTTCCCGGCCAGCACACCACCCCCGCCAGTGCGGGCCTGCGCCAGCGGATCCTGGGCACGGCCGAGGATCCCAGGGGTCGCCGCATCAACAGATTGGCCCACCAAGTGCTGGCGCTGGGCCAGGGGCTTGTCGATTCCGCTCCGGTCCCCCAGAATAAGGGGGACGACCCCATGTCCACGACCCACCCATGACCTTTCGGGACCAAGCCTCGCCGCACCCTTCCCCCTATGCCATGGGGTACAGCAAAGAGTTCTTGGGCCTGCTGGCCCGCCGCAACGCCGAGACGGTGGCCGTTCACCTGCTCCCCCACCTGCGGCCAGGAATGAAAGTGCTGGATTGCGGTTGCGGCCCAGGCACCATTTCCGTGGGACTGGCCAAAGCAGTGGCGCCCGGTGATCTGCACGGTGTGGACATCGAAGCCTCCCAGATCGCCATGGCCCAGGCTGCGGCCCAGGCCGGGGGGCATGGCAATGCCCGCTTCCAGGTCAGTGACGCGACCAACCTGCCCTTTGCGGACAACACCTTTGACGTGGTCCATTGCCATGCGGTTCTGATGCATGTGCTGAACCTTGACCAGGTACTGGCGGAAGTGAAGCGCGTGCTGAAGCCAGACGGTCTCCTGTCGGCACGGGAATCGGTGCTTGAAGCTTACGTCTTTGAGCCCGACCCGCAAGGGCTCCTGAAGCAGACAACGGACACCTTCGCCAAACTCCTGACCACCAACGGTGGCCACCCCCACCTGGGCAAGGCCTTGAAAAGCGTCCTGCTGGAAGCCGGCTTCCGTACCGTGCGCGCCACGGCTTCATTTGAGCCGTTTAGCAAGGAGGAGGATCGCATATTTCTCCAAGGCTTCATCCGTAACTGGTTCTTTGCGCCCAAGATGAAGGATCCAACCATCCAGTACGGCCTTGCCACCGAGAACGACTTTGCCGCCTGGGGCGAAGCACTGGACGCATGGCGGGCTGACCCGGGCGGCTTCGCCGCATTTGCCTGGGGTGAGGTCATTGCCCATCAGGCCTGATGCCCCCTATGGGCAACGGATAAGCATCGGCAGGGGGGCGATGGGGCAGCAATCAAGACAATGCACAACGGGTTGATTCCGACGGGTTCCGACGGATCTGGACGGCTCCATGGCCATCCGGTCTTCGGACTGCTGATTCACGAATGGCGGCAACACGGTGCGCCATCAGCTGCCGTGCGGGGGCTCCATGGTGGTGGGTCCTGGGCCCTGTCCCTGGCGCTCCAGGTGTGTCCTCTGGCGCTTGGAGTGCAGGCGGTGGTGCTGAGCGTATCGGCGGCCTTTATAGTGGCCCGGCCCTTGCCGCCGGGGCCCCTTGCCGCCGGGGCAATGACGTCGGTCCCGCATAGAGATGGCTGGAAACCTCCGCAGCCTGCCCATGGGCTTGGCGTGTCGCTTCTTTATAGGGGGCTGAGCGCTGTAGCGGATGTACTCTCGTGGTGAGTCATGCAGGCGAGATTTGCGCATGGACAAGACAGCCAGCCAGAGCGTTGCGGAACGGTGTGATATAGGAGAGCATCTTGTACAATCCCATTCGTTTGGGCAGCGGATCGGCACAGGCTTGCACCGTGATGGACACCAACTGCGGTATGGAGTGAATGAATGCCAATCACTCACTCACCTTGATTCCCCATAGCATGAGCGGTACGGTGTAGCGCTTTGTGACCTTTAGCAGCTTGAAGAAAAAGTCGGCCGGGCCATCTGAAAGAGAGAATCAATTCAGGAGTTGACTTGCTGTCTATCAGGGCAAAGCAGCTCAACATTGTCCTAAGCCCTGTTCAGGGAATGGAGTTTGACCAGTTGCTTGACTGTAAATAATGACGCCGTTGACAGTAGTTCCTGACAATTATTCTCCACGACGAGAGGGAAGCGACCGTTCCTGAGGACTTTTTCAACAGCCACCTGGGGCCTGTGGACAAAAGGGATGTACCATGATGGGAGAAGGGTTGCCACGGGTTCCAGTGGGCGGCATCGCTGCTGTCGGTTTTGCCGTAACCGGTGGCAATGTCCTGGTATTCCTTGATTCTGACAAGGAAATTCTCGATCCGACGGCGCCACTTGCAGGCTTCCCTGTCGCAGGAGCGCCGATTCTTGCGTTCGCCTTGGGGGGATGACCACTGTGGCGCCACGCACCGGCAACTCTTTGAACAAGCCATTGCTGTGGAACACTTTGTCAGTCAGCAGCGCACCAAAGGGCAGGTTGCTGATCCGTGGCGCTACAACTTTGCTCTCGTGGGTTTGTCCGGGTAAGAGGAGGAAGCGCACCAGATTGTCCAGTGCGTCCACCCGTGCCACGATCTTCGTTGTCAGCTCGCCGCAGGAGCAGCCCATGCACTGGCGATTGGCGCCCTTTTTGCCCCAGCAGCTTTCTGGTGAACCAGGACAATGGCGCCGTCGATGAGCACAACCTCCAGATCAGGGTCGCCACGCAGGGCCTGGAACAATCGCTGAACCACACCACTGGTTGCCCAGCGTCGACAGCAGCGGAACTGGCGGTTCCACTTGCCGAAGCCATCAGGCAGATCTCGCCAGTGGGCGCCGGTGCCCACCTTCTGGAAAACAGCTTCGAGAAACAGACGGTTGTCTCTTGCGGTAACGCCACGATCCGTAGCCTTACCGGAAAGCGGCGGTGCAATGCGCTGCCAGAGCCGGTCCGTGATTGTAAAACGGTGCTCGCCCATGACAACCTCCATCCTGAAGGTTAAAACACCCCTACACCCATCTGATAAGGGTTTATTGTCCACAAGCCCTGGCCCTTTGCTCCTATTGTCTCTTCTTGCACACTGAACAGTGCAATCTGGAGTTTCATCTTGATGCCCTGTGGAAAATGCTGCGCCTCAGAGCCCCACAGCCGGAAAGACCATGGGTCAAGCTGGTTGCGGTGGAGAATCCGTTATTTTTGCCAGTCGTCTCACACTACTCAACAAACAGGGACAACGCAATGAGTTGCTCGGACCACCATTCTTCTCCATTGTCGCGCCAGATAATTATAGTGTACACGCCAGGCTTTTTGAGCAGGGAACCCGTCTTGGCTCTGAGAATAAAGTTGCTGGGAGAATCTATCCATCTGCTGGCCACCACTTCGTTTGCGTTCAGGTTTGAATAGTAGAGGCCCGGCGGCGGTGGCTCCCGGATCGTGGCAACGTCGAACTCGGAGCAATGGTCTGTAAATCCTCCACCCATGCAGTACCTGTTGAGTGCGCCAATTTGTGCCGGTGTCTTGGGTGTGGGTGGCGGATCATAGACAATGCTGATTCCCCCAACGGCAATTCCCGTCTCCCGTTTGCCGAGGGAAAGACACAGCTCGCCATTCTGGTTCAGGACTGGCGGCTCATTGGCCTGTACGGCTCCACCCTCAAAATGCTGAACAAATGTCATGCGCAAGCCGTTGAACCCAATGCCAATGTTCACAGCACGATGAGTCTTGCCCAGAATGTTGTCACGGTGGCCCCAGTCCGCATGGGCATCGTCATACATCATGCCCCATTGATGGTCGGTGATCACCTCCTTTGGTGTAGGGACTTCGCAGCGCACATACGAAGTATTGCAGCCGTTGGCTGCCCATTCATCATACATCCACCCGCTGGTCGCCACATTCTCGGAGGCATAGCTTGTGCCACCGGTCTGCGTATACACCATATAGGGCTTGCGGCCGTCCGCCCACCAGTGCCCAAAATAATCGTTGACCAGCATATCTTCAGCGTGGAGCTGTGCAGCGTGGTTCGCGCCAAGCACAAGAGGAGGAAGCCCATGAATTGTCCTGTCGTTGTTGATAAGTCGGAGCGCATGATAACGCAACTGATTCAACTCATCGCTGGAGAGTTTGGAGATTGATGGTGACGTGGGTGATGGAGCTGGTGGTGACGTTCCTTGTGAAGACGACGTGGTTGCTGTGTGCAAGCACTCAATAGTATCGTCGCCGCTGACTTCTTTCTCATTAAGAGAAGGCTGGAAAATTTCCTCAACCTGTGGAGATGTATCCTGATCTGAACTCCCTATACGATTCCGTGCCGATGGCAGGATGGCAACAACAACATCGAGTATCACCACCACTCCCCACATGAACACAAGAAATAGAGAATGTCCTGAATTTGAGTCTCTCCCCCTGTCGTTGCTGGACATCAGGCCTGTTCACCAAGACAACCTTTACTGATCCTACCTACCTCCAAGGGGGCGTCCGGTCAAGGAGCCCACGGCCCAGGACATCTCTGAGGGCATCCGCTAAGGGACAATAACACCACGTGCTCCTTTGCAATCATGCTCCTTGATCTCAGCGGCAAGAAGGCCCTGGTAACCGGCATTGCCAACAACCGCTCCATCGCCTGGGGCATTGCCCAGCAACTCCATCTTGCCGGGGCTGAGCTGGGCATCACCTATCTCCCTGACGAGAAGGGGCGGTTTGAGGCCAAGGTGCGGGAGCTCACGGCGCCCCTCAATCCCGGCCTCTTTCTGCCCATGGACGTGCAGAATCCGGACCAGATGCAGGCGGTGTTCCAGCGACTGGAGAGCCAGTGGGGCCAACTGGATATTCTCGTTCACTGCCTTGCCTTTGCCAACAAGGCGGATCTGGTGGGGGACTTCAGCGACACCACGGCCCAGGGGTTTCGCAGCGCCCTGGAGATCAGCACCTACTCCTTCACGTCCCTCTGCCGCCTGGCCAAACCCCTCTTCTCGCCAGAGGCCAGTGTGATCACCCTGACCTACCTGGGGGCCGAGCGGGCCGTTCCCAACTACAACGTCATGGGACTGGCCAAGGCGGCCCTGGAGGCGTCCGTGCGCTACCTGGCGGCTGAGCTGGGGCCCCAGCAGGTGCGGGTGAACGCCATCAGCGCCGGCCCCATCCGCACCCTCGCCAGCTCTGCTGTGGGAGGCATTCTGGACATGATCCATCACGTGGAGGCCAAGGCCCCCCTGCGCCGCACCGTGACCCAACAGGAAGTGGGCAACACCGCCGCGTTCCTGGCCAGCCCCCTGGCCTCCGGCATCAGCGGACAGGTTCTTTACGTGGACGGGGGCTATTGCATCACGGGTCTGTGAGGTCTCTAGCTGTGAACACGTCCGAGAGACCCGGCCCCCATGAATGTCCCCCCGTGGGACCGGCAGCGGCACTGGCCCGGCGCATCACCGCCCAGATCCCGATTTTGGAGACAGCACGCCTGTGGCTGCGGGCTCCCCACATCACGGATTTCCAGATCTATGCCCAGATCGCCTGCTCCCAGCGGGCGCAGTTCATGAACGGCCCCATGACACGGGAGGAGGCCTGGGATGATTTCGCACGCATATGCAGCACCTGGCTCTGGCGTGGCCATGGTGCGTGGGTCATGGCGCAGAAGGCGGATGGCGACCCGTTGGGGGTGGTTCTGCTTGGGTTTGAGCCGGGTGATCAAGACCCGGAGTTGGGAATCACCCTCATCCAGGCCGCCGAAGGCCAGGGCCTTGCCTTGGAGGCCGCCCAGGCGGCACGGGATTACGCCTTCAGAGCGCTGGAGTTTCCCCGCCTGGTGAGCTACGTCTCTCCAGACAACACCCGTTGCATTGGCTTGATGGAGGCACTGGGCGCCCAGCGTGAGCCCACTCTGCTGGACGGCAGCCTGGTGTACCGCCACACACCACCCTTGGAGTAAAGGCGCCAGCCCCGCAACTGTGAAGCGCGGCACTGGTGCCCAGTTGTCTTGTTCTCAACTGGATTCTTAGCTGGCGACAGCACCGAACAGCTTGAAAACATCACGGCAAAAGTGCTGCAGCGCCTGGCTCACGTCCTCTGTAGGCGTGTCTTTGCCCTCCGGCTGCCATGGCCCCAGGGTGGCAAGCCGCCACTGCTCCCCCCGAAAGCTGATGCCCCGCAGCACCAGGCCCAACAGTTGCCCCTGCTGCCCTGGCGGCGTCTTGAACTGCAACTGCACCAATACACTACGGCAGGCCAGGCGAGGACTCCAGCCGGGGAAGTGAAAGCCCAGGTCGATGGAGTTGGGCTGCTCCCAACGGCGGGTGCGCCAATCGTCCCGCCAGGGGCAAAGATCGGCTTGTCCGTCGGGAAACCGTTGGCGGAAGGCCGTGGCCACACTGGCAACAGTCTGGGCAAGCTCCGGACTGGTGACCTGATGGGAGGCATTCATGGCAACAGCAGTCCAGGACACGGAGGTTGCTTAACCATAAGGACCGTGGCCCGCGTTGGCGCATCCCCGTGGATGGTTTCACCGACGCCAATCCAGGGACTCGGCAAAAACTGTCGCAATAGATACTCGAAGGGTCGCGCCCCCTCAGCAGGATGGGGAGACCCAAAAATTACGGCTGCATGGAGCAGTTGCCAGGACGACGAGGCCGGAACAACACATGGATCATTCCTGCATTGTCACCAGCGGCAGTTGCTGAGATGATCTCGGGAGGCTCGTCATGGTGAATCGGAGCAGCCGGCAACGCTTCCGTGAGCTACTGCGCAAAATTGGCAGCGGCGAACACACCAGCCTCGGTCTTTCCCGGGAGGAGGCTGCGGAAGCCATGGCGTTGATGCTCAGCGGCGACGCCACCCCCGCGCAGGTGGGGGCTTTTCTCATTGCCCATCGCATCCGCCGCCCGGAACCCCAGGAGTTGGCGGGCATGTTGGACCACTACGATGCCCATGGCCCATCCCTTCACAGCCAGGGCCCGCACCTGCCCGTTTCCTTCGGGATGCCCTACGACGGTCGCACCAGGACCGCGCCGGTTTTTCCCCTAACCGCCCTGGTATTGGCAACAGCGGGACATCCCGTCATTCTCCATGGGGGGCGGCGCATGCCCATCAAATACGGCATCACCCCCATGGAGTTGTTTCAATACGTGGGCATTGACTTTTCCGGGCTCACCATTGCCGCTGTGCAGGACTGTCTTGACCAGGAGACCCTGGCCCTGACCCATCAGCCCCTGCACTTCCCGGCAGCCGAGGCGCTGGTGGAGATTCGCGACGAACTGGGCAAGCGCCCCCCGGTGGCAAGTCTGGAGTTGCTCTGGTCTCCCCACAAGGGGGCCCATCTGCTGGTGTCCGGATTTGTCCATCCCCCAACGGAGAGCCGAGCCTGGGCGGCCCTGGCGGAATATGGAGAGCGCAACGTTGTCACGGTGAAGGGGTTGGAGGGCAGCACGGATATCCCCACCAGTCGCGTCGGCATCCTTGCCCATGTGCGCAACGGGCAGACGGAGCGACAGATCTTCCATCCCCGCGACCACGGTTATTTTGGGCAGGATCTGGTGTGGAGCGATGAGGAGGCCTGGTCCCGGATGGCGGAAGCTGCCTTGCAGGGCCACGGCCCCCTGCGCCGGGCTGTGCTCTGGAACAGCGGCTCCTACCTGTGGTTCCTGAACCGTGAGCGCTGCTTGCCCGATTGCCTGGCGGAGGCGGATGAGCTGCTGGCCAGTGGCCAGGTGCGCCGGAAGCGGGATCGCCTCCGTCAAGTGCTGCAGAGCATGAAAACGCAACGCCAACATGCAACATGCCGATAAGTGAGGCGAGCCGCTGCTTTGCCTTTGAAGCAGACTTCATGGGCAGTTGGCGCTGCATCCCCCTCTGTGTGCGCCGCAAGCTGGACCTGAGCGGCATCAAGCTCAAACTGCGCCACTGGCTGGCCCTGGATCAGGGGGAGCGGCAACAGTTGGTGGACTGGCCGGATGGGCCCCAGGATCTCCGGGATTTCGCCGTGCATCTCAAACAACGAACTGCGGTCATGGGGGATGGTCCCGTCGGGGAGCTGCCCATTCCCCAGGTTCCCCCCTGGCGGCAGGAGCAGCCCCCTGCCGGGATGACCGCTGCTCTTCACGCCGCAGGACAAACCATGCGCCAAGCCCAATGGCAGCGGCTCAGTGAACTGGAGCGCTTTGCCCTGTGCAAGCTGGTGCGCCCCGGCCATGATCACCACAACCTTGTTCATGCCCTGGCGGAATTCAACCTCACCTGAGGGCGCCCTGCAACGCAGGAAAAGTCCACAGCCAGGCTAAGGATGTCCCCCAAGCCCGCGAACAAGCCAGCCCATCAGCAGCGCTGCCGTGAGGGTGCTGCCCGAGCGGGACACCCCCGGCACCAGGGCCAGCATCTGCGCCAACCCCAACAGCCACTCCGCGGTGACGCTCACCTGCCAAAGGCCATGGCGCCGCCGACCCACCCGCTCCGCCAAGGCCAGCAGCGCCGCCATCACCATGGACACCACCCCGATCCCCGCCAAGCTGCGCAGCACCGATGCCCCGTAGGCCTCGTAGAAGAACAGCCGAATGGTGAGGCCGGCCGCAAGAATGGGCACGGTGCCCACCGCAACGGCCAGCCCCAGCCGCGTCTCCGGGGCATTCAGATTCCCTTGCCGCAGGCCCCGCAACAGCCCCAGGCCCAGTTGGCGCAAATCCTTCCGGAAATAGGCGATCACGGCCACGATGCTGCCCAGTTGCAACACAGCGGTGACCGCCACGCCAGGATCCCCCCAGCCCAGCAACACCGGCACCGCCTTGAGGTGGGCCGTGCTGCTGATGGGGGAAACTCGGTGAGACCCTGGACGACACCCAGCACGAGGGCGCGCTAGCAGGCCAATGCCAGGCCTGGGGCGCCATCTGCGGGATTCAGGGCAGCCAGGGGGACGGGGGGCATGAGTCTATAACATTCATACTGAATCATGCATGACCAATGCTGGTCCATCCTTCCGCCTTCAGCCGTCGGCGTGTCAAGGGCTCCCATCCGTGCAGGGGGCGACGGTACAGGACGGACTTCAAGGCGAACGACCTGACGGGCGACAAGTTGCCTGTGATCGGTCGGTCGCTCCACGGAATCGAACGCTGACATGTGCTCCAGAAGAGCTTCTTGCGCTTTCCAAGTCCATTTTGCGTGTTGAAACAGCAGTTGACCGTCAGGACATAGACTGCCAGCTTGTCGGAGGTGACTTCTTCGAAATAGCGGCTCGCCTTCCCACTCAATTCATTGACCTGCTCATCCTCGATTCACCATATAATCTAACAAAAAACTACAATGGAAATTACTTCAGGAAACTGAATAAAGAGTGCTACGCATCTTGGTTTGAGAGAGTGATAGAATTACTGATTCCAATGATGAAGCCTACAGCCACGCTCTATGTATGTTCCGATTGGAGGACATCAGCATTAGTACTGCCAGTTTTGGAAAAACGATTTTTAGTGCAAAACAGAATCACTTGGGAACGGGAAAAGGGGAGAGGTGCAAGACGAAATTGGAAGAACAATACGGAAGACATTTGGTTTTGTACTAATTACGAGAATTACTATTTCGATGTAGATGCTGTAAAGCTGAAGCGCAAAGTATTGGCACCTTATCGCCTGAACGGAAACCCGAAAGATTGGAAGCACGAGAGCGATGGGAATTTTCGTTTAACACATCCATCCAACATTTGGACAGATTTGACGGTACCATTCTGGTCAATGCCTGAAAACACTCCTCATCCTGCACAAAAGCCAGAAAAGTTATTTGCAAAACTGATTCTTGCGAGTTCTAAAGAAGGCGACTTTGTCTTTGACCCGTTCTTGGGGAGTGGCACGTCTGCAGTGGTTGCGGAAAAACTGTGCAGACGTTGGTGTGGTATTGACATCAATATGGAATACCTTTGCTGGACAAGAAAACGACTTTCTGCTGTACGATGGGATTCAGCCATCCAAGGATATAAAGATGGCGTATTCTGGGAACGAAACTCTTCCCTCAGCAACAAAGAGTATCCCAAGCAAAAAGACAGAACAACTCTTCCCAAGGAGCGATTTTCGAATGAAGTCGATTTTCTACTACCAAGGGCATCATAAGAAAGTGGCAACCAGAATCAAGGAGTACATCAACTCCCGGGATGGTTTCCTTTCGCCACAAACATCCCGTAGCCCAAGAGCCGTCGGAGATGCATTGGAGTCTTTGGTGGCCGACAGGTTCGAGAGCTTCCTTGGAGATTGGTGTAGCGAGTATTCGTGCGAGTTTGCACGACGTGCCATGGCTGATATGGCATTCACCGATGTGCAGGGAATCTACTCTGTGATAGACGTAAACACCCATAGAGAGGGTACCAGCTTCAACATGCCCAATCTTATATCTGTCGAGCGGCTGGCAAGATTTTATGAATCAGATGCCAACGTTTTCTCTCTCGTCATGATCAAGTATTCGATTGAAGGAACTGATCTTGAAGTTTCAGATGTCTTGTTCACGCCAATTGAGTTTCTTGATTGGAAGTGTTTGACTGTAGGCGCCCTTGGCTGGGGACAGATTCAGATTGCCAACTCGAACAGCATTCGCATGATAGAGCGAAATTCAAGAAAAGAGTGGATGTTACAGTTTTTGTGATGTCATGATGGACTTCTATCCGCGAGAGATTGGCAAGATTACAGAAAGAATCCACCGATTCGAGAATGTCAGGGAATATTGGGAGAATCAACAGGATATTTGGACATAAGACACCTCTGATATTGCCGTTCTCTGAACACTGCTCAACGGAGCGGTGATCATTCTTGGGCAGGGTTGCTGTGTTCAGAACCGTGTGTTCAACTCAAGTTGGATCCCGTGCTCTGGCATGGAGCCAGCGTTGTTGTTGGGCCCCGGCGGGTCATGTCGAAGGAGAAGGAGAAGGATTCCCCATCATCCGGTCGGACCAAGCTCCAGCCGATGGGTAGTCGCGTCCGCTGTCGTCGAGGCCCAACCCCACCTCCGGGGTGAGGGTGAAGCGGTCGCCGAAGGTGAGGAAGCCGTAGCCGAGTTGGAGGTCCAGGCGTTGGCCCTTCAGGCGGTCCGTTGGTGTGCCGTCGTCGTTAGCGGCCCTTTCCGCCAGGGTGACGCGGGAGAGCAGGGCGTCTGCGCCGCCGGAGGAGGACCCACCCACAGCCTGGGTCAGCGACAGGGCGGCCCCCAGATCCGAGTCTGGCTTCTGCCGCCAGGAGAGGGAACCGGAGAAGCCCCGATCCCGTAAGCCCTCCGCTGCGTGGGAGAGGAGGAGCCGTCACCTGGGATCTTGTCGATGCGACGGCATCGGATGCCAGCCGCCAACCGATGTTTGCGCCATATTCGATACGGCAACCTATCCGGGCAAGCGCAGTTTGGAGAAGCGACCCATCAACAACATGGAGTGGGCTTTGCTCTGTGACGGGGTGCCCAGGGACGAGATTTATGCCGTGCTGGAAACGGAAGCGGGACAAGCCCGCCCCTTGGCCAAGCTGGACACCATCAAGGAGGATGTCGTTTGGTGGTCTGCCGGCGCCGAGACGCCAAGGCTGCTGACGGATGGCCAGCCTGAAGACCAGTTTGCTCTTTTTATCACGGGTGGTGGTCCGAGCACCGAGATGCTTTGGACGATAGATTTCAAGCCTGGCTCAGTGGCAGGCTTTAGGCAGCCTTGTCTTCCGACCAATGCCCACCAGTCTTGTGGTGAATGCCGGCAGCACCAGCCATAAGCTGGCGTTGCTGGAGTTGACGGGACAGGAGCGGCTGCCGTGTCTCTGGCAGGCCCGGATTGACTGGGGCGGCGCCCAGGTCGGGGGGCTGCTGCGCTGGCGCTGGGGGGAAGATCCCTGGCAGCAGGACACCCTCAGTCTGGACCTTAGATAATAATTCCCTGAGCAGCTTTCCTGCCAATATCTTCGCTGGCCTCTCCTCTTTGCAGTTGCTCACTTTGACCAGGTCCTGTGGACAAAAAGGATTTAGCGTGATGCAAGAAGGGCTGCCACAAGGTTCCAGATAGCG
>JXQG01000088.1 GCA_001007665.1 Candidatus Synechococcus spongiarum SP3 | reverse complement strand
CCCGTTGGCCACAGCCGTCAGCCAGTATCAACCGGCGATCCACCAGCAAGCGGTGGCGGCTGTCCATGGGCACATGACCCGGCAGGTGAGTAACGCGCCCTCGGCCTTGCTACGACGCGCCAAGCATCAGGATCGCAGGTGTTGCGACGGGTCAGCTTGCTGAAGCGCTTTCTGTGGAAATCTCGCCTGGCACCCTTCTTCTTCTGCCTTGCCAAGGGCCCTGCCGGCTTGGCAAGGGTCCGCGAAGGGGGAACAGGAGCCGCTCTCGGTTTTGAATGAAGATGGAGTTGTGTTCGACGGGATCGTCTGCGCCAAGACCCACAAGCCACTGATACAACAGGCTGTTATTCAGCTTCTCTCACAGGGGCGGGCCGCCCCCCGCCAAGCTGGAAACCTTCCAACTGGCGGAGAGCGCCGAGGAAGCCTTCTGGCGCGCCCTGCTGACCACACCACAGGCCTTGTCCCCACCGCGCCACATTGGTGGGTGGAACCCAAAGATCTGGCCTGGCTGCTGGCCTCCCACATTGCCACCTCCAGCAGCATCAGGGGGCGCTTTTCCTACCGCCTTGCTCATGGGGGGCTTCTACTGGTGTAGTTTCATCATATGCTAACATGTGACGACTCCCCGCACAAGCATGGGAGACGCAAGCGGCCCTGCCTCGCATCCATCCTTGCGTAACATGTTGTAGGCCGTGCGTTGGGGAGCGTGGAGTTGTGTTGTAGGTTGGCGTAATCATGGCTTGGACCCACAGCGATGGACTGGATCGACACGGGCGCTTATCGTGTGCCGACCCATGGCCGATTCGACTTGTCGGACCAGGATCCGGATCCAAAGGACAATGGGCCCAGCAAGTCGCAGGCCGGGCAGTTGACCCGTGAAGGGGTGGAGCGTTTGGCCGAGCTTCAGAACGTCCTCTATGCAGATGGCCGCCACGGGTTGCTGATTCTGTTTCAGGCCACGGATGCAGCGGGGAAAGACAGCACCATCAAGCACGTCATGAGTGGCGTGAATCCCCAGGGCGTCAAGGTGTACAGCTTCAAGCAACCTTCTGCGGAGGAATTGAGTCATAACTGGTTATGGCGCTACTCCTCACGGGTTCCTGCCCGTGGTTTCATTGGTATTTTCAACCGTTCCTACTATGAAGAGGTGTTGGTGGTGAAAGTGCGTAACCTGATTGACCAACAACGCCTTCCTCCACAACTCCTGGGTGATGATCTATGGAAATTGCGCTATGAGGACATCAATGCCTTTGAGCGACACTTGACAAACAATGGCATTCTGGTCGTAAAATTCTTCTTGAACATTTCCAAAGCAGAGCAACGGAGACGATTTCTGAGACGATTAAATCAACCATCCAAAAACTGGAAGTTTTCTTCTTCAGATTTGAAGGAACGTAATTCCTGGGATGCATATCAAAAAGCATTTGAGAAGATGTTGAGTAAAACATCAAGCATCCATGCACCATGGTATTGTATTCCCATGAATCGGAAACGATTTGGTCGTCTGGTGGTGATGAAGGTCATTATTGAAGCCCTGGAAGCAATGAACTTGTCCTATCCCGTGCTGACGGCCCAGCAACGGGCCACCATGGATTTTGCCCGCGAACACATCAACGATTGAACCAGAGACAGGGCGGTTCAAGGTGTGCCTTGGATCTCCTGGGGCCAGGTCCACTGGCTGACGGCTTCCGCGTCGGTGCCGTGGGTGTAGGCATAGGAACGGTTGCGCAACATTTCTTCTTTCATTTGCTCCTTGAGATGGGCAGCGCGATAGCCAAGGCTGGGCACACGATTAATCACGTCAATCACCAGACTAAAGCGATCCACCTGATTGTTCATGGCCAACTCCAAAGGAGTGTTGATGTTGCCTTGTTCCTTATAGCCACGCACATGAAGATTATGATGATGTCACTGAGGCCATGGGGATGCTCCTCGCAAAGACAGAAAAGCTTTACCACGTTTACGTAACGAATGTTCAGTTGAGGAAGATGTTGACGCAAAATCGCAATAGCGGCCAGGCATTCCTTGGTGGGAATATCTCCAGCGGAGGCCAACACTACTTCAGGGGCTGCAAGGCTGCCCTCCTGTTGATCCGTACAGGCCCAGTCCCACAAACCGGCCCCCTTGGCCACATGGCGACGGGCTTCCTCCAGGGTCAGGTACTGCAGGTGTTGTTGCTTGTCGGAGACGATGATGTTGGCCACGTCGGTTTCCGCAAAAGCCAGCTCGGCTACGGCCAGCAGGCAATTGGCGTCGGGGGGAAGATACACCCTCACCACCTCCCCGTTTTTGTTGCCGGCAATATCGATCATGCCGGGGTCCTGGTGGGTAAAGCCGTTGTGATCCTGACGCCACACCGTGGAGGAGATCAGGCAGTTCCACGAGCCAATGGAAGCCCGCCAGGGCACGTGAAATTTGCACACCTCCAGCCACTTGGCATGTTGATTGAACATGGAGGAGATAATATGGGCAAAGGCTTCATAGGTGTGGAACAGGCCATAACGTCCCGTCAGCAAATATCCTTCCATCATCCCCACCAATGTGTGCTCGGAGAGCATCTCAATCACCCGGCCGTCAGGGGAGAGTTCGGAGCCACCTTCATCTTCGGGGAAGACATCTGCTATCCAGCACTTTTTGCTCACTTCATACACTGCCTGCAGGCGATTGGACGCGGTTTCATCAGGACCAAAGAGGCGGTAGTTGTGAGGATTGCGTTTCATGATGGCGCCAATCCATGCTCCCAAAGGGGCCGTGTTTGCGGCCTGGACGGCGCCAGGACGCTCCACCGCCACCGCAAAGGGCTCCAGCGGCGGCAGCCGTAGCGTCTGACGCAACAGGCCACCGTTGGCCCGGGGATTGGAGCCCATCCGCTGCGATCCCGATGGGGCATGGCTGCGCACCACCTCCACTGGCGCCCCCTGGGCATCAAACAGTTCCCAGGGGCGATAACTCCGTAACCACTGCTCCAGCGCCGCCCGTTGGGCCGGGTTGTTTTTACCTGGGCCAGGGGTACCTGGTGGGAACACCAGAAGCCCTCCAGCCGGTGGCCGTCCATCTCCTTGGGGCCTGTCCACCCCTTGGGGGAGCGCAGCACAATCATGGGCCAGTGGGGACGGAACGGTTCTCCCGCGTCCCGCGCCTGCCGCTGCAAGCTGCGGATCTCCAGCACCGCCGTTTCCATCACCCGGGCCATGGTCTGGTGCATGGCTGCAGGATCGGCGCCCTCCACCAGACAGGGAGTTCAGCCATAGCCCCGCAGCAGGCTGCAAAGCTCTTCCTCGTCCCGGGAAACATGGGGAAACACTTCGCTATAGCTGTCGTCCAGATAACAGGGACCCAACACCCCCGGCGCTCCGTGGTCAGGACCGGACAGATAAAGACAATCCAGATTGCAGGTGCGAATCAGCCGGTTGGCATGGGTCCAGATAAAGGATTGGCCCGGGCTGGAGCCCCAGTGGCCCAGGAGGCGGTTCTTGATGTGTTCGGGCCGGAGGTCCTCCCGCAGCAGGGGGTTGTCTTACAGGTAAATCATGCCCACGGCCAGATAGTTGGCAGCCCGCCAGTAGGCATCCAGTTGTTGCAACTCGCTTGCACTGAGGGGACGGGGCTGAAGCAACGCCGCGTCTGTCACCGTTGCAGCCATGGAGGGCCAGGGGAAGCTGTTGTCATCTTGGAGCGTGCCCACGGTGTTGGCAACAGCACCACGTCAGCCGGTCTGGTTGTCCTGGGAGCTGGTGTCCAGATTATTGGGTGGCGGCCGGGGGCTGGTGCTCCAGCAGCCCGGCCACCTCCCGGGCAATGGCCCCTTCCTCGTCGGCCGGCACCACCCACACTTCCACCGGGCCGGTGCCACTCAGCCGCCAACAGGCGCCGCCGGGCCTGGGGGGCGGATTGGCCGGGCGCACCCCCAGCCAGTGCAGATGGGCCAGCAGGTCCTGTTGCAGGGCCCGGTCATGTTCGCCGCTGCCGCCGCTGAGGGCCACCACGTCCACCCCTTGCAACACCGCCACCGCACTGCCCACGGCCCGGATCAACGCCGTGAAAAACACGTCCAGCGCCAGCCGGGCCTGGGCATGACCTTGCGCTGCCGCCTGGCGCACCTGGCGCATATCCTCCGAGATGCCGCTCAGGCCCGCCAGACCGCTCTGGTGCTGCAACACCGCCTCCAGACGATCCAGATCCCAGCCGTGGCGCAACTGGTGCAGCAGGATGGCGGGATCCACGCTGCCGCAGCGGGAGCCCATGATCAGCCCCTCCAGCGGCGTGAAGCCCATGGAGGTGTCCTGACACCGCAGGCCGCGAACGGCGCAGGCGGAGCAGCCCCCACCCAGGTGCAGGCTCACCAGCCGCAGATCCTGGCGGGCGGTGGCGGCCGCCAGGGTGCAGGCCATGTGGTTGTGGCTGATGCCGTGAAAGCCGTAGCGGCGAATGCCCTGGCGCCGCCATGCCATGGGCAGGCCGTAGGTGACGGCCGCTTCGGGAATGGTGTGGTGGAACGCCGTGTCGAATACCCCTGCCTGGGGGATGTCCGGGCAGAGGCTGAGCAGGAGTTCGATGGTGTCCAGGGCGGGCTTGTTGTGAAGAGGAGCCAGGGGAACGAGGGCCTGCAGTGCCGCCAGTTGCCCCTGGTCAATCCACTGGCTCTGCTGAAACCGCTCACCCCCGTGGACAATGCGATGGCCGACGGCAGTGACGGGGAAGCGTTCCGTCAGGGTTGGCAGCATTCTGGTCAGCCAACCGGCCAGGGCGTCCCGCCGCCCGTGGTCCAGACTGAGGGTGTCCTGCTGCCAGGGATCTTCCCCCCAGCACCAGCGCAGCAGACCACCGACCTGGGCGCCGCCCCAGTCAATCCGGGCCTGCCAGAGGCACGGCAGCCGCTCTTGGCCCGTCAACGCCAGCAACGCCAGCTTATGGCTGGTGCTGCCGGCATTCACCACAAGGCTGGTGGTCATGATCAACGAACGACAAGGAAGGGCGCCTTGAGTCTGTCTACAAGGAGACGAGTGTAACCTAACCAAGCCGCGAGGACCGTAGCACCCCGGACGCTACTGGCGTGCTACGGATTGCTGAGGAGTATCGGTGGAGATGGCGGTGGCCAGCAAACTGAGACCATCTTCAGTCTTCTTCATTCGATGGCGACTCTAATCTGCTTGTCGGGTCTTCCTGGCGTTGGGAAAACATCAATCGCACGTGAGCTATCAAAACAGATCAATGCAGTTCACGTGCGGATCGATTCAATTGAAGTGGCAATGAAAAACAGCACTTTGAAGATCCATCCTGCCGAGGATGCCGGTTACCTCGTTGCTGTTGCCGTTGCAAAAGACAATCTGACACTCGGTTTAGACGTGATCGCAGACACAGTCAATCCTATCGACACCACAAGGCAATGGTGGGCAGAAGCTGCCCAGGCAACCCATGCCGTGCTTCTGAATGTGGAAATTATTTGCAGGGACAAGCAAGAGCATAGGAGAAGGGTTGAGACTCGTGTGAGCGATATTGACGGTCTTATTTTGCCTTCCTGGAAAAAGATTGGGCTGCGGCGCTACGATCCATGGATAGAGCCAAGACTGGTGCTGGATTCTGGCAAGCTCTCATTACCAGAGTGCGTTGCAGCAATTGTCGAGGAGTTATCAAAATGAAAGAGAATGATGACGATTAATTACATAAGTGTTGATCAGGGAAGCGCATGAACGCTTTGGGCAGCTCGCCTGACGTCCATCCAGACCTGAGCGCAGGTTGGCCGTTAGGATTCTGCATCAACGATATCATGCGGATTGCCACACCAGGAGATGATCGCTGAGTCTATGTAACTCCAATTCTGGATAAAGGAGTAAGGGGACAGTCGCCTTCTGCCCAGGTTCAGTTTTGAGAGAAGCCTTCTGGGAAGAGGGTATTCCTGCTGGTGGCTTTTGTTGTAGCTTTCCAAAGGATTTCAAGCATTTCTGGCACTATGACCTCAGACAAGAGTACCGCAACTGCTTGAGGCCTTGACCGCTGCTCTGCAAGGGAAAATCTTTGCTGATCAAGGCTATCTTTCCCAGTCGCTCCATGAACGTCTCTGGCAACGAGAGCCTTCACTTGATCACCGACATTTGCCGCAAGATGAAAAATCATCTGGTGCCCATGTTGAACAAAGTCCTGTTCCATAAACAATTCATTTTGCATCTCTCTTTGAGGAGCTCAAGCCCAGCATGGGCCTGGAGCACAGCCGCTACCGATCTCCCATCCATGCCCTTGTCTATTGAAACAATCAGCAAATCGGCATGTGTAATAATGTCAAGCTGACGAGCAATTTGATCTGCGACTCTTTCCGCCGGAGGCGCCGTGCGGGTAAGATTTTGGAGGGCATTACTGTCTCCAAAGCTGGTGGTGATGGAAGGGGCGCATGAACGTTTTGCGCACCTGGTCTAGTGTCCATCCAGACATATGAACTTCTTCTTCCTTCTCAGCCTTGCTCGGCTATCACATGACTGCACTGATAACTTGCTCACTGCCAGCAATCAAATCACGGTACCTAAGGCGTTTCCCGATCGTCCAGTGCATTCCATTGCCCACCTGCTCCGTGGTGTCCTGCTCACGGATATTGTGACAATGGATAAGTTCTGCGACGTACTTGCCCGGATGCTGGACAGACACCTTGTGGTATATGCCGTAAGAGCCGCGCTTCAATATGCTCCAAAAGCTCTTCAGTCCGTTCCTATGCGCCTGCTTCCTCATATATTCTCGGACCCTGTGGTTCACTGCCTCATGCTCAACCCCCCGCATCCCCCTGATAGGCTTTGGCCTTGTCCATGGAAAGAGTTACACTTGGCTTCAAGCGCTCTCGCGCTATGCCTTGAAGCGCTTCTGCACCAGTGCTGCCCACAGGCATGGCGGCAACTTTGTTGGCGACCCCTGCGGCCGTCTTGCCAACCGGGCCACCTCCACTTCCCTTCTCCTGCGAGACGCCAAGCTCTTGGTGCAGTTGTATGGAACTGATGCCCTTGATGTTGTTTGTGTAGAGGTAGATGCCGCCGGCACGTTATCGATATTTGAGGTGCGTCCCTTACGTGACACTCCCTACCCGCAGGATAAACATCGGCTTGGTGAGGCACTCCCGGCAACATTGCGTCTGGCTCTATAACCTTTGAGGCCAGCATAACTTCATCAACCTATGCACGGGCTCCTCCTTGTTGGCAAACATCTCTGCCACCTCCAGCAGCGCCAGGACCTGGCGGTGCGATTTTCCTGCTGCCTTATCTATGAGGACTTCTGCTAGGGGAGACTAACGGTTACCCATAGGCCCCCTGACCAGCGCTCATGCGATTAATCGTCATACTCCCCGAGACATACACCGCCGAGATCAACGCCTCAACGCGCTTGGTTCAACGTTGATAACGTCCCAGAGTCTTGGTGCGCCATTCGCTGGTGCTGCCTGAGCCATCCTGAAACTCCCCACCGCTGACGTATCCTTCCCTTGGCCATTGGCCTTAGAAGAGCAGGGAGAAGAGCAAGTCAACAGAGTGCT
>JXQG01000013.1 GCA_001007665.1 Candidatus Synechococcus spongiarum SP3 | reverse complement strand
GGATGCGGTGGAGTTCGGCGCAGTAGGCCGCCACCGCCTTTACCAATTTGTCGCTGGTGGCCGTCATGGGCTGGGCTGGGGGCAAGCGTGGACCGGAGCGCAGAGGCCCATGGGGGGCGGGATGCCTGTTGGGGTGGAGCCATTGTGCCTGACGGCAGGCCCGCCTTGGGTTCCAGCGGCCAAGCGGCCGGTATTGGCGAAAATGCCAGTACTTTCCCCGTATGGCCCTGTTCCAGCTTCCAGCCCATGCTCCACAGCGATGGCCCTGCCCTGGCGCGGTGATGGAGGAAGGACTTTCAGCCAGCGCCAGGCAATCCCACCGCCGCAGGCCAGGTGCTCCAACTCCTCTTGGGAGGCGCTGCCGGGCGCCGTCACGGCGCCCATCCATTGGCCGGCTCATGGGCAGGCTCCATCCAGACCCTCTTCAAGGAGGCAACACCAGGGCCTTCTCTGATGCATTGTGACCACACAAGACCGTCCGGAGCGTTGCCTTGGCGCTGATTGACCAGCAATTGCTTGGCGTCTGGGATGCTTTGCGAGCAAAAGCTCCTGGACCTGAAGCTCTCCAAGCTGTTCGCATCAGGAACTTGCGCGGTATTCAGGATCTAAAAGTTCGCTTTCGCTACCCTGTCTGTATGCTCGCTGGTCCCAATGGTTGCGGCAAGTCTACCGTCCTGTTTGCCTGTGCCTGCGCGTATCAGGATCCCAGCCGCCAATCGCGAGATGACACCGAGCACGATATTTCCTAATTTTATTAACAAACAAGAGCAGAAGATCAGCGACGTTCCTGTCAAAACTGAATTGGAATTTGATTATCAACACAAAGGATCATCTTATACTATGGTATGGAGACGTGGTAAATCCTGGAATCGCAGCTATATGGGTCGCCCAGGGGGAAAGCAACCAGAAAGAAAACTATACATACGCACCCTGGCAAATTTTACGAACCCTGCTGAGGTGCGTAGCTTCCTGCAATTGGCACGCAAGGAATTTCTAACGCAAAACCTCCCTGTAAAATCTCTGATGTTTGCCAAGAGAATCTTGCCACAGCGCTATCGGAATCTTGCTTTAATCAAGACACAGAAATGTGATCTTTTATTTGCTCAACTTGATAATCAACAATCGACGGGCTATTCAGAATTCCACATGTCTACAGGTGAGCGAGCTGTACTTCGCTTCTCGAAGGAATTATCCAAGCTGCAAGGCGCTCTTGTCCTCATTGATGAAATTGAGGCTGGTCTCCATCCCTACACTCAGCAGCAAATCATGTTGGGACTACAACGCATTGCACTTCGTCAAGACTTGCAGATTATTGTTGCTGCTTCTCACAGCACGATAGTGCTCGATAGTGTACCTCCTGAAGGTCGTATCTTTCTTGATCGCAACGCTGATACAGATCATGTCCAAATGATAACAACTCCCTATAAGGACATTCTGCAAAAAGCTCTTTACGGACAATCTCATGATCGACTCTCAATTCTCTGCGAAGACAAAATATCGGAAGCAATTGTGCTGGGGGTATTAGACGCCATCAACCCGACGCTGGATCCCCCTCTTGCTCCTGACGCCCTCCTGGTTGGCCGGGATACCGGTAGCAGCGAGTTTGCAGGCCATGTCCGTGCTTTAGGAAAGTTTGGTTGCCTGGCAGATTGCCTCATGGTTCTGGATGGCGATGCACAAGATAAGGTGCAACCCGTTATGGCAGCAGCCGAGGCCTATGGATATATGCCGGAGCCGTTGATCCTCCCCGGCTCTACCGCACCAGAGCAATTGATCTGGAGCATTTTACAAGAGCACTCACAGGACTATGCCAATGACCTGGGTGTGGCCCCGGAGGAACTGAAACGCAGCTTGGCTGAGATTGAACAAATCTATCAGGGGCATCATCATCTTCAAACAAACCAGATTTGGAAGCCAGCCCTTGAGGCTCTTGCTGAGAGATTCAGACGTACGCCGGAGCACTTGGCGCGTCTGAGTGGTTGTACTGAGACCGCTGCCCGGCGTGGGGCTATGCTCAGTTTTCAAGCTGAGTTGCTTGAAAAGATTCAGTCTTGGAGGGCAAGAAATACAAGAAGTAAAACATGAGCAATGGGGCAGGGTTTTGCTTGCCGCTGCCGTAGCCTGTGATCAGAACGTGGGGGAGGCGCATCTGCGATCCCACCAGCAGGCGCAGCGCCAGGAACGACAAGCTGCTGTGGAAGAGAGGGTTGCGGTGAGCGCCGATCCCCAGCAGCCGGAGATCCCAATCCGGGAAGATCGTGCTCAGGTAACACGGCACAAGGGCCAGGGCAACAATGCCAACGGCTTCACCAGGCTTGTCCCAATTGTGGGTGCTGGTCCCAACCACACCCAGAAGCAGCAAGATTCCCACAAGCCCATGTTCAGCCCGGTCCGGACTTTCCTGTCCAAACAGGCTGAGGATGACCGAGTTCAGGGTCAGGGGCAGGATACAGGCCGCGGCAACCACGACAAGCTTGCCAAGCATGGCCTTCCTTTGCAGCACTGCAGTGGTGTCGTGAAGGAGATGGAGCCATCATGCCACCAGATGTGGCAAAGCAGTGACCAACTGGGGAAACACAATAATGAGCAGCATAACCAGAACCTGCAGGAGAATGAAAGGGATGGCGCCACGGTAGATATGACCTGTGGTCACTTGCCCAGGGGCAACACTGCGGAGATAAAATAATGCAAACCCGAAGGGTGGTGTAAGGAAAGATGATTGCAGGTTAGTCCCAATAATAACGCCATACCAGACCAGGGCTTCCGGCCCAAAAAGGGTCTTGGCAACAGGTGCAAAAAGCGGGACAACAATGAAGGCAATCTCGAAAAAGTCGATAAAAAAGCCCAGGACAAAAATTGTGGCCATGCTGATGATGAGAAAGCCTGCAGAATTACCGGGAAGACGGAGGAGCAGGTCGGCAATCAAGCTATCCCCGTCGAAGCCGCGGAACACCAGGCTGAAGGCCGTGGAGCCCAGCAGAATGAACATCACCATGGTGGTTGTGGACAGGGTGTCTTCACTCACTTCCCTGATGGCGCCCAGGCTCAGCCGGCCGTTCCACGCTGCCAGGGCCATGGCCCCCACAGCACCCATGGCGCCTGCCTCCGTGGGTGTGGCAACCCCGAAAAAGATGCTCCCCAACACCAGCAAAATCAATGCCAACGGCGGCAAGACCAGCGGCGCCGCCTGCTGCAGTTCCTGGCCCAGGGATCGGCCGTCGCCACCGGCAGGCAGAAGTGGGGCCAGATTGGGTCTACACTGGGTGATCACCAATACGTAGAGCCCAAAAACCACGGCCATCAGCAAACCAGGGATGACGGAACCGATAAACAAATCCCCGACGGGAACCCCCAGCTGATCACCCAGAACCACCAGCACAATGCTGGGAGGAATGATTTGTCCCAGTGTTCCCGATGCGGCAATCACGCCCGTGGCCAAGGATTTGTCGTAACCATGGCGGAGCATTGTGGGCAGGGAGATGAGCCCCATGGTGATTACCGTGGCTGCCACAACACCGGTGGTAGCAGCCAACAATGCCCCCACCAACACCACGGCCAGCGCCAAGCCGCCCCGCACCCGTCCCAGCACCCGCCCCATGGCCTCCAGCAACTGCTCCGCCAAACCGGAGCTTTTCAGCATGGCGCCCATGAAGATAAAGGCCGGGATGGCCAGGAGCGTAAAGTTGCCCATGATGCCGAAGACACGCTGGGGCAGGGCCGTGAGGAATAGCTCGTTAAAGGTTCCGGTGGCAATGCCGACTCCTGCGAACAGAACAGCCACGCCACCCAGGGTAAAGGCCACTGGATAGCCCAACAGCAGACATGCCAAAGCCACAACAAACATGCCGGGCCCCATCCAGGATGTGGTTGCGTCCATCACGGTTTCCTCTTTTTCTCGGAATCGCGTATGGCCTCTACGTTATGAATCAGATCTGCGATTCCTTGGAAAATAAGCAACAGAAAACCCAATGGTAACAAGGTTTTCAACGGATAACGCGGCAGGCCTCCCGGGTCGGGAGATTGCTCAAGGATGTTCCAAGAGAAATGAACCGCTCCCCAGGAAGACAGAATCATCAGCAGGGAAAAGGGAAATAAAAACAGGATTATGCCCACCATGTTGGCCAAGGCTTGTTGTCGTGCCCCCCACCGGCTCTGCAAAACATCAACCCGAACATGGCCGTTGCGCTGCAGGGTCCAAGCCCCGCCCAGGAGAAACGTGAAGGAAAATAGATACCATTGAACCTCGATGAGGCTATTGGAACTGAGGTTCCGTCCGATCAGGGCTCCAAGATGCCGACCCACCACGTTCCATGCACCCACCATCAGCATGAGCAGCACCAGCCAACTGGACAGCCGACCCATGCAGGCACTGAGCTGATCGATGACGTTTGCCCAACGCCTTAGCCGTGGCCACCAGGTGGATGACATCAGGCCAGCCGATGGATACGATCCCAGCGGGAGATGTCTTCACGGAAACGGGACCAGGATTCATAGATCTGACGGAAATTCTGACTCTTGGCCCCATGATCTTCATAGATCTCGAAGCTGGCCTTCTCAGCGGCCTCAAGAATATCCTGGCCATAAGGAACCAGGCTGGTTCCCCCAGCCACCAGCCGCTTGAGAGCATCGCTATTGCGTTGATCGTAGCGGGCCAGCATTTTGAGGTTCACTTCACTGGCTACCGTACGCAATATGTCCTGGTAGATTGTCGGAAGCGCCTCCCAAGCCCGTTGATTCACGAGCACATGAACTGTGGAGCCTGGATCCCACCAGCCTGGATGGTAATAATACTTGGCGGCTTTCCACAGGCCCAGTTTTTCATCATCATAGGGACCGACCCATTCTGCAGCGTCAATGGCGCCCCGCTCCAGGGCGAGAAAGATCTCGCTGCCCGGCAAGGCTTGCACGTTGACGCCTAAGGATGCCATCACCTCTCCACCAAGGCCGGGAATCCGCATTTTCAAACCTTGCAGATCAGCAACCGTTTTGACCTGTTGTTTGAACCAGCCGCCCATTTGTGAGCCCGTATTCCCCGCGGGAAATCCCAGCACACCAAAATCTTTGAAGAGACGATCCATGGCTTCGTTGCCACCGCCTTCATAGAGCCAGGCATTTTGTTGTTGGGCATTGAGGCCAAACGGCAATGTTGTGCCAAAGGCCAGTGCAGGATTCTTGCCAATGTAATAGTAACTGGCGGTATGGCCACATTCCACTGAGCCGCTCTGGACAGCATCCAGAACCTGGAGACCGGGAACCAGTTCACCAGCGGCATAAGGGGTGATTTCAAAGCGGCCGCCACTCATGTCCCGGACCCGTGCCGCAAGGTTGAGCACGCCGCCATAGATGGTGTCCAAAGATTCCGGCCAACTGGTGGCCATGCGCCAGCGAATCCTGGGCTGCTCTCCACCTGTCATGGCTGGTGATGCCTGGCTTTGCTTGTCCTCACGTCCGCTGCAAGCCGCCAGGGCAGCGCTACCCAGGCCGAAGGCAGCCGTCGTGAGTGCCTGGCGTCGTTTCATGGGGGACAGTGAAGAATCCGGGATGAGTATAACCCCAACCCCATGACCCACCTTGCCCTGTGGAGAGAGGTTCACAGGGCAAGGCGAGTAGACTTGAGGGGTGGGTGGCTCAGTTGCGCACCTTGACGCTCACGGCCTTGACGCTGTCCACTTTGGGGGCCGTAACGTGCAAGACGCCATCCTGAAGCTCGGCTTGCAGCTGGTTGGGATCAATGCGCTTCCCAAAGTAGAAGTTCCGCCGCCAGCTGCCATAACGAAATTCGCTGAGCACGCGATCCTCGCCACCATCGACGTTGGGCCGCTCAGCACTGACGGTCATGCCGTGTTCAGTGGCTTTGATTTCAATCGCATCCTTGCTGATGCCGGGGAGCTCCACAGCCAGTTGATAGCGGTTGTCGTTTTCCCGGATTTCAGCAGCGGGTGCGCTCTCGGCCTGGTGAAGCTGCCGATCCAGATGCTCAAACAGGGAGAAGGGGGATTGTGATAGAGCAAGCATGGATAGTTCCTCCAAAAGATCAAAACGTTGGATGGGTCATGGAGTTGTTGCCTCCACGCCACCAGTCTTGGTCGCGCAAACAGATCCCCCCAGCGGTGAAACCGATCCTCCGGGTACGGCAGCTACCACAACGTTCGGTTGCCCCCATTCCAGGGGGAAGGGAGAACCGACCCAATCCTCAACACAAGGGCTTGCCCCCCATGGCCTGGCCCATGGCCAATTGGCCAATCCGCTGGCCCTGCTCATGGAGATGGTGGAGGAAGAGCTTGTTGGCAGCGGGGTTGTGGGGATCCGGCGCCACCGGCAGGGGACCAGCCTCGTCCAACCCCAGCTCCCCTTCCAGAGCAGGGGTGATCACCACCAGTTCCGGATCCATGTCCTCCCCGTAGCTCCAGGTGCGGCGCGCCTGGGGAGGCAGCATCCCGGTCTGCACGGTGACACCCTGCTCTGTGGCGTTGCTGATCCGCCGCTGGGCCAACTGGTCCAGGAGTTGTTGCCGCGTTCGGCCCCGCAACTGAAACAGGACAAAGGGATCTTCACTGAAGCGGTCCCCCATCAAGTAATAGACAGCAATGATGTGCTTGCAGGGATTGGCTTTATCCGGGCAACTGCACTCACTGCGTACTTCCCGGAGTTCCCATGGGAACAGGCTACGGCCACTGGCGGCGAAGGCCCGTTCAATGTCCTGGGGCATGACCCCGGCCAACAGCTGAGCCGTCCAGCGGGCCTTCTGGGACAGGGCATCCAGGACGTAATTCCAGTCATCGTTGCTGAGGGTATCCAGCCAGAGCTTCACCTTGTAGGGATCCTTGCCGGCGCCCTGCACCCGAGCATGCACACGGCGACCCTCAAAGCGAATGGATAACACGTGACCCTCATGCATGTACTCCCAGGCCCGCTCCAACCGCTTCTTGTAGCGATAGGAGTTGATCAGGTCCATCCACTGGGCCACCCACCAGGGCTGCTCCATCATGGCGTCTTGACCAGCGCTGTTGTTGAGGACGTTCATTGCAGGCTCACCAGGTCTTTGATGTCGTCGATGGCCAAGTCGGCCAGCCAGTCTTCTCCGCCTCCAACGACGTCTTCTGCCAGCCGGGCCTTTTTGCGAATCATACGGTCCACGTTTTCCTCCAGGCTGCCGCTGGTGATGAATTTATGCACCATGACCCGATTGGTCTGGCCAATGCGATAAGCACGGTCCGTAGCCTGGTTTTCCACGGCAGGGTTCCACCAGCGGTCAATATGGACCACATGGCTGGCGCGAGTCAAGTTCAGGCCAACCCCACCGGCTTTGAGGGACAGGAGAAACAGCTGCGGGCCGCGGGGATCCTGCTGGAAACGATCCACCATGCCCTGACGCTCCGACTTGGAGCTTCCCCCATGGAGGAAGGGAACTTCCCCCCGGAAGCGCTGCTCCAGGTATTGCTGAAGGAGATGACCCCAGCGGGCAAATTGGGTGAACAACAAGGCCCGATCCCCAACCGCCATGAGCTCGTCAAGAATTTCCTCCAGCCGCTGCAGCTTAGCGGAGCGGCGACCGAAATCCTGACCCACCTCCTGCTCCTGCAGCACCAGCGCGGGGTGGTTACAGATTTGTTTGAGCCTGGTGAGCAGACCCAACACCCGACCGTGGCGTTCACCGCGGGGAGCGCGGGCGATGGCCTCCAAGGTGTCGTCCACTGTCTTGCTGTAAAGCCGCCTCTGCTCATCAGAGAGTCCGCACCACTCATCCAGCTCGATTTTCTCGGGCAAGTCGCTGATGATGGATTGATCCGTCTTGAGGCGCCGGAGAATGAAGGGGCCAACACGACGACGCAAATCCCGCAGGGAGGACATGTCGCCATAGCGCTCAATGGGCAGACGGTAGCGTTGGCGGAAGAACCCTTCCTCCCCCAGCACCCGCGGGTTGAGGAAATTCATCAAGGGCCAGATCTCGCTCACACGGTTTTCCACCGGCGTTCCCGTGAGGGCGATGCAGAAGCAGGATTTCTGGCCGAGGCGCGACAACTCCCGTGCGGCGGCGGACTGCTTGGAGCTGGAGTTCTTGATGGCCTGGGCTTCATCAATGACCACCCCCTGCCATTCATAGCTGCCGAGAACGGCCAGGTCCCGCTGCAGCAGACCATAGCTGGTGAGCATCAGGTCCACACCATCGAGTGCGGCAGCCAACGCGGCGGCTGTGCCGGGGCGACGGCTGCCGTAATGTTCAATCACGCTTAGCCCAGGGGTGAACTGCTGTGCCTCACGGCGCCAGTTGGTCATGACCGAGGTGGGGCAAACGAGCAATACCGTGCGCTTGAGTTCCTTTTGCGCCTTCAGATACTGAAGAAAGGCCAGCAATTGAATGGTTTTGCCCAGGCCCATGTCGTCTGCAAGGCAGGCCCCCTGACCAAAGCGATAGAGGAAGGCCAGCCAGCCCAGTCCCCGCTCCTGGTAGGAGCGCAACTGGCCGCAAAACCCTTCCGGCGCAGTCAGGGGATCGGGTTGCTTATGGTGGTGGTACTGCTCCAAAACCTGCTGCAAGCGTGGTCCTGCCTCAAAGCGGTGAACCGGCAGCAGTTGCAGAATTTCCAGGTCGCTCCCGGCCAGTCGCAGGGCGTCTTCCAGGCTGAATCGCGGCTCTTCCAGACAAAACTTTTCGGCTGCCTTGATATCTCCAGGGCGCAGCTCAACCCATTGCCCTCCGTGGTTCACCAGCGGACTCTTCTGGGCGCTCAGCCGCTCCAGTTGGTTGAGGGTGATGGGCTGGCCGCCGATCATGAGGGTCCAGCGCCATTGGAGGGACTCTCCCAAGCTGAAGCCCTGGGACTCTGGCGATAGATCCGCCTGGATGGCCAGCCCCATGCGCCCGGCAAGACCGTCGCTGAGGGTGGCAGGGAGCTTGACGCCAATCCCCAGATCCCGTAACCGACGACTGGCGGTGCGGACCAGAACAAAGGCTTCCGCTGGCGTCAAGTTCATGCTGGACGGGGTGGCGCCCTCCAGTCCCCGCTCAAGGGGTTCAAAGGCAGACAGGGCCCGACCCAAGCCCTCCAGCAGCAACTGGCTGGGCTTGTCCACCGGGATTTCGCCAATGTGGACGGCATTGTCGCCAGCAGCCCAAATGGCCTCGGCGTCCAGCCAGAGACCTGGATCAACGGCAGCCTGGAGACCAAAGCGGAGCTGCCAGCGGTTGTCATTGTGCTCTCCTTGCTGTGGTGTTGGGGCTTGCAACTCCAGACAGGCCCGGGCTGGCGCCAATTGGCCAGTGACCCCCTGGCGCCAGTGACTGGTAGCCGCCTGCAGGCGCTCCACGCCATCCCCATCGCTGCTCAGATGGCCTTCTGGGGAAGCGAGGGCCTGCTGCCAACTGTCCAGCAGATCATCCAGGCCCTCCTCCAGCGGAGTAAAGGCAGTGCGCATCTGGGTGTCCAGGAGGGCAGCCACAATGCCAGCCACCTGCAGACGCTGCTGTTCGGGACGACGGCAGGCCAGCGTCTTCAGCGGATTGTCACCCGAGAGCAGTGCCTGGGGCATGTGCAGCGCCATGGTTTCCAGGTGGTAACGGTCATCCTCGTGATTCAGCAACGGTTGCCAGCGGGCGTGACAGTGATCGTCCGTGGCCTCCACCACAGGCAGCCAGCGGCCCCGAGCCATCAGGCTGAGACACCAGCGCTGCAAGTGGGCCAACCAACGCAGCTCATCCCCCAGATCCGGGTGCTCGCCACTGAGGGGCAGCGCATTGAGCCAGTTGGGCAGATCCGCCATGGCCAGCTTCAGCCCTTCAATACGCCAAGGCCACCACTGACACTGCTCAGGAACCGCTTCTCCGGCAAGCAGAGGAAGGCCACTCCACACTTCCCACTCACTGCCACTGCTGCCGTTCCTGGCGCGACTCCGGCGCCGCCGGGAGCGGCGCAGATCCCGACTGGGCAAGCTCAGTAGACGATGCACAGGCTTCAGGGGAGCCTGTGGCAGGCGTTGCTGGCTGGTCAGACAGTGGTGCAGGTCCTGGTGGAAAAGGGCAAAGGGATGGACCAGCGGTTCATCCACAGGAGTCTGCCGGTCTGCCGGACACCAGTCATCAGCCCATAGCACCAGACCGTCGCCATCCCATAGCGCGTGCAGAAGGCTCATAGACCCTTTTGGTCGAAAAGCGTGAGACGTGGCATACGCTGACCCTGGCTGGAGGCGATGGTCAGCGGTACTCCCCCTTTAAATTGCCAGATCATGGCCTGCCATGACCAGTTCCTTGGGACTGCGCGATCATCGCCTTTCATTATGCTTCTCCACCATGAAGGCGCCTGCACCCCCGGTCACCATGACGTCGGCACAACAGCAGCCTTGTAGCGGTGCGGCCATCCGCCTCGCCTTCCTGGACTTCTATACAGCCCGCGGCCACCGCCCGCTGCCCAGCGCTTCCCTGGTGCCGGACGACCCCACCGTCCTTCTCACCATTGCGGGCATGCTTCCTTTCAAGCCGGTGTTTCTCGGGCAAAAACCACGGCCCGCCCAGCGGGCCACCAGTGCCCAGAAATGCATTCGCACCAACGACATTGAGAACGTGGGTCGCACGGCACGGCATCACACCTTCTTCGAGATGCTGGGCAACTTTTCCTTTGGGGACTACTTCAAGGAGCAGGCCATTTGCTGGGCTTGGGAACTCAGCACGGAAGTGTTTGGCCTGGACCCTCAGCGCCTGGTGGTGAGTGTTTTCCGCGAGGATGAGGAAGCCGCCTCCATCTGGAAAGAGATGGCGGGGGTAGAACCCTGCCGGATTGTGCCGATGGGTGCAGACGACAACTTTTGGAGTGCCGGCCCCACAGGTCCCTGCGGTCCCTGCTCCGAGTTGTACTACGACCTGCAGCCGGAGAAGGGTGACGAGGTCATCAACCTGGAAGACGAGGAGCGCTTCATAGAGTTTTACAACCTGGTGTTCATGGAGTCCAACCGGGATGCCGATGGCGTGTTGACACCCCTGGCCAGCAAGAACATCGACACTGGCATGGGTCTGGAGCGCATGGCCCGGATCCTGCAAGGCAAGCCCAACAACTATGAAACCGACCTCATCTATCCCCTCATGGCCGCCGTTGCCCGGCGCTCACCCCTGGAGAACTACTTCACTTCCAGTGCGGATCAGCAAACCTCCCTCAAAATCATTGCCGACCACAGTCGTGCGGTGACCCACCTGATTGCCGATGGGGTCACCAGTTCCAACCTGGGTCGCGGCTATGTGCTGCGGCGCCTCATCCGCCGTGCTGTCCGCCATGGTCACCTCATCGGCATCCGTGAGCCGTTTTTGGGGCCCCTGGCGGATGTGGTCGTCCAACTGATGGGATCCGCCTACCCTCGGCTGCAGCAACGGGAAGATGTCATCAAGAATGAACTCGAACAGGAGGAGCTGCGCTTCCTCGACACCTTGGGGCGGGGCGAAAAGCGCCTCGGCGAAATTTTGATGACGCGGCCGGAGCAGATTAGCGGCGGCCAAGCGTTTGAACTGTATGACACCCACGGCTTTCCCCTGGAGTTGACCGTGGAAATTGCCCAGGAGCACGGTTTGGCTGTGGATCAAGAAGGGTTTGCGGCTGCCCTGGAGAGCCAGCGGCAACAGGCCAGGGCGGCTGCCGTCCATGTGGATCTCACCCGTGGCGGGGTGGCGGAAAGTTTGGCGGCGACGCTGGGCGCCACCCCCTTCAGCGGCTATCAACAACTCAATGACGAGAGCCGGGTGGCGGCTCTTGTTGTCAATGGTGAAGCAGTGGAGCAGGCACACCAGGGCGACGTGGTGCAGGTGAGCTTATCGCGCACCTGCTTCTACGGGGAGTCCGGAGGCCAGGTGGGAGATCACGGCGTGCTGTTGAGCGCGACAACGGCAGATCAGCCCATGAAGATGATTGTTGAGGACGTACAGAAGGTGAATGGGTTGGTTCTGCACCAGGGTCGCCTGGAATCAGGGGTGCTGACCTTGGGAGACGTGGTCACCACCCGAGTGGACCGCTCTTGCCGGCGTCGGGCGCAAGCGCATCACACAGCCACCCATCTCCTTCACGAGGCGCTCAAGCGGGTTGTGGATCCAGGCATCTCCCAGGCCGGTTCCCTGGTGGACTTCGACCGGCTCCGCTTTGACTTCAACTGCCCCCGACCGGTGACGGCCAGCGAGATGGAGCAGATGGAAGCTTTGATCAATGGGTGGATCCTGGATGCCCACAGCCTGGAGGTGAGCCAGATGCCCATGGCGGAAGCCAAGGCCCGGGGAGCTGTGGCCATGTTCGGGGAGAAGTATGGAGACGTGGTGCGGGTGGTGAGCGTTCCTGGTGTGTCCATGGAACTCTGCGGCGGCACCCACGTGAACAACACTGCCGAAATCGGTTTGGTGCGGCTGGTGGCAGAGAGCGGCGTGGCTTCGGGCATCCGCCGTATTGAGGCGGTGGCTGGTCCAGCGGTGCTGGACTACATCAAACCCCGGGACCAGGCCTGTCGCCAATTGGGAGAACGATTCAAGGCGCAACCCATGGAGATTGTTGCGCGGGTGGAGGCGCTGCAAACAGAACTGAAACACACCAGCAAAGCCCTTGCCGCCAGCAGGGAAGCCCTGGCGCTGGCCAAAGCCACCGCTTTGGTTCCACAGGTCCAATCCAATGGCGCGTTCCAACTGCTGGTGCAGCGGCTGGACGGCGTAGAGCCTGTAGCCCTGCAAGCGGCTGGTCAAGCCCTGGTGGACCAACTGGGTCCTGGGGCGGCGGTGGTGCTGGCTGGCGAATCCTCCCCGGGCAAGGTGAGTCTCGTGGCCGGGTTTGGCTCCCGGGTGGTAGCCTGTGGCCTGAAGGCTGGGGCCCTGATTGGCGCCCTGGCCAAAGGGTGTGGTGGTGGCGGGGGTGGGCGCCCCCATCTGGCCCAGGCGGGTGGCCGTCAGCCGGAAAACATTGACGCTGTTTTGGCGGCTGGCCGGGTTGAACTGGTGCAAGCCCTCGGTCAGAGTCTGCCGCCAGAATCCCAACCACGTCGCCGCAAGAGCGCCAGGAAAACGCCATCCGCCGAATGAGTTGCCGGGTGTTGTGTTGTCATCTGCTTCTAAAACCATGTACCCTGTCATCGATCATGTATGTCTCGGCTCATGCGTACACGCGCACTCAAGCTTCTGACGGGAGTTGCTTTGCTCACCACACTGGCTGCCTGTCAAGGGAACACCTCCAGGGAGGCGAGTTCGGAACCGACCATGCCCCATGAGTCTCATGGGGACAAGGAGATGATGATGTCCGAAGAGGAAGACCATGACCACATGGCCATGGGTGAACCCATCTTCAGCGGCACTTTCCAAAAGGCGGAGTACGGCGATTCTGCTGGCGCCTTCAGCATCTACAAGGATGGAGATCAGGCCATGCTCTACCTGAGTGAGGATTTCGCCACCAATTCCGCTGCTCCCGATCTTTATGTGGTCATTGGCAACAGCGCCAACCCCATTGCAGACAAAGAACTTCCTTATCCTCTGGATGAAAGTGAATACGCGACCGTAGCCGAGTTGATGTCATTTACGGGGCATCAGGACTATGAACTTCCTGCCGACATCGACCTATCCGAAGACAGTTCCGTGATCATCTGGTGCAAGCAGTTCAACGCCACCATGAGCTATGCGCCACTGGTGGCGGTTCAATGAGCCAACACTAGCGGGGGTGTTCAAGCATGAGCCTTTTCACCTGCTCAGCCTGGTAGCTGCTGCGGGTGAGGGGTGTGCTGACCACTTGGAGAAACCCCAGAGCTTCGCCGTATTCACGAAAGCGGTCAAAGTCTTCCGGGGTGACAAAACGGTCCACAGGCAAGTGCTTCGGTCCAGGTGACAGGTATTGGCCAATGGTGACAATGTCCACCTGCCGCTGGCGCAGATCCTCCAGCACCGTCAGCACCTCGTCATTCTCTTCCCCCAGACCCACCATCAGACCAGACTTGGTGTAGGTGCGTGGCCAATGGCGGCGCACCTCCTCCAGCAGGTCCAGAGAGCGTTCATAGCGTCCTTGTGGGCGAACCCGGCGATAGAGTCGGGGCACAGTTTCCACGTTGTGGTTGAGCACGTGCGGGGTTGCGGCCATGGTCAAGGCCAGGGCCTTGTGGTCACCACAGAAGTCCGGCACCAGCAGTTCGATGGTGGCGCCAGGGCAACACTGCTGCACTGCCCTGACACAGGCAGCGAACTGTGCAGCCCCTCCGTCCGCCAGGTCATCGCGATTTACGGAGGTAATCACCACATGCTTCAGGTCCAGGCGTTGCACCGCTTCCGCCAAGCGCCGGGGTTCGCCGGGATCCAGTGGACGGGGATGCCGGACAAAATCAATGTCGCAATAGGGGCAGGCCCGGGTGCAACTGGGCCCCATAATCAGGAAGGTGGCTGTCCCCGCAGCAAAGCACTCGCCGATGTTGGGACAACTGGCCTCCTGGCAGACCGTGTTCAGCTGCAAGTCCGCCAGCAGGCCGCTGACCGGACCAACCCGCTCCTGTAAAGGTGCCTTGACCCGCAGCCATGGGGGCTTGGCGGGTGTTGAGGCGCTTGCTGCTGCTGCAGAGGGCGGAGGGGGGTTCACCATGGTGGTCTGCTAAAGTTGACTGAATCGGGATGTGGCGCAGTTTGGTAGCGCACGTCGTTCGGGACGACGGGGCCGCAGGTTCGAATCCTGTCATCCCGACTCCATAGTTCTGTCCATGTCATACCCCCTGGGGGTCAGGAGCCAGGAGCCCCGCCATCGGGTTTGGCTGTTGCCCACCAACACCAGGGTGAGCATGTCCACCGTGCTGCTCTCCAGTGCCGCAAGAGTGGTAAGGGTGATGTGCTCCTCCGGCCTGGCCAGTTGGCGGCAGATGGCCACCGGTGTGCTGCCGGAGCGCTCTGCCAACAGAATTCTCCGGGCTTCTTCCAATTGCCAGACCCGCTCCTTGGAGCGAGGGTTGTAGAGGGCTACCACAAAGTCTCCCAGGGCGGCGGCATGGAGGCGCTGCTGGATGGTGGCCCAGGGGGTGAGCTTGTCACTCAGGCTGATGACGCAAAAATCATGCATCAAAGGTCCGCCAAGGCGGGCGGCTGCCATTTGCAGTGCGGAAATACCGGGATGTATGGCAAAGCCGGGACGCTCTTGTTCCGGCAGGTCCAGCCAACACGCCAAGGCGAGGCCGGCCAAGCCGTAAATGCCACTGTCGCCGGAGGAGACGAGGGCCACCCGCTGCCCCTGACAGGCCATGGCCAGCGCCGTTGCGCAACGCTCCTTCTCCTTGCCCAGGACCCCGTCAAGCCGCAGTTGGTGGGGAGCGCGCAGAGGCTCCAGACGGTTCAGATAGGGACCATAGCCCACCCAGGCGGTGGCTGCGGCCAACGCGGATCGGGCTGCAGGGGTCAGTTGATCCAGCGCCCCCGGACCACTGCCAACGAGATCCAGCGCACCCCGACTGGGTGCCCAGGGACTGGATGCCAAAGCAACGGCACAGGTGGCGGCGCCGGATACCTGTTCTCCATGGACAATCGTCTTGGGCGCCAAAAGCCGGGCGCCCGTTTTGGCAGCAGCACCGGCAGCAGCTAGAGCAGCAGCCTCCGCCACGCTGGGCGTTCCCACCTGCCTGGCCACAACCGGGGATCCGTTGGGCACGGGAATGGCCGCCAGTTGGGCCGCAGTGAAGATCTTCAAGGGCCACTGGCGTTGTTGGCACAGCGCCAGCAGCCCGGCCTCATCACTCTTGCGATCCAGACTGGCCACCCCAGCCACAGCGGCAGCAGCGAGACCTGCCGACGCCAGACTCTTTTCCACAGCAGCCTCCAGAACTGCTTGATGGGTATGGCGCTCGCAACCCAGGCCCAGCCAGAGCACCGGTGGATGCCAGTGGGCCGTCGCTCCGGTGGCGGAGCGATGGCCGATGTACAGCCAGGGCTCACCAGGGGGCAAAGGGTCTGCCGGCTGCAAGCGTACGGCTGCAGCCGTGGCGCGCCAGGACCTGGAGCCACTCTCCTGAACCAGAGCCATGCCTTGTCCCCGAGCAAAGGCTTTCACCAGCTCATCCCATCTCCCCAAGCCCCGTTGCCAGCCCAGGCTGGAGCCGAAACCATCCAGAGCCAGCAGCCCGGAACCACTGCTATAGCCGCTACGCCACACTTTTCCACCGCGGAAGGCTGCCATGGCCGCCGCCCATTGGTCCCCATGCCGCCCATGGCTCCCCAGCAGGGGGATCACATGCCGGCCGCCGCCCTCCAGAAGCAGTACGGCTGGATCTCGATGTTTGTCCTGGAGCAGGGGAGCAAGGCTGCGGAGCAAGGCGCCGCTGGCCATGGCAGCCACCAGGAGTTGCAACCGGGGCCAGCAGGTGGCCAGGAAGTGGGCCAGGCCGCGGGAAAAACCGGTCACCCCACTCCCGTTTGTGGCAGCGACAAGGGCAGCAGGGGCCGCCACCTCGTCCAGGAAGCCACCGTCCCGTAAATCCAGAAGAGGCCCTAGACCATGCTGATGAACCGTTACCCCGAGGCGCACCTGGGTCAGCCTGGAATGCGGCATGGAGAACGGTGCAAGTCGGCAGGTCCGAGGACAAAGCCCAGTCGGAATTCAATATAGTTTCAACTCGGAGCCAGAAGAAATATTGCCAGGCCTGAGGTCGTCCGCTCCCCTGGTGCTGCCCGGCTTTGGCGCCCGAGGCGGTCCAGCAGAGGTGGTGTTTCGGCAACAGTGAGGGATTGAACCTTTGTAACTGTCTTGGGGATTGAGCTGAGCGTAAAAGCCTATACTCGCCCCATCGGTCCCCTTTTCAGGGCGTGACTTACCAGTGGTGAAGCAGGCTCTTCAGTTCCCTTGACGGGCTTGTCCTGTCTGCTTCCTAACCGTGGTGGTGGCCGTCACCATTCCCTCATTCGGGAATGGTTTGGTCGACATCTGTCGGCCCCCTCCCGCGAACCCCATCTCAGGGAACGTCTCAATGACCATCAGCCCACCGGAGCGTGGCACAAAAAGCAAGGTCAGTGTTGACAGGGACACCGTGCCCATCGATTTCGATGTTCTCGGCCAACCTGGTCATTTTGACCGTGCATTGAAGAAAGGCCCCCGGACCACAACCTGGGTCTGGAACCTCCATTCTCGCGCCCACGACTTCGACAGTCACACGAGCGACCTGGAAGACATCTCTCGCAAGATCTTCAGCGCTCATTTTGGCCATTTGGCCGTTGTCTTCATCTGGCTGAGCGGCGCCTTCTATCACGGCGCCCGCTTCTCCAATTACTCTGGCTGGCTTGCCGATCCCACCAACGTCAAGCCCTCGGCCCAGGTGGTCTGGCCCATCTTTGGCCAGGAAATCCTCAATGGCGACGTTGGCGCCGGCTTCCACGGCATCCAGATCACCTCCGGCCTGTTCCAAATGTGGCGGGCGGAAGGCTTTACCCAGGAATACCAACTCCTGGTGACAGCCATTGGCGGTTTGGTGGCGGCTGGGTTAATGCTCGCTGGCGGCGCGTTCCACTACCACAAGGCGGCGCCCAAGCTGGAATGGTTCCAAAATGTGGAGTCCATGCTCAATCACCACCTGGCCGGACTGATCGGCCTGGGGTCCTTGGCATGGGCTGGGCATGTGATCCACGTCTCTCTGCCCATCAATCAGTTGCTGGACGCCATTGATGCGGGTGAGCCCCTCAGTCTCAACGGCCAAACCATTGCCATGTTGGCTGACGTTCCCCTTCCCCACGTGTTTGTCGACCAAAACGTGATGGGGCAACTGTTCCCCGGGTTCAATGAAGGGTTGGCGCCATTCTTTAGTGGCAACTGGGCTGCCTACGGCGACTTCCTCACCTTCAAGGGAGGGGTCAACCCAGTGACCGGCAGCCTGTGGATGACGGATATTGCCCATCATCATCTGGCCCTTGCCGTGATGTTCATCATCGCCGGTCACATGTACCGGACCAACTTCGGCATTGGTCACTCCATCAAGGAGATCCTGGAAGGCCAGAAGGGTGACCCCCTGCTGTTCCCGGCCTCCCGCGGCCACGATGGGCTGTATGAGTTCATGACCAAGTCCTGGCATGCTCAGCTGGCGGTCAACCTAGCCTTGGCGGGCTCCATCAGCATCGTCGTGGCCCACCACATGTATGCGATGCCTCCGTACCCGTACATCGCCACGGACTACGCAACGCAGCTGTGCCTGTTCACCCACCACATGTGGATCGGTGGCTTTCTGGTTGTGGGCGCAGGGGCCCATGCCGCAATTGCCATGGTGCGGGACTATGACCCGGCGCAGAATCTGGACAACGTTCTGGATCGTGTGCTGAAGGCGCGGGATGCCCTGATCAGCCACCTGAACTGGGTGTGCATCTGGTTGGGCTTCCACAGCTTTGGGCTCTATGTCCACAACGACACCATGCGTGCTTGGGGTCGTCCCCAGGACATGTTTAGCGATACAGGCATCCAGTTGCAGCCCATCTTTGCCCAGTGGGTGCAGCAGATCAACTCCTCCCTCAGCGTGTCGTTCACGGCGCCCAATGCCCTGTCCGGGGTCAGCGAGGTGTTCAACGGCTCCATGGTGGCTGTTGGCGACAAGGTGGCTGTGGCCCCCATTCCCTTGGGCACGGCGGATTTCATGGTCCACCACATTCATGCCTTCACCATCCACGTGACGGTACTGATCCTGCTGAAGGGCGTTCTTTTTGCACGCAACTCCCGCTTGATTCCCGACAAGGCCAACCTGGGCTTTGCCTTCCCTTGTGACGGCCCCGGCCGCGGGGGCACCTGCCAGGTGTCGGCTTGGGACCACGTGTTCCTGGGCTTGTTCTGGATGTATAACTCCATCTCCATCGTGATCTTCCACTTCAGTTGGAAGATGCAGAGCGATGTGTGGGGTTCCGTGCTTCCCGACGGCACCGTGCAGCACATCACCAACGGCAACTTTGCCCAAAGCGCCATCACCATCAACGGCTGGTTGCGTGACTTCCTCTGGGCGCAAGCCACGCAAGTGCTCAACAGCTACGGCTCCTCCAGCAGTGCCTATGGCTTGATGTTCCTGGCCTCCCACTTCGTCTGGGCCTTCAGCTTGATGTTCCTGTTCAGTGGCCGTGGCTACTGGCAAGAACTGATTGAGTCCATTGTCTGGGCCCACAACAAGCTCAAGGTGGCTCCGTCCATCCAGCCCCGTGCCTTGAGCATCACCCAAGGCCGCGCCGTGGGTGTTGCCCACTACCTCCTGGGTGGTATCGGCACCACTTGGGCCTTCTTCCTCGCCCGCAGTCTTGCGGTCGGCTGACCTTCTTCCTCGACCTTACCAATGGCAACGAAATTTCCTTCGTTTAGCCAGGGTCTGGCGCAGGACCCGACGACCCGTCGCATCTGGTACGGGATCGCCACGGCTCACGACTTCGAGAGCCACGACGGAATGACAGAAGAGCGTCTCTACGAGAAGCTCTTCGCTACCCATTTCGGTCACTTGGCCATCATCGGCCTTTGGGTTTCGGGCAACCTGTTCCATGTCGCCTGGCAAGGCAACTTCGAGCAGTGGGTCGCTGATCCACTGCATGTGCGTCCCATCGCCCACGCGATCTGGGATCCTCAATTTGGCCAAGGAGCCATCGACGCCTTCACGCAGGCCGGTGCCTCCTCTCCTGTGAACATTGCCTATTCCGGTGTTTACCATTGGTGGTACACCATCGGCATGCGCACCAACCTGGAGCTCTACCAGGGATCGCTATTCATGTTGATCCTCTCTGCGTGGGCACTGTTCGCAGGTTGGCTCCATCTACAGCCCAAGTTCCGGCCTTCACTGGCCTGGTTCAAGAATGCTGAGGCCCGGCTCAATCACCACTTGGCTGTCCTCTTTGGATTCAGCTCCATCGCCTGGACCGGTCACCTGGTGCATGTGGCCATTCCTGAAGCCAGAGGGCAACACGTTGGTTGGGATAACTTCCTCTCCACCTTGCCTCACCCTGCTGGCCTGGGGCCGTTCTTCACCGGCAACTGGGGTGTCTATGCCCAAAATCCCGACACCTTGGGCCAGGTCTTCGGGACCTCTGAAGGGGCTGGCACCGCCATCCTCACGTTCCTTGGTGGGTTCCATCCCCAGACGGAATCCCTCTGGCTGACGGACATTGCCCATCATCACCTGGCCATCGGCGTCATCTTTGTGATTGCTGGCCACATGTACCGCACCAACTTCGGTATCGGCCACTCCATCAAGGACATCCTGGAGGCTCACAATCCTCCTGCGGGCACACCGGGGGAGTTGGGTGCAGGCCACAAGGGGATTTTTGAGACCCTGAACAACTCTCTTCACATGGAGTTGGGTCTTGCCCTGGCTGGCTTGGGGGTCATCACCAGCCTGGTGGCGCAGCACATGTACGCCATGCCGTCCTATGCCTTCATTGCCAGGGACTATACGACGCAGGCTGCCCTCTACACGCACCATCAATACATTGCCATCTTCCTGATGTGCGGCGCCTTTGCCCATGGCGCCATCTTCTTCGTGCGGGACTACGACCCGGCTGCCAACAAGAACAATGTTCTGGCGAGGATGCTGGAGCATAAAGAGGCTCTGATCAGCCACCTGAGCTGGGTGTCTCTCTTCCTGGGCTTCCACACCCTGGGGCTCTACGTCCACAATGACGTGGTGGTGGCCTTTGGCACGCCGGAGAAGCAGATTCTGGTGGAGCCGGTTTTCGCCCAGTTTATTCAGGCCGCCCATGGCAAGGTCATGTATGGCTTTGATGTGCTCTTGGCGAATGCCAACAGTGCCGCCACCGTGGCCAGCCAGAACATTCCAGGGCCCCACTACTGGCTGGATGCAATCAACGGCAGTACCGATTTGTTCCTGCCCATCGGTCCTGGTGATTTTCTGGTTCACCACGCCATTGCCCTGGGTCTGCACACCACCACGCTGATCCTGGTGAAGGGCGCCCTGGATGCTCGTGGCTCCAAGCTGATGCCCGACAAAAAGGACTTCGGCTACTCCTTCCCTTGTGATGGTCCCGGACGGGGCGGCACCTGCGACATCTCTGCTTGGGATGCCTTCTATCTGGCGCTCTTCTGGGCACTGAACACCATCGCCTGGACCACCTTCTACTGGCACTGGAAGCACTTGGCCATATGGCAGGGCAATGTGGCGCAGTTCAACGAATCCAGCACCTATCTCATGGGCTGGTTCCGGGATTACCTGTGGCTGAACAGTTCCCAGTTGATTAATGGCTACAACCCGTTTGGCGTCAACAATCTGGCCGTCTGGGCCTGGATCTTCCTGCTGGCTCACCTGGCCTGGGCCGTTGGGTTCATGTTCCTCATCTCCTGGCGTGGCTACTGGCAGGAGTTGATTGAGACCATCGTTTGGGCTCATCAGCGCACGCCACTGGCAAACCTGATTGGTTGGCGTGATAAGCCCGTGGCCCTGTCCATTGTGCAAGCACGCCTCGTTGGACTGACCCACTTCACCGTTGGGTTCTTCCTTACCTACGCGGCCTTCCTCATCGCTTCTACATCCAGCAGGTTTGGCTAAGGGTTGTCCCAAGGCCCTTTGTTCCCTGAGATGTTGGCCCTCGCTTTGCGAGGGCTTTTTTTGTGGCTTTGGCGTCAGGCGTATCTCTCGGCAGCCTTGGGCGCCTCTCTGGAAAGAAGCAGCCACTGGCTGGCGGCCTTCAGGGGAATGGGGTCAGCAAGATCCTCAGCGGTAACCTGGTTGATCGCTGCCACAAAGCGGGCTTGCACAGCGGCCACCTCCTTCTCGGCAATGGCTTTCCATTCCTGCCGGGAGCGCCAGCGGATCAGCACGTAGGCTTGCTCTGCTTCAGGATCCCAGTACAGGTCCCGACCCAGATAGCCCTGCTGCTGTTCCAGCCATGGCTGCCAGACTTGAGCTTCCGCGGTGAGCCAGGCATCACGCCGGTCGGCAGGCACAGCCAGTTGGAGCATTTCCACAGTGACCGACGCTTCCCCCACAGCTCCTGCTCCAAGTGTTGCTCCTTCCACAGAACGAGATTTTGTTGAACGCCTATCGATTCTACGCTCGTTGTAGCTCTCCCAATGGGGAACCGGACAATCCCCCTTAACGTCACCGGCCCGAAGCAGTTGAGCCACAACAGCCTCCAGATTCTGCCGCCTGAGGCGACGGAGTTCATACACCCCTGCTTGGGCCAGCACTTTGCCGGGAAGGCGCCGCCAGTAGGGCTTTTGAGCTGTGGACTGATCCAGCACCACCAGCATGGTTTCCGAACCAGGGCTCCACGTGATGCAGTGGGCAAGATTCGCCAGGCCCTGGCGGGAGTGCCCCTCATAACGCACCACGTGACCACTGTAGAAATGCAGAGACGGTTTTCTGATGCCGGCCATGGCCAAAGGCTCACCGTGGTGAATGTGCTCCTGAGCCGCCACTGCCATTGCACGCACAGGTTCCTGCCGCAGGTGGTCCACCAGACTGCCCAGAGGGAGCAAGCCAAGAGGAATCCATGCGACCAGCACAAGCTGCAGCACCAGCAGCCAGCTTTGCCAACAGCGCCACAATGTCAGCATCCCTAGCCCTGCCGCCACCAACCAAGCCATGCCGATTGTGGTGATCACTCCCGTGGCTTGCACATCTACAGCCAGCGTCGGCATTGCCGGCTCACGAATCCATGGCAGCCACAACTCTTGCAGCAGACAGCCAATACCCACCAGAGCAGCCAGTGCCAGGCTGAGCCAGGCCGCTCCGCAGACAGATCCTTTTGCAGTGTTCCCTTCCATGTCTCCGGCGGCAAGCCCCACCAGCAGGCCAATGGCTGGCATGGCCGGCAGCATGTAACTGGGCAGCTTTGTTGCCACCATGGTGAAGATGATCACAACGGCTAACAGCCAGCAGGCCGCAAAACAGCGCAGGGACTGCGCTGCGGTGATCTGTCTCCCGCTTTGTCTTGCTGCCAGCCCTGTCCAGGCGCCATAGAGGGCCATGGGCAACTGAGGCATGGCCCCAATCAGCAGGACAGGAGCGTAGAACCACAGAGGACCACTGTGATTGTTGACCACCTGGGTCAAGCGCATAACATTGTGGTACAGGAAAAAGCTTTCCCAAAAGGTCTGACCCTCAACAATCAACTCAGCCCCATACCACGGCAATGCCACCAGCAACACCAGCACGGCACCCTTGAGGGGCAAGAGGTTGTTCCAGAGTCGGCTGATTTCCCCCTGACGAACACCAAAGAGCAGGCATACGAAACCAGCCAGTGCAAGAGCGAGAGGACCTTTGGTGAGCACCGCCAGCCCCAGGGCGATCCATGAACCAACGGGCACATGGCGCTTGCGGCTGGCATAGTGTCGCCAGAAGCCCATCAGGCTGAGACTGACCAGGGCTGTAAACAGCAAGTCACTCACAGCCGTGCGTGCCCAGATGAGCACCAGCGGACAGAGACCAAAACCCAAACTGGCCATTAGGGGCACCAGCCAAGCCTTGCCCTTGCCAACCAGCTTCTGGGGCCAGCACCAGAGCAGATCCGCCAGAGCCAGGCTCAAGACGGTGGCTGACAAGGCAGAGGGTAGCCGAGCCGCCAGGCTGCCGAAAGGATCCAGTTGCTGGGGAATCCAACGATAGCCCAGCCCCATGAGCCAATACACCAGCACCGGCTTGTCAAAACGAGGGTTGCCATTCACCCGTGGCGTGAGCCAATCACCGCTCTCCACCATGTTTCGCGCTGCAGCCGCAAACAGAGGTGGTGTCTCATCCACCAAGCCTGTGCTGCCCAATTGGCTGAGGAACAGAAGAGCAGACAACACCGCCACTGCAACCATCAGTAGCCACCAAGTGCGCGAGAAACGGGCCCGGGGATCAGGATGAGCCGGAGCTCCGGAAAGCAAAGATGGAGATTGTCCGTGCACGGAGCCTGGAGAAACAGTTGTCGTAAACCTGTCTACTGGCCCAGCACTCGGAGGTGACGACGACACTTGATCCATCATGACCAGGACAAGTACGCCGATATTTATTGCTGCTGAATTTTACGAACGCACTTAAAATAATGTTATTTTGTTCTGAGATAGTATCATAGGAATGATTTAAACCTTGCCAATGTAGTGTAACCCGAGTTCCGGATAAGAGCATACTGACGTTCATGGGGGAGAGGGCATTCCGCGGGGACGGTTGAATCCGGCGCTACCTGATTTTGGAAGCTCCCCCTCCCCAAGGCACAGACTGGAAAGCCATAACAACAGGCCACAGCAGGGTGTTCCCCTCTCCCCCTCTTCCCGTCAGACTTCCCCAAGCCCCAAGCCAGCGCGAGGGCAGTTTCCCTCTGCGGCCCCCTGATCCGGAAATTGAGCCTTGGCTGAAGCCGCCCAGGCCCGGCAGGTGCATCTTGTGGACAAGACCTGGCAGGTCAAGACCCAATTGAGAGACGGGAGATCAGCTTGAGAAGGAAGGCGTGACCTGCCTTCTCCGCTAGGAATGGGGGGTGGTGGGGTGAGGCTGACACCAGCAGAGGATGCCCGTGTGCGGCTTGGCAGGAGGGTGGGTTGAATGGGGTAGCCATGGGCTGAGGGTGGCAGTGGTCGGGGCAACGTGGTGGACTCCTCCCCCATCCGGTGGAGAGGGAGGGAGTCTAACCCTGTCAACCCTTCCAGGAGCTGTGGTCACCAGGAGGAGTGTGCTTCTGAGCATGACCCCGTGCTCGGCAGATGCATCACCACCAGTGGTCTCCGAGCGGGTGGCGTCCAGCTCCAACTCCAGTGGGCCGTGGGCGGCGGGGTTGGGCGGGGAGCGGGGTCTGCCACAGCTTCCGTGACGTCCCGCAGTCTTTTAGGATGGCAGGACCATGGCTGAGGATGCCAAGCAGTGACTGCTGCCCAGGAAGAGCAGATCGCAGGGTGGACGATTAGCGAGTCCACAAACCCTCTTGACGACTCGACCATGGTCACAGCAAGTCTCAACGCCAGAGGGCGGGGGCAGTTCGGGGGCTGAATCCAGGCCGTTCAAGCTCGTTGTTCGCTGTAAGTCAGGCGGGATCGAGGCGTTCATCTGTTGGCACGAGTATCTGGGTGACGACAGTGACGACTTGTCTGAGTGGAAGCGCGTCACGTACCGTTTTCCGCCAGCGGATGCTGAAACCAGGCGATGGAGCATCAGCACTGATGATAACGCTACGTTCGTCCCGGTGCCCTGCTTGTTCCTGGAATCTTTGGCCGGGGGCGAGCGGTTGGTTGCGCAGACAATACCTTACGGTCAGCCTCCCGCCATGGCCGTCTTCGACCTGAACGGCGGTGCTGCTGTTGTTGCCAGAGTAGAGCAGGCTAAGCGGCAACACAGGGAGGGGGAGAAGGCCAAGCGGCAGCGCAACGAAGCCCAGCGGAAACGGGAGCGGGAGGAGACTGAGCGGGAGCATAAAGAAGCTCAAAGGAAGCGGCTTGAGGAAGAGGCTCAGCAGCAGCACGAGGAAGAGCAGAGACAACGCAAGGAAGCCCAGAGGCAACACAGGGAAGCCGAGGAGAAAGCCCGGAGACAACGTAACGAAACCCGGCTGAAGCGTGAACGCGAGGAGGAAGCCCAGAGACAGCACAAGGAAGCCGAGCGGAAATGTAAGATTCAGCACTTGGCGGTGGATCAAGAGACTGCGGTATACCGGCTGTGCCTGCCGGGCATTGCAGAAACACTTGTGCAGGCAGGGGCATACCTTGCATACCGCAAATACCGATCAGAGGAGCGAGTCTACCACCCTGACTATGTCCAATCCATATCCAGGGAATCGCTAATTTTACTGAAACCCAGCAGCGTTGGTCTGGCAATTCTTAACATTTTCTCTGGCGATCCCAAAGACGTCATTGTCACACTAGGCAACTACTGTGCTGGCTTCTGGACCAACGACAAGCCAGGTCAGATTGAGGTTGCTGTCAAGGTCAATGCAGCAAACATTGATTCATCTCTCTGGCGGTTAGGTGATGTACAGATTGAAGTAAGACACGCCACAAGTGTGGTCCTGTGGAATGCCCTGCGCTGGTATCTGCCATGGCTCATCCTCACATCATGCCGCAGCAAGAGTTGTTTGCACTTCTGAAGCCCTCGCTCTACTAGCCATGCAACAAGACTGCTCAAGGAATATTTGTTCTCGAAAGGGGCTGGCCAAGGCATCTCTGAGTCTCAGATCAGAAACACTAACTTGGCCTTAAATCCGGTATGTGAAGCTGGATGATCTGAAACTGTGTACTTGTTCATATGAAGGATTTCGGTCGCTAAAGTGCCCATAGAGAAAGCACTCTCCAAATGTATTAAGATCTTGACCAATCAAGACTGCCAATGCAAGTGGGTAAGCCAGGAATAAATGCAGGTTTGCCCTCTTCATTGTCCACGTCGAAGGAGTGGCTCCCGACCTGCAGAATCCACGACGCAGCAGCAGGCCCGGGGGCGGCGACGGCACCTTCGCTGGCGAGCAGCAGCGCCGCCAGCAGGGCCATTTGACAAGACAAGATCTGTCTTCATCTATCGGCACCATCCCATCTCAAGATATAGAAGTTTAACACCTCTATCCTCCGAGACCGCCAGGCTGCCAGCAGCTCTTGCGCCAGGCTCAGGAATACCGGGAGGCGCTCCTTGGCCCGACGGCTGTCCAACTTGATGCTGCATTGTTCTGAGGCCAAGAAACCGATTCACTGTAAGGCTCAACTCATGATTCGCGAGCAGGGAACTTCCAACATCAGGCAGCGCCTGTTTCACCCTTCCCCATGGGATGGCGGGTTTGGTCCTTGGGCTACAGACTTCCCCCGGTGAACGGCTCCGATTCCAGCATGCATTGGCATGGCCTGCTGCATTTGTTCAGCAAGCTCTCAGGTGGCCAGGTTACGGAAACGGGTGTACTGAGATTCAAAGAGGAGCTTGACGGTGCCCACCGGACCATTGCGGTGCTTGGTGACAATCACCTCAGCCAGACCCTTGTCCGACGTTTCCGGATTGTAGTATTCGTCGCGGTAGATCATCAGCACCAGATCAGCGTCCTGCTCAATGGAGCCGGACTCCCGCAGATCACTGAGCATGGGCCGTTTATTGGTGCGGGATTCCACCCCGCGATTGAGCTGGGAGAGGGCTATCACCGGCACCTCAAGCTCCCGGGCCAGTTGCTTGAGGCCACGGGTGATGACGGACAGATCCTGGGCCCGGTTGTCCGAGTTGGATCCCTCCATCAACTGGAGGTAGTCCACCACCACCATGCCCAGGTCCCGGCGCTGCTGGGCCATCAGTTGGCGGCAAAGGGAGCGCATCTCCATCACGCCGCTGTTGGGCTTGTCGTCAATAAAGATGGGAAGCTGGCTCAGGCTGCTGATGCCCTGGCCCAGCAGAGGCCACTCCTGGTGGTTGAGACGTCCCGTGCGGAGGCGGCCACCCTCAATGCCCGTTTCCATGGACAGCAGCCGGTAGGTGAGCTGCTCCTTGCTCATCTCCAGGCTGAACATGCAGACGGGCAGTTGATGGAGTGCCGCCACGTTCTTGGCCATGCTGAGCACGATGGAGGTTTTCCCCATGGCGGGGCGGCCGGCAACGATGATCAGGTCGCTGCGCTGCAGCCCCTGGGTGACGGCATCCAGGTCGTAGAAGTTGACCGGAATGCCCGCCACGGAGTCGCCCATGGAGCGGCTCTCGATTTCGTTGAAGGTGCTGGTGAGGATCTCCGCCGTGGCGACCAGGCCGCCCTGGGGGCGTTCCTTGCTGACGGAAAAGATCTTCTGCTCCGCCTCATCCAGCAAGCCGCCCAGGGGCCGACGCTGGTCAAATCCCAGCTCCATCACGTCGTTGCCCGCCTTGATCAGCTGCCGCCGCAGGTACTTGTCCATCACCAGTTGGGCGTACTGATCGATGGCTGCGGTACCGATGATGCGCTCCAGGAGCTGGGCCAGCCGCATACCTCCTCCCACCTTGTCCAGGTGGCCCGCATCCGCCAGCCATGCGGTCATGGAGGTGAGGTCCGTGGGCTTGTTCTGGCTGTACAGCGCCAGGGCAGTGCGGAAGATCTCCCGATGGGCCGCCACATAGAAGGCGTCGGGATGGAGGATGTCCGCCACCCTGCCCATGGCATCCGGATCCAGCAGGATTCCCCCCAGGACGGCTTCTTCCGCTTCCAGGTTTTGGGGCGGTACCTGGTTGGGGAGGGCATTGAAGGGATTGCCGCCGGTTGGCGCCCCGTCACCAGACGGCCGCGGCAATGACAAGTCCCTGGGCTGTTGGGGGTTGGAAGGAGCAGCAGTCACCATGGCATTGGCGGCGGCTCAAGGCACAGAACCTTACCCCACTACGGAAAGCTTCACCTCGGCGGTAATGCCGCTATGGAGACGGAGCAGGGCTATGTAGTCCCCGACGCGATGGATTTCCGGCACCTCGATGTTGCGCCGCTCCACGTCTCTCCGGGTGGCTGCGGTGATGGCTTCCGCCACATCCCCGTTGGTGACGGTGCCAAAGAGCACGCCGTCGCTGCCCGTGTGTTTGCGAATCGTGAGGGCGCCAATGGTGGCAAGGGCCGTGCGGAACGCCAGAGCTTCCTTGCGCTCGGCTTCCTTGCGCTCGGCTTCCTTGGCGCGATGATGCTCCACCTGCTTGAGCACAGCGGTGGTGACGGGCAGGGCTTTGCCCTGGGGCACCAGAAAGTTGCGGGCAAAGCCCGGAGCCACGTCCACCACGTCGCCGCGTTTGCCCAGGGTGCTGACGTCCTCCTTAAGCACCACCTGAAACCGCTTGGCCATGGCTGGATCCCTGTTCACAAAGCGCCACCTTAACCCCTCGTGCCAGCCCCAGGGCCTGAAGAAGGCGAATGTGTTGCCACGTGAGGTCCGGCTCGAACCAGCGCAGGCCCTGGCGGGCGCTGAAGGGAACGGCATGGTGATTGTTGTGCCACCCCTCGCCGAAGGAAAGCAGGGCCACCCACCAGCAATTGCGGGACTCGTCGTCGGTGGCAAAGGAGCGGTAGCCCCAGGCGTGGGTGGCGGAGTTCACCAGCCATGTGACATGATACACCGCCACCAGGCGTAGGGGGATGCCCCAGAGCACCAGGGACCACCCTCCCACGCCCAGCCCCTCGCCCAACAGGTAAAGGGCTGTGGCGAGGGGAACCTGCAGGGCCAGGAACCAGCGGTCGAGGAACTGCAGCCATGGGTCGCTTTGGAAATCACGGGTGAACCGGGGCACCGTGGCCATGGCGGGCGTCGTGAACAGCATCCAGCCCATGTGGCTCCACCAGAACCCGCACAGGCTGTTGTGATGGTCGTGGCGGGTGTCGGAGAAGCGATGGTGATGGCGATGGAGGCCCACCCATGTAATGGGGCCGTGCTGGCAACTGAGGGCGCCACACACCGCCAGAAGGTTCCGGAGCCAGCGGGGCACACGGAAGGAGCGGTGGGCGAGGAGGCGGTGATAGCCCAGGGTGACCCCCAGGCAGCCCGTGACCCAGTAGAGCACCAGGAGGGTGAGAACCGCCGGCAGGCTCCAGAAGCGTGGCAGCAGCGCCAGCGCGGCCAAACTGTGGATCAGGACCATGAAGCCCACCACGTCCCAGCGCCAGTTGAGGCCTTGGGGCGGGCGCCGGGCAACCGCAGGGGATACCATAAAAAACAAATCGGATTACTTGAATCCTATCATACGAATTCTGATTCGTAAGTCAATCTCGTGTCTCCTGTGGCATGGATAGAATTCTTACCATCAGAATCAGAATCAGAATCCGGATTGGCTGTGGCTCCGCGAACCCGTTTGCAGCAGCAGTTGGAGTCGGGCCGCAATGCCTTTGCCCATCTCCTGCGCACATGGCACCAGCGCAATGGCTGGCCCCACACCATGGTCCCCCGGCTTGGCCAACACCTGCAGTTGGGCCGGGTCCACGCATCCCAGATCTCCATGCTGAAACACCGCAAGTTGGCCAACCCCGGCCCGGAAGTGTTCCTCACCATTGGCAGCGTGAATCGCTGGCTCCGGCACTGGTCACCTGATCGGCAATTGCGGGACCTCCCCCCGGCCAACTGCCCCGAGGCGGACCTGCTGCGCCGTGCCCCCCCTGCGGCCCTGCTGGACGAGGCGGGCCAGCCCTTGGGAGCTGGGCAGTTGCTGGAGATCTTCACGGGCCTCGCCACGCCTCCCCCGGCCTTTGATCTGCGCATCGCGGAGCAGGAAGCCTCTGCCCTCTGTGGCGCCCTGAGCGATTGGCTCACCGGCCGCCAACCCTGGCGCCAGTGTAAAGACCAGGTTCTGGCCGCCTATCCCGTGGAAAGGCCCCAACGCCGTCAACAGTTCGAGGCTGTCCTCTCGGGGCAGAAGGACTACACCGCTGCCGAGTTGGAGGCAGAACTGGACGATCTGCACCGCACGGCCTGCGCCATGGCGGAGGGCACAGCCCCGTGGGCCCAAGCGCCAGGGACCGTTGACCAGTTCCTCAGCCAACTGCGCCAACAGGGTTGCGAACCTGCCGCCGCCGGTGTTGCTAGCGGTTGAGGTTGTGGTTGGCCATGCGCACCTGCTTGGCCCATCCCAGGGCACGGAGAAAGCGAACGTGCTGCCATGTGATGTCCACTTCAAACCAGCGCAGACCATGGCGCGCACTCTGGGGAAAAGCGTGGTGATTGTTGTGCCACCCCTCGCCGAAGGTGAGCAGGGCCACCCACCAGCAGTTGAAGGACAGGTCGGGGGTCTTGAAATTGCGATAGCCGAAGGCGTGGGTGGCGGAATTCACCAGCCAGGTGACGTGGTAAACCACCATCAGCCGCAGGGGGATGCCCCAGAGCAACAGGCCCAGCCCGCCACCAGGGGCGCCTGTCGCCTCGCCAATGCCGTAGAGCAACGCCGCCACAGGAAGCTGGAGCAACAGAAACCAATGGTCCAGCCAGCGATAGAGGGGATCCGCAAACAGGTCCCCCGCAAACCGCTCCAGATGTTCGATGGCGGGGATTGTATGGAGCATCCATTCGCTGTGACTCCACCAGAAGCCTCGTACGGCGTCATGGTGGTCGTTGGGCTGGTCGGAGTATTTGTGGTGGTGGCGATGGAGGCCAACCCATTCAATGGGCCCCCCCTGGGCACTGAGGCTGCCCATGATCACCAGCAGGCGCTCCAGCCAGCGGGGCGCCTTGAAGCTGCGATGGGCCACCAACCGATGAAGCCCCAAGGTGACGCCAATGACGGTCACCCAGTAGAGAACGGCCAGCGCGACCAGCCCCTGCCAACTGCGGAACCGGGGCAGCAGGGCGGCCACACCGCCCACATGGACCGCCAGCATGAACGCAACAGTGCCGGGAGACCAGGCATGGCTCTGTCGGGTCAGGGGGGGGCGTTCGGCGCTGACGTGCTGTTGCAACTCCGCTGTGGCCTTGTCAGCGGCCATGCTGCTGAGGTCGCGTGTGTCCGTAGAAGGCCGGACGGGTGATGTGACCAAATTTGCTTCTCCTGCCTTGGGGTGGAAGTGCAAGTCTGGTCCACCACTGTTTTACAAAATCCTAATGGTTCCTCGCCAACAATAGGGACAGGTCGTGGTCAATCTTTGATGAAAGCCTTGCCGCGCTCAGCCGTTGCGCGGGATCAGTTTCTGGCCCGGGTGGAGGCGGCTGCCGCAGTTGCGGCCCAGGGCCACTGCGCCGCCGTAACGGACCATCTGCGCCGCCTTCTCCCTGCTTTTGCGGCTGAGCGCATCGGTCAGCACCACTTTTCCGGCTCCACAGGCGCGGCCCACGGGGATCCGGGACGAGAGGCCCTGGATCGGGTGTTTGCCCGTGTGATGCAGGCGGAGGCTGCCGCTGTGCGGCTCCAGTTTGTCAGCGGGACCCATGCCATTGCGGCGGCTCTGTTTGGCGTCCTGCGGCCAGGGGACACGTTGCTGGCCGCTGCTGGCCGCCCCTATGAAACCCTTGAGGAGGTGATAGGCCTGCGGGGCCAGGGGCAGGGGTCCCTCCAGGAGTTTGGCGTCACCTATCGGGAGGTTCCCCTCACCCGTGACGGCCGTGTGGATGAGCAGACCCTGGCGGAGGCCCTGAGCAGCCTCCGGCCCCGCCTGTTGTTTCTGCAACGCAGTTGTGGCTACACGTGGCGACCGGGCCTGTCCCTGGCGCAGTTGGAGCGGCTCTGCGCCTTGGCCCACACCCGCAGTCCCCACACCGTTTGCTTTGTGGACAACTGCTATGGGGAATTCGTGAACCAGCGGGAGCCCACGGCCGTGGGCGCGGACCTGATGGCGGGCTCCCTGGTGAAAAACCCCGGTGGAACCATCGCCCCCACGGGTGGTTACGTGGCGGGGCGGCGGGATCTGGTGGAGCAGGCCTGTTGCCGCCTCACGGCCCCGGGGCTGGGCTCGGCCGCCGGATCCGGTTTTGGCTGGACGCGCCTGGTGTTGCAAGGGTTGTTTCTCGCGCCCCAGATGGTGGCCGAAGCCTTGATTGGAGCCGAACTGGTGGCCACCACCTTCCAGCAACTGGGCTATGGGGTGAACCCCCAACCCGGCACGGAGCGCAGCGACGTGATCCAGGCGGTCCGGCTGGGCTCGGCCCAACGTCTCCTGGCGGTCTGTCGGGCCTTTCAGCGCTGCTCACCCGTGGGGGCCTATCTGGAGCCCACACCGGCGGCCATGCCGGGCTATCACCATCACCTGGTGATGGCGGGGGGCACCTTCGTGGAGGGCAGCACCAGTGAGTTCTCTGCGGATGCTCCTCTGGTGTCCCCTTACGTGATCTATGTGCAGGGAGGATGCCACCGCAGCCATGTGCGCCTGGCCCTGGAAGAGGCACTGGCAGCCCTCTCGACCATCTGATGCCCCGGCAGGCCAGAATGGCCATGGCCCCGTCCCACACCTTTCCCCATGAGTCAGCATTTCCCCCCGGAACTTCTCTACGCCGATAGCCATGAGTACGTGCGCAGCAATGCGGATGGGACCGTCACCGTGGGCATCAGTGCCTTTGCGGTGGAGGAGTTGGGAGATATTGTCTTTGTGGAATTACCGGAGGAGGGCGCCCAGCTGGAGCAGGGGAGCAGCTTTGGCACGGTGGAGTCCGTGAAAGCCGTGGAGGAGCTGGTGGCCCCCATGCCCGGCACCGTGCTGCGCCGCAACGAGGCGGTGTTGGCCAGCCCGGAGGACCTGCAGAACGACCCCTATGGAGACGGCTGGCTGCTCCAGCTCCAACCCGCCCCTGATGCCGGCACCGACGGGCTCCGTTCCGCCGCCGACTACGCAGCCCGGGTGAGGCAGGCTTGATTCACCCCAGCAGTCGCTCCAGGACAGCAGCCACGCTGTGGGCCGAGCCGATGATGGTTTCGTAGGCCATCCGCATGGGTCCGAGGACAGCTACCCAGCCCTGGGTTCCCTGGTGACCACCGTAGGGAGCCTTCACCAGCGCACAGGGGGCCAGCGTCGGGATTGTGTGCTCCCGACCGATGCTCACGTGCTGCAACCGTGGCGCCCCCAGCACCGTGGAGCACTGATGGGGTTGCTCCCTCAACAACTCCTCGGGCCGCTCTTCCACCAACTGCAGCAGGTCACGGAGGTTGTGGCGGCCCTGGTGAAACTCCGGCTGGGCGATGAGCCCCCCGAGACCCACGGCCACCATTCCCTCCGCCGCCAGGGAAGACTGGCGGCAATGATTTTCAAAGGCCAGTTGCACCGGGCGGCCCAAGCGCTGGTGTTGGGGTGGAAGAGCCTGCCAGTCAATCCGTTCCCCCGTCTGAAGCTGGTGGTCCAGCCAGTGCTCCAGGCGAAGCACGTCCCGGGGCTGCGCGGTGGGATGACGGATATTGAGGGTCACCACGTTGCCGCCCCAGTCCACCATCATCAGCACCAGCCGCTCGCCACTGGACACCAGGCGCATGGTGCGCAGCCGTGGCGTCCCGAGGGTGGGGCGGGTAATCAGGGCCAGCAACCCGGTCAGGTCCGCCAGCCGCCCGGCCAGGAAGCGCAACAGATCGTCCAGGGCGGTCCACTGGAATTGCAGTCTCAGGCTGTTCAGCTCCCGCTGCAGCAGTTGCACCTGGGATCCGCCATAGGGCAGGAGGGCGTCCACGTAGTGGCGATAGCCTTGCTGGCTGGGAATCCGGCCTGCGGATGTGTGGGGCTGACGCAGCAAGCCTTGGCGCTCCAGCCACCCCATGGCGTTGCGGATGGTGGCCGGACTGGCGTTCAAACGGAACCGCTGCACCAGCATGCCGCTGCTCACTGGCTCCACCGTGTCGATGTAATGGCGCACCGTGGCCTTGAGCACCTGCTGTTGCCGTGGGCTGAGGAGCGCCAAGGGGAGTCGAATGCTGGGAACAACATAGGAGTCTCGGGGATGGGCGAGATGGTTTTCCGTAATGAGGGACACGGGGCATCGCCCTGGCGTCGCCGGTATCGGCAAGGCAGCGCTCCCGTGGACCACAATGGTTTCTGTTGTCTGCCGTGGCGTCGTGGAGTTTCGGCCTGGTCTTGAAGATGTTCCCGTTGCCCAGTCCGCCATTTGCCACATCGACGGCAAGGCGGGCTCTCTCCTGTATCGGGGCTACTCCATTGAGGACCTTGTGCGCCACAGCAACTTCCTCGAAACCGTCCACCTGCTCATCTGGGGCGAGCTTCCCCACAGGCAGGAGCTGCAGGCCTTCGAGCATGACGTGTATACCCATCGGCGCATCAAGTTCCGCATTCGGGACGTGATGAAGTGCTTCCCGGAAAGCGGTCACCCGATGGACGCCCTTCAGGCCAGTGCTGCAGCCCTGGGGCTATTCTACTCCCGACGGGTGCTGGACGACCCCCTCTACATTCGCCAGGCCGTGGTGCGACTGGTGGCCAAGATTCCCACCATGGTGGCGGCGTTTCAGTTGATCCGCAAAGGATTGGACCCCATTCGTCCCCGGGACGACCTCTCCTACGCCGCCAACTTCCTCTACATGCTCAGCGAGCAGGAGCCCGAGCCTCTGGCCGCCAGAGTCCTGGACGCCTGCCTCATTCTCCATGCCGAGCACAGCCTCAACGCCAGCACGTTCAGTGCCCGGGTCACCGCCAGCACCCTCACCGACCCCTATGCCGTGGTTGCCTCTGCGGTGGGCACCTTGGCGGGACCGCTCCATGGCGGCGCCAACGAGGACGTGCTGGACATGTTGGACGAGATTGCCAGTCCCGACCGGGTGGAGCCCTTTCTGGATCAATGTCTGGCCCGGAAGGAGCGTATTGCCGGGTTCGGGCATCGGGTGTATCGGGTGAAGGATCCCCGCGCCAGGATCCTTCAGGAGTTGGCGGAGAAGCTTTTCGCGTGCTACGGCAGTGATTCCACCTACGACCTGGCCCGGCTTCTGGAGAAAAAGGTGGAAGAGCGGCTGGCAGGAAAGGGCGTGTACGCCAACGTGGATTTTTATTCCGGCCTCGTTTACCGTCGGCTCGGTATCCCCGCAGACCTGTTTACGCCTGTGTTTGCCGTTGCTCGGGTGGCTGGCTGGCTGGCCCATTGGAAAGAGCAGCTCGGCGCCAACCGCATCTTTCGCCCGTCGCAAATTTACACGGGCGTAGACCAGCGCCCCTGGCGACTCCACCAGGAACGCGGGGGCAGCGTCTGAGTAGATTAACCGGAACTGCAACAGCCCCATCAATGACTCCAACGGCACCAACAGGGCTGCCTTTGGCCACAGTGGCCAGTGGCAACCTGGACTTGGCGGGAGGATTTCAGGCTGCGCTTCAGGCATGGGGCTTGAGCCCCGGCCTGGCCCACGTGCTTTGGCTGCCCCTGCCCATGCTGCTGGTGCTGGCGGCCGCCCTGGTGGGAGTTCTGGCCAGTGTCTGGATGGAGCGCAAGGTTTCGGCGGCCATGCAGCAGCGCATCGGCCCGGAGTATGCAGGTCCCCTGGGCATTCTGCAGCCCCTCGCCGACGGCCTCAAGCTGCTGGTGAAGGAGGACGTGATTCCTGCCCGGGCCGATCACCTTCTCTTCACGTTGGGTCCGGTGCTGGTGCTGGTGCCGGTGATCCTCTCCTGGCTGATCGTTCCCTTTGGCCAGAACCTCCTGATCAGCAACGTGGGTGTGGGCATCTTCCTCTGGATTGCCCTGAGCAGCATCCAGCCCATCGGCCTCCTCATGTCCGGCTACTCCAGCAACAACAAGTACGCCTTGCTGGGGGGCTTGCGGGCCGCAGCCCAGTCCATCAGCTACGAGGTGCCGCTGGCCCTGGCGGCGCTGGCCGTAGTCATGCTCAGCAACTCCCTCAGCACGGTGGAGATCGTTCAACAACAGAACAGCGCCGGCCTGCTCAGCTGGAACATCTGGCGCCAGCCGGTGGGGTTTCTCGTTTTCTGGATCTGCGTCATCGCCGAATGCGAGCGGGCCCCCTTTGACCTGCCTGAAGCGGAGGAGGAGCTGGTGGCGGGGTATCAAACCGAATACGCCGGCATGAAATTTGCCCTCTTTTACTTGGGCAGCTACATCAACCTGGTGCTCTCCGGCCTGTTGGTGGCGGTGCTGTACCTGGGGGGCTGGGGGTTCCCCTTGCCGGTGGAGTGGTTGGCCACGGTGCTGCACCAGCCATTGGACTCTCCTCTGGTGCAAGTGGTGACGGCCTCGGTGGGCATTGTCACCACGGTGCTCAAGGCGTTTCTGCTGGTGTTTTTTGCCATCCTGCTGCGCTGGACTACGCCACGGGTGCGCATTGACCAGCTGCTGGACTTCGGTTGGAAATTCCTCCTGCCCATTTCCCTGGTCAATCTTCTGCTCACCGCAGCCCTGAAACTTGTTTTCCCTACACTGTTTGGTGGCTGACGGCAGCCGTCGGTCCACGTTTCTCTCTTCCCCGGTGTGGCCATGTTCGGATTCCTCAAGCAGGTGGGTGATTACAGCCGTGAGGCCGCCGCCGCGGCCAGGGGCATCACCCAGGGGCTAGCGGTCACGTTTGACCACATGCGGCGCCGTCCGGTGACGGTCCAGTATCCCTATGAAAAGTTGATCCCTTCCGAGCGCTATCGTGGCCGGATCCATTTCGAGTTCGACAAGTGCATTGCCTGTGAGGTGTGCGTCAGGGTCTGCCCCATCAACTTGCCGGTGGTGGACTGGGTGATGAACAAGGAGACCAGGAAAAAGCAACTCAAGAACTACTCCATTGATTTTGGCGTTTGCATCTTCTGTGGCAACTGCGTGGAATACTGCCCCACCAACTGCCTCTCCATGACGGAGGAGTACGAGTTGGCTGCCTTTGACCGCCACAGCCTCAACTTCGACAACGTGGCGCTGGGTCGGCTGCCCACCAGCGTGACCATGGATCCCTCGGTTCAACCGCTGCGGGAGCTGGCCTACCTCCCCAAGGGGGCCATGGATCCCCACGGTGTTCCCGACGAGGCGCGCCGCGCTGGGCGCCTGCCCCAGGATGTGGTGACAGATCCCTCGGCAACACGTCAGCATCAGTGAAGGGGACGGCTACGCGAGCTTTGACTTCACGGTGAATAACGGGGAGGACGACAGTGCCGGTACCTGCACGATGACGATCAACGTGGCGTCAGTGCCGGACGCGACGGGCGCGGTAGTGACGACGGCTGCGCCGAAGGAGCTGGTGCTCACCTTTGACGAGGCGGTGGACTCGGGTTCTTTGCCCGGGACAGGAGCCTTTGACGTGAAGATCAACGGTGGCAACAGGCTGGACTTGTCTTCGGTTCATCTTGACAACACGGACGCGACCAGCGCGACCAGGCTGAAGCTGGGCCTTCCCCATGCCCTCACCGCCGTCGACATGAACGTCACGATCGATTACGCCATGCCCGGTGACAGACACAGCAGACTACAGAACGCGGTGGGCAAGGAGGTCGGTCTTTCAGCGTGAAGGTGAGCAACACCGCGCCCGTCTGCCCCGTCCTGGACGATCCCGCCGCCGACTTCTGGCGGGCCTGCCTGACGGTGGGGAGATCAGGAAACGATTACGGCCTCACCGCCAACCCCACCTGGGCCCAGGTCAATGTCGGCGACAAGATATCGGTGAGTCTACGGCCCGCTTCCAACAGGGCGCCTGCATCTGCCCCCCGGTCACGTCCATCGAGCGGCAGACCCCTTCCTCCTCCCTCACCAATTTGGAGCCAATCACAAGCAGCTCGGCAGATCCGTGATTTTTCCTTCACAACAACATTCGCCAAGAAATCCGCGCCCCTGGAACGTACGGGAACAAGACAACATGATTGAGCATCTCAGGCCATGACCACCCCGGGCGTTTCAAGCGCCCCGCACCACGCTCAACTCGGCGACCTTCCATTCTTTTTGTAAACGGTTG
>JXQG01000012.1 GCA_001007665.1 Candidatus Synechococcus spongiarum SP3 | reverse complement strand
CGCGATTCCGCGATTCCGCGATTCCGCGATTCCGCGATTCCGCGATTCCGCGATTCCGCGATTCTAGCACCATTTGATGATATCTGTTCCCATTCATCGGCGCTATCCCGTCGTCAAGACACAAAAGTTTAAAATCTCTCTCCTGCGAGGCCGCCAGGCTGCCAACAGCTCTTGCGTCAGGCTCCGAAGCTCCAGGACGTTGTCCTGGTCCCGGGGGCTGTCCAACCTGATGATGCATTGCTTCGAAGCCAGGAAACCGATTCATGGTAAGGATCAGCTCACGATCCGCGAGCACGGAGAGCGACGTGTTTCTCGTTTCTGATGAGCTGATCAAGGCCCCGGGACAACTTTCCATACATCCTAGCCGCTCCTGTCCACCCTGCCAACCTCTTTGCTAGTTCTTCAACTTTCTCTTCTACCCAAATCCTGGATAAGGGGAGGCGAGGGAGGCCCACTCTTTCCCACGGGATGCCCTCGCGCCATGAAAAGTCGGTTGGGGAGCGGGAGCCACCCTTCCTACAATCCTGTTGAGTCGCATCGGCACGATGAACGCCAAGCTCATCTGGTACCTGAAGGCGCAAGCAGGCGTGTTGGCCCTCCCCGCGGGCCTTTGCCTCTTTGGCCAGGCCGTCATTAACAAGGGCTCGGATCAGCCCTGGTTCTGGCTGGGCACCGCCAGTTTGATCGTCATCAACACAGGCCTTGGCTTGATGATCGACTCCGGCCTGCTGCGCGGGTATCCTGGATCGCAGAAGTCGCCCTAGGGCGGCTGCGGGGCGGTGCTAGCCGGAGGAACGCTTGGCCGCCGTCAGGATGCGCTGCACAAAAGACTCATCGGAACCTTGGCCCAGCAGGGGTTCCAAGGCCTGGGACACAGTGGCTGTGTCTTTGCCTTGGGTGTAGATCAGGTCCCAAAAGGCAAAAGGCGACCCCTCGAAGCGTTCCCAAAGCACTTTGAGGTCTTCAACGGGAAAAGGACTGTCCATGGCCTCAGCGGCGGCAACTCCGTGCCCCTAGAGTAATCGCGCCACATGACGGGAAGGATTCGACATGCGCGTGCTCTTTGCTGCTGCCGAGTGCGCTCCGATGATCAAGGTAGGCGGCATGGGGGATGTGGTGGGCTCCCTGCCCGCAGCGCTGACGCTCCTGGGACATGACGTGCGTCTGATCATGCCGGGCTATGGCAGGCTCTGGCGGCGTCTCACCATTTCCGGGGAGCCCCTGTTTCGTGGCAGAGCCATGGGGGCGGACTTTTCCGTCTATGAAACCCGCCACCCCATCCACGGCTTTCCCCTGTACCTGGTGGGGCACCCCAGCTTCGACACGGTGCATGTGTACGGTGGGGAGGATGAGGACTGGCGCTTCACCTTTTTCGCCAACGCAGCGGCAGAGTTCGTGTGGAACGGCCCCTGGAAACCCCAGATTGTCCATTGCCATGACTGGCATACCGGCATGATTCCGGTCTGGATGCACCAGGATGCTCAGGTGAGCACGGTCTTTACGATTCATAATCTCAAGTACCAGGGGCCCTGGCGCTGGAAGCTGGAGCGCATCACCTGGTGCCCCTGGTATATGCAGGGCAACCACACCATGGCTGCCGCCATCCTCTATGCCGATCGGGTCACGTCGGTGTCGCCCACCTATGCCCGGGAGATCCGCACTGCGGAATACGGCGAACAGATGGAGGGCCTCCTCAGCTTTATCAGTGACAAGCTGGTGGGCATTCTCAACGGCATTGACCTGCGGCTTTGGGATCCCTCCACGGATTACAAGCTGCCGGCCCGGTTTTCTCGGGACGACCTGGCCCCACGGGCGCACAACAAGGCCGCCCTTCAACAGCAGGTGGGCCTGGAGAAGCGACCTCAGGCCTTTTTGCTGGGAATGGTGGCCCGGCTGGTGGAGCAAAAGGGAGTTGACCTGCTCCTGCAGGTCTGTGAGCGCACCCTCACCTACACCGATAGCCAGGTGGTGGTGCTGGGCACGGGTGATCGCTACTTTGAATCCCGTCTATGGGAGGCAGCCAGCCGGTTTCCGGGGCGTTTTGCCGTGTACCTGGTCCACAGCGACGAACTGGCCCGGCTGGTGTATGGAGGCAGCGACGCCTTCCTGATGCCGAGCCGCTTTGAGCCCTGTGGCATCAGCCAGATGTACGCCATGCGATATGGCTCCATTCCCGTTGCGCGCAAGGTGGGGGGATTGGTGGATACCGTCCATCCCCATGACCCCGCCCGCAACGCAGGAACAGGCTTCTGCTTTGATCGTTATGAGCCCATCGACTTCTACACCTCGTTGGTGCGGGCCTGGGAAGCCTATCGTCATCCCGACTCCTGGAAGGAATTGCAGCGGCGCGCCATGGGTCAGCACTACGGCTGGGATCGCTCCGCTGGACACTATGACCAAGTCTATCAGGAGGTGGCGGGAACCTCTGCCACGACAGAACGATAAGATCACAACGATAAAATCACGGCGTCAAAGCCTCCCATACCAAAAGCCTCCCATACCAGTCGGCGCCCAGCCGGATGGTAATCGCGGCGTTTGTGCTGGGGGCGTCCTGGCGGCGGCGCACATGGGCTCCCAGAAGGGTCCCGACGCTGGCGGGCGGCTCAGCGCCCCAGGCCAGGAGGCGGGTTCGAGCCAGGGTGACGCCATCGGGTGACGTGGGGGCCACCGCGGCCTTTGTGCCACGGGCTTCCAACTGCTGTTGGAAAGCCATGGCGGCCTGAAGGGGGCCTTCCACCAGAACGGTCTCCCCAGGGATTGAACGAGACCGGGGCCAGAAGTGGGGCTGAGCACCGGTACCCCGGGGCAGGGGCTCAACCACCAGCCGCAAGGGTTGCGCCTGGAGCATGGCCAGCACACTGAACAGTTCCTCCCGACTCAAATTGGTGCGGCTGGCATCCAGCAGATCCTGGGCCAGTCGGGGCCAGCGCTGACGCAGGGCCCCACTGTCCAGATGGTGGGCCATGGCCCCCAGCAAGCGCCGCTGACGCTCCAGTTGCCACGCTGGCGCCGGCGCAGGCCCGGACGTGTGCAAATAGGTCTCCACCTGAGCACCACTGAGCCGCTTGTCGCCGGAACCCAATTCAGCCCATGGGCCGGCACCGGTGCTGGATGCCTGGCGATCCGTGGCTTCCACGGCGGCTTCCACGACGGTTCCAGCTTCGTCCTGGGGAGGAGCGACGAGAGCGGGTGGCCAGGGTTGCGCAGGTTGAGGCGGGGGCGGATCCAGCGTCATGGGCACGCCGCCAATGGCATCCACAAACGCCGTCAGGGCCGGGCTGTTGCTCAGAATATAACGATCAACCAGGTTCTCGGGGCGGTTCAGGTGCTTTTCCAGCAATTCCGCCACGAGCCTGATGCCGCCAATGTTGTAGGCACGACCTAGATAAACTGCGCCGCTCCCTGGCACCACCACAGGAGTTGTGGCCGGCACCTGGAGCAGGCGCACAGGCTGGCCCGGGACCAGATGCGCCAGCAGGACGCCACTGATTTCGGGAAGTTGCTGTTCATCTTCTTTCGGGGCAAGACTCATGAGGAGCAGCACAAGGGGGTCCTTCAGCATTGGGTCAGCGACCTCCTGCCGGCTCCCCTGTCCGGAGCGACTCAGGAGATCCGCCTGTCTCGGCCAGAGGCGGTTCAAGGCCACCGAGCAAACCAGCAGAGCAACAAGGAACGTGCTCAGCCGCAGGACCACGCGGAGAAACATTGACAACCTTCTGTTGCTTCCCAGTGACGCTAGTCTCCGGCACCACAGGTTTTTCATGGCGTTGCGGGATCAATGGAGTCCCCGATGGCTCCAGCCTCAGGCAAGATGGGTTCAACATCAATGATTCGTCTCGATCCCTTGCACGGCAACTCCTCTGAACACACGACAGTCTCACCCCCCTGACGGGGGAGTCACGTCCGGCAACCAGCCGCCGCAACGGCTTCTTGTGGTGGGAAGCACCGGCTACATCGGCAAGGCGGTGGTGCGGGCATTGGTCAACCGGGGCCATGGGGTGGTGGCCTTTGCCCGGCCCCGCTCGGGTGTTGGCGGCACAGAAGATGAAGAGGCAACGCGTCGGTCCCTGGCGGGGGCCGACGTACGCTTTGGTCAGGTGACCCGGTTGGATTCCCTGCTGGTGGACGGCGGTCGGGGAGAGTCTTTCCATGCCGTCATCTGCTGCCTGGCCTCCCGCACCGGAGGTGTGGCAGATAGCTGGCGCATTGACCATCAAGCTACGGTCAACGCCATCGAAGTGGCCCGCCGCCTGGGGGCCCGCCAGTTTGTGTTGTTGTCGGCCATCTGTGTGCAGAAGCCATGGTTGGCCTTTCAGAGGGCCAAACGCAAGGCGGAAGAAGAACTCAAGGCCTCAGGCCTGATCTGGTCCATTGTGCGGCCCACGGCGTTTTTCAAATCTCTGGCCGCCCAGGTGGAGCCCGTCCGACGGGGGTTCCCCTACGTGATGTTTGGCGATGGCCAGCAGGCGGCCTGCACCCCCATCAGCGAGGGCGATCTTGCGGAGTACATGGCGGATTGTCTGGAACGGCCCGCGCTGCAAAACCGTGTGTTGCCCATTGGCGGACCCGGCCCGGCCCTGACCGCCAAGCAGCAGGGGGAGTTGTTGTTTTCCCTCCTGCAACGCCCCCCCCGCTTTCTCAGCGTTCCCGTGGCTTTGTTTGACGGGGGCATCCGGGTCTTCACTGCCCTCAATCGGCTGATTCCCGGCCTGGAGGACACCCTGGAATATGCCCGCATCGGCCGCTACTACGCCACGGAATCCATGCTGGTGTGGGACCCGCAAACCAACGCCTATTGTGCAGATGCCACGCCATCCACCGGAACGGACACCTTGGAGGATTTCTACAAGCGAATCCTGCGGGAGGGCTCTCACGGACAGGACCTTGGCGACCAGTTGCTCTGGAACCGTTGGCGAAAATCCCAACCCTGACGGCGCGTCTCAACGGACGCTGCGCAGGTGTTTTGCTGCATCCCACAAGCCTGGGCAGCACGCCGGGCTGTGGCGGCTTTGGCCAGGCCGCCGCGGCCTGGATTTCCGCCATGGCCCGCCATGGCCTGGGCGCATGGCAGGTGCTGCCCCTAGCGCACCCCGATCCTCTGGGCTCCCCCTACAACGCACCCAGCGCCTCGGCCATCAGCCCCCGGTTTCTGGATGGGGAGACACTTCACACCGCTGGCCTCATTGCAGAGGACACACTCCACCAACTGCCTGGCGCCCATCCGTCTGCCGGACCCCGATTCGACGCTGCCGTGGCCGATGCCCGCTCCACCCACCTGGGGCGGGCACTGCTGCAACGCTATCGGCAAGGCCTCATCCGCGGGACGCAGGCGGAAGACTTCGCCACATGGCGCCGGGATCAAGGGGCCTGGCTGGAGGACCACTGTCTCTATCTGGTGATCAAGGGCTTTCAGAAGGGGAGGCCCTGGTGGCAGTGGTCCCGTCCCTTGGCGCAACGCCACCCCGACGCTCTGGCCCGTATCCGCCGCGTGGCTGCTGACGCCATTGACCAGGAAGCTCTCCTCCAGTGGCAATTGGATCGCCAGTGGGGAGACCTCCTGCGCCAGGCCCAACACAAGGGCGTCACCATCATTGGGGACATGCCCTTCTACGTGGCCCATGACAGCAGCGACGTGTGGGGCCACACCCATCTTTTCAGCGTGTATGGGGATGGGTCGCTGCGGGAGCAAAGCGGTGTCCCTCCGGATTACTTTTCCGCTACCGGTCAACTGTGGGGCACCCCCACCTTCGCCTGGCGCCGCCATCGGCAGGAGGGTTTCCGCTGGTGGCGAGAACGCATCCGCCGCCAGTTGCGCCTGGCCCACGTGCTGCGCATTGACCACTTCCGTGCCCTCGAGTCCTATTGGGCTGTTCCTGGCCTGGACAAGGACGCCCGTGGCGGGTGCTGGCGCCAGTCTCCAGGCGCCGCCATGCTGCGCCACTGGCGGGAGGTGTTTCAGGATCTGCCCCTCATCGCCGAGGATTTGGGGGTGATCACCCCTGCCGTGGAGTCCCTGCGGGATGACTTCCACCTGCCCGGCATGAAAATTCTCCAATTTGCGTTTGACGGCCACCCCAACAACCCCTATCTGCCCCACACCTACTCCTCCGACAACGACGTGGTGTTCACCGGCACCCACGACAATGCCACCAGCGTGGGGTGGTGGGCCAGTCTGAAGGCTGAAGACCGGCAGCGGGTTGAGACCTATCTGGGCTATCCGGTCACGGCGCCGGGGTGGCAGTTGCTGCGCCTTGCGCTCATGTCTCGCGCAGCATTGGTGATGACGCCGCTCCAGGACCTCATGGGCCTGGGGGACGAGGCCCGCATGAATCGCCCCGGCACCACCACGGGCAACTGGCGTTGGCGAATTCCGGTTCCCCTGGAGCAACTGGACGGCCACCTGCACGGCTATGGCGCCATGGCGGCGCTTTACGGGAGAGGGTCCTGCGCCACAGCGCCTTGAGCGTCATCGTCCTGAGCGCCATCAAGGGGACGCCACCTGGAAGAGCCCCCGGGTTTCATCCAGGAGGACAAGGGGTTGATGGTTCCAGCGGACAACGGCGCCGTCCGGCGGCACCACCGTCACCGCCAACGCCGGCTGTAAGCGCCAGCGCAGAACCCCGGACACTGCCGCGAGTTGCGCATGCACTTCCCCTTGCCGAGAGAGGGTGACCTGGGCAGGTGCGGTCACGGTCACCTCCAGAAGGCCGTACTTGGCTGCCGGATCCGGAGGCTGCAAGGCCTCCCGCAACAGTTGACGGCGAATCGCCGGATCTTCAAGGCGGGCAAGGGGTTGAAACTCCACAGCCGGGTTCAGGGTTTCCACCTGTTCCGTGAGACGCACCGGAGTATTGCTGAGGTGAATGTCCAGGGGCAGTGGCGCAATGGGCTCCAGAGTCAACAGATTGTCGGCAGCAAGGCGACGCTGCTGCAGGTTCAAGCCATAGAGCAGGACGGCAACCAGCAGCCCATAGACCACAAGCCCCTGACCGCTATCCAGGTCGATCTGACCTTTCAGGTCGCCCCAAGCGTTGCGGAGGCGTCCAATCCTCTTTCTGGTGGTGGCTCCCTGGCCAGCCGCGACACGCGCCTTGGCGGGATCAGTGTCCTGCATGGGGTGGGCTAGGGAGGGGACACCTCCCATCACGCCACCTAACGTTAGAGGCAGGAGGACGGCATCCCATGGTTCGACTGATCCATACAGCGGATTGGCAGATCGGTAAGGGCTACGGGAGCGTTGCGGAGGAGGCTGCCTGTCTCCTCCGCAAGGCCCGCATGGACGCCATTGATCGCATGGGTGCGGTGGCCCGGACGTTGGATGCGGCTTACGTGGTGGTGGCTGGGGATCTTTGGGACTCCCCCACCCTCCCCATGGAAACGGTGCATGAGTGTTTTCATGCCATTGGCAGGTTGGGGCCGCCTGTTCTGGCGATTCCCGGGAACCACGACCATGGCGGTGCTGACGGTATCTGGCGCAGGCCGGAGGTTAAGGCGTCACAGCAGCGCCATGCCCCCAACCTGAGGCTGCTGGCCCAGGCGGAACCGGTGGTGCTACCCGATCTGGTGGTGCTGCCCTGTCCGTTGTTGCGCCGCCACAGCGCCACGGACGCTACGACCTGGCTGCACTCTTTCCCTTGGGACACCCTGCCGTCGGATCGGCCCCGCCTTGTGCTGGCCCATGGAAGCGTCACCAGCTTTGGCGAGCGGATCCACCACAATCTCGTCGGCCTGAATCAGTTACCCACCACCACCGTGGACTACGTCGCACTGGGTGACTGGCACGGTCTCAAGCAGGTGGCGCCCAAGGCTTGGTATTGCGGCACACCGGAACCGGATTGCTTCGACAAAGAGGGCAGCGACAGACGGGCCCAGGTGCTTCTGGTGGAAGTCGAGCGCGGCGAGATGCCCCACGTGACAGCTCATCCCACGGGCCACTTCCACTGGCACCAGTTGAAGACCGAACTCTCCGGTGCGGAAGACCTGCACCGCCTCCAGCAGCAGGTGGACGGCTGGATTGAGAACAGAGTGCGCCGTGATCTGCTCAGCCTGGATCTTGGCCACAGCATCCTGGATTTTGCCAGCCACGAGCGCTATGTAGAATGGATCGAGGATCTGGATGAGCAATTGCTGGTGATGGTGCGCAAAGGCTCCTGCACTGCCGTGCCCACGGGTGAGCACCTGGACGCGCTGCTGGAGCGGCCCGAAGATCCTCTCATTCGCTCCGTGGCCACCCAACTGCAACAGCAGCGGCTGGAAGGCCCCAGCCCCGAGATTGCCTCCAAAGCCCTGGCGGAGCTGTTCGTCATGGTGAGGCGAGAGGAGCAGGCCGGACGCGCCTGAGGAGCACAGCTTGCGGAAGACAGCAAGCCCTCGACCCACGTCTTTTTACGAGGATGCGACTGGAGCACTGTCGGATTTGCAATGTTCGCATCCACCGGGAGCTGAGCCTGGACTTTGCGCCGGGGCTCACACTCGTGGGCGGCGCCAATGAAACGGGCAAGAGCACCCTTCTTGAAGCCCTGCACCGGGCACTGTTTCTGAAATCCACCGCCAGCGGCGCCGTGGTGGATCAACTCCACTCCCGCACCCACCAGGGGGTGCCGACGGTGGAGTTGGTCTTTACGGCCAGAGGCCGGCGTTGGCGCCTCCACAAGGAGTTTGGCGGTCCCCGCGGGCGGACGGAGCTGCACCCTGCCAGTGGGCTGCCCCTGACGGGACCAGAGGCCGAGGAGAAGCTGGCCATGCTGCTGGAGAGCGGCGGCCCCCTGGACGGCCGCCGGGCCAGTTCTGTCCTTGACAAATGCTGGGGCCACCTCTGGGTTGTGCAGGGAGAGGCGGGGAACAATCCTCTCCAGGATCGTGAGACCTATCCCCTGGAGCAACTGATCCGGCAGTTGGAGCAACGGGGTGGCGCGGCGCTGCAATCCCCGTTGGATCAACAGGTGGCGGATTGCATTGATCAGCAAATCGGCGACACCTTTACCAACTTGAGCAGAACACCCAAGCCCAAGAAACACTCCCTCCTGTGGACGGCTGAGCAACAGAAAGAACGGGCAACCCGGGAGCTGGTCCGAGCGAAGCAACTGGTGCAGGAGGACAGGGTTGTCAGCCAGCAGCTTGCCCAAGTGGGTGACCAGTTGGCGCAGGTTCGTGGTCGGTTGGATGACCTCAAAAAGCGCCTGCCCCAATTACGGCGCCTACAGAACCAGTGCCTCCTGCAAGACAAGGAGCTGGACAACCTGAACGTCAGGGTGGAGAGGCTGGGCCAGGCTCAACGCAGCCTCAAGGAACTGGCCAGCGCAGCACGGCGCCACAAGCTGGACCAGGAACCGTGCCTGCAGCAGAAGCAGGTGTTGGCGCAGCAACTGGCCAGCGCCCGGCAGACCCAGGACGAACACCAACAGCAGGTCAGCCACTTGAGAGAACGGGACGCCTACCTGTCTCATAAGGTGGAGCAACTACAGTGCTGGAAGGAGCAACGGCGACTCCAGCAGGAGCTTCAGGCGCTGCAACAGCAGCAGCAGGTTCAAGAGCGGTTGCGCAGCGACTTGGGACGCTTGCCTCCCCTTGGCCTCGATCAGGTACAACAACTCCGTGCGCTGGAAGGCCGTCAGCGGGATTGCCGAACCCGCCGGGACGCCATGGCGGCCACGGTGGAACTGCTCCATGCCCAGGTCCGTCAGCAGGTGCGGCTGGGGAGGAAAATCCTCACCGTTGGCCAGCCGCTTCCACTGACCGGGGCGGCGGAGCTGCGGGTGGGAGACGACGTGGCTGTGCGCATCAGTCCCGGCGGGGACCAGGCAGCTTTGGCCAAGGACTGCCAGGAAGCCACCCAGGCGTTGGCGGAGGCGCTGCGGAGCCTGGGTGTGGCCAGTGTGGAGGCGGCCGATGAGCTCCTCCGTGAGCGGCAAGGGCTCCAACAGCGGTTGAAGGCCCAACGTCAACAGGCGGATCCCAAGACGCTCCAGCGCCTTCAAGAGGAATTGGCCCACGTGGAAACCCGGAAGCAGCAGTTGGCGCAAGATGCGCCCGGCAAGGATGCGCCGGGCAAAGCGGAGGAAACATCAACCGGGGAGGGCCCTCCCACCACCGCTGTGCTGGAACGCCAACTTGGGGAGCACCAACACGCCAGCCGGCAGGTGAGGGATCGGTGTCGGCAAGCCGAGGCTGCCTTGCACGGGGCCCAGCAGGCAGTAGCCACCCTCCAGCCTCAACAGGCTCAAGTGCAGACCCGGTTGCAGGTGCTCGCCAGTCAGGAACAGTCCTGCCTGGATCAGGTGCAGAAACTTCTGGCCACCCATGGAACCATCGAAGCCCTGGAAACCCGCGCCACCCAGGAGAAGGAGCAGCAGGCCAAGGCCCGAATCGCGCTGGAGCAACTTCGCCGACAACTCCAGGATTGGATCGCGCCTGAGCTGGATCCGCCAGACGTGCTCATTCCCAGGCTGGAACGCCAGGAGACAGAGCTGCAGACCCGCCAACAACAGCTGCTTCACGAGGAAGGGCAACTCCAGGAGCGGCGCCGGAGCAGCAGTAAAGAAGACCCCATGACCACCTTGGAAAAGGCCCAGGCCGGCTTGGAAGAGGCCCAAGAGCAGTGGGAGCATCAGCACCGGCGGGGGGCAGCCTTGTTGCTGCTCAAGGAGCGCTTCCGCCAGGCTCAGGACCACCTCTCCAACCGCTACACCGAGCCCCTGGCCCAGGCCGTCAGCAGTTATCTGGCGCCCTTGCGCCCTGACCACCAGGGCCCCATCTGCCAGATGCGCTACAGCCAGGACGCGGGCTTGCAGGGCCTCCAGTTGTGGCGCGGCCAGAACCCGTACGACTTTGCCCAGCTCAGCGGCGGCATGAGGGAACAGTTGGGCGCCGCGCTGCGTCTGTCCATGGCCGATGTTTTGAAGGATCGCCACGACCACTGTCTGCCGCTGATCTTTGACGACGCCTTCGCCAACACCGATCCCGAGCGCATCTCCATGGTGAGCAGGATGTTGAACACTGCTGCAGCCAGAGGTCTCCAGGTGATTCTGCTCGCCTGTGATCCCCAGGCCTATGAATCCCTGAATCCGGAAACGACACATTACCTGTAGGAGACAAGGATTGCTGATGGACCCGCCCCCGAAAACAGCCGCCTGACCATGACGCAACTCATCTCTCGGGAGAGCGGTAGAGCGGCTGGCTGGACTTACTGATTGTAGAACATGCGCAGAGCAATCACCAGGAAGGAGAAGAATAGCAGAAAGAAAATAGTCGGCAAAAATGTTTCCACAACAGTCAACTTCCAGTAACGGTTACGATTCCTGCCCCGCCCTAGCAGTTCCCATTCACGTGTTAAGAATGGATAGTCCAGTTTTTGTTCAAGTTCATCAAGAGCGGCAAATTTTCCCGTATTGAGTTGTCGGTAAGAACGAATCACAATGTACCATGATAATGTACCATGATCCAGATATGGCCATGCCAATGATCCCGGAAAACAGTAAAATCGCGGATGTGGATGTCTCTCCTGAGCCAAACTGCAGCAGGACGGCAAGGAACGCAAAAAAGCCCGACAACAGGCTGACGTAAAGGCGATTAGCCCCTTCACGTCTTTGGCTCACCCGGTCGGCAAGCTCGGCGTGAAGCTTGTAGATCTCTAAAAGCTGGTCCTTGCTTACATTCGTCATTGAGCCACCTCCTTGCTTGCATTGATGATACTCTGACTGTTCCACCCGACGATTTTTTGCGCCGCATCCTTAACAGGTATAGATGTTCTTTCGCTTCCCCAATACTCGACTGCAATCATGGATTCAGGCATGTTAAATCCATAGCTGAGCGATGCCGAGCCCGCCACCATGGCCACAGCAGCACCTGGCAACCAAACTTACTGGAGCCACAGTTGGCCGAGTTCCAGGGTCACCAGCTTGTCCCAGTTCCCGCCTTCAAACAGCACAGCGGCGCGATGATCACTGATGCGCTGCACAATGCCGGTGTAGCCACGGTAGATGGAGCGGGGATCCTGGACCGTCACCGCAGAGCCCGGCAGGATGGGGGCCGCTTGATCTTGGCCAGGGGAAGGGGAAGACACGGACGCGGGTGACGGGGAACTCCCATCATGGCGCAACGCGGGAACTGCGGGTGACGGCTGAAGAGGGAGAGGAGGCCTCTTGAATGCGTCCATCAGCAAAGTGGACGATCCTCCTGGCCCGCTCCGCCACGTCCCGCTCATGGGTCACCAGGATGATGGTCATCCCCTCCTGGTTCAGGTCAGCGAACAGGTCCATCACCTCGTTGCTGGTGGTGGAATCCAGGGCGCCGGTGGGTTCGTCCGCCAAGAGCAGGACAGGGCGGTTGATGATGGCCCGGGCAATGGCCACCCGCTGCTGCTGGCCGCCACTCAACTGGTTGGGACGGTTGTGGAGCCGCTTCCCGAGGCCCACCCGCACCAGGACTTCTTCAGCCCGCTGGCGCTGGAGGGCACGGGAAACCCCGGCATACACCATGGGCAGCATCACGTTCTCCAGAGCAGTCAGCTCCCGCAACAGGTAAAACTGCTGGAACACAAAGCCCAGCTTCCGGTTGCGCAGGTCAGCCAACTGGTCGTCATTGAGGTCCGCAGTGTGGCAACGGTCCAGCCAGTACTCTCCTTCACTGGGCTGGTCCAGGCAGCCCAGGATGTTCATGGCGGTGGATTTGCCGCTGCCGCTGGCCCCCATCACCGCCAGGTAATCCCCCTGGAACACCTTGAGGGAGAGGTGGTTCAAGGCCAGCACCCGGTTGTTCCCCGCGCCATAGGACTTGCTCACGTCCCTCAGTTCGGCCACGACGGCAGAATCCCGGCCTCGGGGACCGTCGATTGAACTGATGGGGGAAAAGTCGGGCTTCATCCCCTCAAGCCATGGGGGTGTTGTGCAGGGCGGCCGCCAGGATCTGTTGCAGCATGGGGGTGCCGGCCACGGTTTGATCCGCCAGGCTGAAGAGGGGGCGCGACAGGATGCCTCCCACCGCCGTCACGGCCACACAGAACACCAGGGCAAGGCGCAGGGGAGGAAGACCAGTCACGTCCCAGCGAACGGCCGGATAGCTCTTCACCACGGCGGACGCATCCTGGGGCTCCTTCACCACCATGTTTTTGATGACCCCGATGTAGTAGTAGATGGAGATCACCGATGTCACCAGGCCCACAATCACCATGGCGTATTGGCCGCTGCCCCAGCCCGCCACAAACAGGTAGATCTTCCCGAAAAAGCCCAGCATGGGGGGAATGCCCCCCAGGGACAGCAGGCAGAGGCTCAGCCCCAGGGTGATGAGGGGATCCTTCTGGTACAGGCCGGCGTAATCGCTGATGCGGTCGCTGCCCGTTCGCAGGGAGAAGAGGATCACACAGGCAAAGGCCCCCAGATTCATGAAGAGATAGGTGGCTAGATAGAGCACCGCCGCCGCGTAGCCCTCGGCGGTGCCGCAGACCAGGCCAATCATCACGAAGCCGGCCTGGGCAATGGAGCTGTAGGCCAGCATCCGCTTCATGGAGGTCTGGGCCAGGGCCACCACGTTGCCCAGGATCATGCTCAGGATTGCCAGCACGGTGAACAGCAGCTCCCACTGGGCGCTCAGGCTGCTGAAGCAGCTCACCAGCAACCGTAGCGCCAGGGCAAAACCGGCGGTTTTGGAGCCCACCGAGAGGAAGGCCACCACGGGGGTGGGGCTGCCTTCGTAGACATCTGGCGTCCACTGATGGAACGGCACCGCCGCAATTTTGAACCCCACCGTTGCCAGCACAAAGATCAGCGCCAAAGTGGCCACCGGCGTCTGGCTGGATTGCACCGCCAGACCCACCGCCTCCAGGCTGGTGTCTCCACCGGTGAGGCCATAGAGCAGGGAGGCGCCGTAGAGAAATACCGCCGCCGCCGCCGAGCCCACCAGCAGGTACTTGAGGGCTGCCTCTCCGGAGCGGGCATCTCGCTTCATGTAGCCGGAGAGGACGTAGCTGGCGATGGAGAGGGTTTCCAGCGCGACAAACACTGTCACCAGGTCCGTGGCGCCACAGAGGAGCATGGCTCCCAGGGTTGCGGCCATGAGGATGGTGGCGTACTCCCCCAGTGGGGTGCCGCTGCGCTCCACGTAGCGCCAGGACATCCACAGGGAGAGCATGGTGGAGCCCACCACGATGGCGCGGAGGGCAACGGAGAGGTTATCGGCGACAAAGGACCCGAGAAACGCCGGTTCCGCGAGGCCGTTCCACTGACGGGCCAGCAACGCCAGGGCGGTGACGAGGCCTGCACTGGTCAGTGGCGGCACCCAGCGTGCGGCCGGGCGCTCACCGGCCAGATCCACCAAAAGGCACAGCACCATGGTCAACAGCACTGCCCCTTCTGGCAACACCGCGGCGGCATGAAGATCAAGGCCGCTGGCGATTCCCTGCATGGAGTGACGGCTGAATGGATGATGTTCAAACTCTATCCACTCAACATCCTCTCCCTGGGCTCCCATTTCCGGCATTCTTGCGCTAGATCCAAGAACGCTCCCTTTTCACTGTTCACCGTTGACCCCTTCTGTGTCCAACACCCTCGTCATCGTTGAGAGCCCCACCAAGGCCAGAACCATCAGAGGCTTTCTTCCCCGTGGCTTCCAGGTGAACGCCTCCATGGGCCATGTGCGTGACCTGCCCACCAACGCCAGTGAAATCCCCACAAGTCATAAGGGGGAGTCCTGGGCAAAGCTGGGGGTCAATACCGCAGATCAATTCCAGCGCCTTTACGTGGTGCCCAAAGAGAAAAAGAAAGTGGTGAAGGAGTTGAAGGCCGCCCTCCAGGCTGCCGACCGGCTTCTCCTGGCCACGGATGAAGACCGGGAAGGGGAATCCATCAGTTGGCACCTGCTGGAGTTGCTCAAGCCCAGGATTCCGGTGAAGCGCCTGGTGTTTCACGAGATCACCCAGGAGGCCATTGACCGAGCGCTGGCACACCCCCGTGACCTTGACCAGAATCTGGTGCAGGCCCAGGAAGTGCGCCGTGTGCTGGATCGCCTGGTAGGCTATACCCTCTCGCCCCTGTTGTGGAAAAAGGTGGCCTATGGCCTCTCCGCCGGGCGGGTGCAGTCCGTGGCGGTGCGCCTCCTGGTGCAGCGGGAGCGCTCGCGCCTGGCCTTTTGTTCCGGCTCCTACTGGGACTTGAAGGCCCAACTGGAGCATCAGCAACAGGGTTTTGAAGCGCGACTCACCCACGTGGCCGGTACGCGCATCGCCACGGGGGCGGACTTTGACCAGAACACTGGCGGCATCAAAGCGGGGCTGGCGGTGCGGCTTCTGGAGGAGCAGGACGCTCAGGCCCTCAAAGAGGCGACAGCCCGCCAGTCCTGGAGGGTGGCGCAGGTGCAGGCCAAGCCCACGATCCGCCGCCCGGTGGCCCCCTTCACCACCAGCACCCTGCAGCAGGAGGCCAACCGCAAGCTGCGCCTCCCGGCCCGTCAGACCATGCGCACCGCCCAAAGCCTTTACGAAAACGGCTTCATCACCTACATGCGCACGGACTCGGTCCATCTCTCGGAGCAGGCCGTTGCGGCCGCCCGTCGTTGCGTGGAAGAGAAATTCGGCGCCGACTACCTTTCCCCCAAGGTGCGGCGATACGCCACCAAAAGCCGCAATGCCCAGGAAGCCCACGAGGCCATCCGCCCTGCGGGGGAACAGTTCCGCACACCCCGGGAAACAGGCCTCAGCGGCATGGAGCGGTCCCTCTATGAACTGATCTGGATGCGCACCGTGGCTTGCCAGATGGCGGACGCCAGGCTCACCATGCTGACGGTGCAACTGGAGGCGGGAGAGGCCCGCTTCCGGGCGACGGGGAAACGCATTGATTTTGCCGGGTTCTTCCGCGCCTACGTGGAGGGGAGTGACGATCCAGGCGCCGCCCTGGAAAGCAAAGAGGTGCTGCTGCCAACCTTGCAGGAGGGGGATCAGCCCATCTGCCAGTCCGTGGAGGCCCTGGACCATCAAACCCAGCCACCGGCCCGCTTCTCCGAAGCCGCCCTGGTGCAACGGCTGGAGGCCGAAGGCATTGGCCGTCCCAGCACCTATGCCGCCATCATTGGCACCATCTGTGATCGGGGCTATGCCCAGTTGACGGCCAACGTCCTGACCCCCACGTTCACGGCCTTCGCGGTGACGGCCCTGCTGGAGAAGCACTTCCCGGACCTGGTGGATACCGGCTTCACGGCCCGCATGGAGGGAACCCTTGACCAGATCTCCCAGGGCCAAGTGCAGTGGCTCCCCTACCTGAAGCAATTCTACCGCGGCGAGAAAGGCCTGGAGGCGGAAGTAGCCCATCAGGAACAATCCATTGATCCCATCACCTTCCGCACCGTGGCGCTGGAGCAGTTGCCCTGTGTGGTCCGCATCAGCAAGTTCGGCGCTTATCTGGAGGCCGACCATGACGGGCAGAGCGTCAAGGCCAACCTGCCCTCTGACATGACGCCCGCAGATCTGAGTCCGGAGCGGATCCAGGAACTCTGCCAAAACAAGCTGGCCGGCCCGGAAGCCTTGGGTGTGGACCCCGAGACCGGTGAGTCCATCTACCTGCTCAACGGCCAATACGGCCCCTACGTGCAGCGGGGAGAGGCCACCAGCGATCAGCCCAAGCCCAAGCGGGCCTCCCTGCCCCCCGGCATTGAGACCACAAGCATCACCATGGCGGAGGCCCTGGATCTGTTGCGTCTCCCCCGCCGCTTGGGGGACCACCCGCAAGGGGGGCGGGTGGAGGCCGGTCTGGGACGCTTTGGTCCCTACGTGGTGTGGCACAAGGGGCAGGGGGAACGGGAGTACCGCTCCATCAAGGGGGACGACCAGCTATTGACCATCACCCTGGAGCGGGCCCTGGAGTTGCTGGCCATTCCCAAGCTGGGGCGCGGCAAGCGGACCCCGTTGCGGGAGTTGGGGGCCCACCCCGACGACGGCGAGCAGGTGGCAGTCTTTTCCGGACCCTACGGGCAGTACGTCAAGCACGGCAAGCTCAATTGCTCTCTACCGGAGGGCAAGACTGCCGAAGACGTGACCATGGAAGAGGCCATCGGGCTGCTGGCGGCCAGGGCCGAAGCCAAAGGCATGGGCAAGGCTGCCGGGACAACCACCAGGAAGACCACCAGAAAGACCACCAGAAAGCCGGCGGCCAGGACCACAAAGAAAACCACGGCAGGGACCAAAACGGCAGCAACCGCCGCCGCCAGGAAGACCACGGGAAAGCAGGCAGCCAAAACCACAAAGAAAGCCGCCACAGGGACCAGGAAGGGGTCCAGCACCAGCGGCAGAACCACTGTGGCGACCACCGGCGAGGCAAGGCAGGCCACCCGGGCGCGGCGTGCCGCTAACCCGTCGGCCCCATGATCAATCGCAACCCTGCTGTGCGTCTTGGTCTTGTTGTCTGGCTTTTGGGATTCTGGTGTGCCGGCTGCTCCGGCACCCCCTTCGGAGAGCAATTGACGGAGCGTCTGTCCGAGCCTGACGCTCTGGAGGGGGAGACCGCCGCTCCCAATTCCGCCGCAGTCAACGTCCCAACAGGGGAACAATTGACAGAGCAGCCATCCGAGTCTGGCGATCCCGTGGGAGAGGCGTCCCCCTCGAACCCGACAGCCGCTGCCACAGCAATGGATGACATCCCCGTCCCTGACGCCGCCCCTGCTCCACCGCCCAATGCACGCCAGGAGGCTTCACCTCCCGATCCCACCACCACCCAACCCTCCCAACTCCTGAATCCAACCCCCTACCGGCTGCTCCTGCGCCTGCCTGCGGCGGATCCGGCTGCCCCGGCTGAAGCCGTGACCCAGGCACTGCGGGCGGCGGGAATCCTGTTTGAGGTGGAAACCGTTGAGCGGCTGCCCAACGAGGCCAACACCGCGCCGCCCACCCCTCCAAAGCCGTCCCCATGACCTGCCCCCCCCCGTCGTCCCGGAGCCAACGCCTCCACTGGCCCGAGGCGCGCCGCATCACCGATACCGCCTATCTGGCGGCGGCCACGGGTCTTCTGTTTATTGCCCTCTACTACCTTCCTGTTGGCGGTCCCCTGCTTCGCCTGGCCTTGCCCCTGCCGCTGGCCATGCTCCAGTTGCGCCATGGCCGCCGTAGTGGCTTGATGGGCGCTGGCGTGGCCATCCTGCTGCTGAGTGCCCTCATGGGGCCCATCCGTGGCCCGCTGGTGTTGTTCCCCTATGGATTGCTGGGAATCTGGCTGGGCTGGTGCTGGAACCGGGGGCTGGGCTGGAGCGTGAGCTGGAGTGTGGGGGCTCTGGTGGGCAGCCTCGGCTTTGTGGTTCGGATCGCCGTGCTCTCCCTGTTGCTGGGGAGCAATCTTTGGGTGGTCATCACCAACGCCGCGGCCAGGATGGTGGACTGGCTCCTGGCCCCCCTGGAGAACCTGCTGGGGCTCGCTCTGGCGCCCACCCTTGCCCAGGTGCAAGTCATGGGCGTGGTGTTGATTCTGCTTCAGAACATCGTCTATGCCCTCACCCTGCACATCGTGTCCTATTGGATCTTCCCTCGCCTGCGCAGCCCCATCAGCGACCCTCCTCATCTGTTGCGTCCCCTGGTGGCCCTTGATCCGTTATGATGTCTCGTGCACAGACCATCCTTCGGGATGTTTTTGGCCACCAAGCCTTCCGCCCTGGCCAGGCGGCGGTAATTGAGGCCATTCTGGACAACCGCCACGTGCTGGCGGTGATGCCCACAGGTTCGGGCAAATCCCTCTGCTTTCAAGTGTCGGCCCTGGTGCAGGGTGGACTGACGGTGGTGGTCTCCCCACTGGTGGCCCTGATGCAAGACCAGGTGGCGGCCCTGCGCCTCTGTGGCGTGGCAGCGGAAACCATCAACTCCAGCAAGCGGCGGTCAGAGAACGTGGCCACATGGCGTCGCGTGGTCGCCGGCGAGACTCGACTGCTCTACATGGCGCCGGAACGGCTCATGACGGAACCCATGTTGGCGGCCCTCGCCAAATTGCCCCTCACGCTGCTGGCCATTGACGAGGCCCACTGCATTTCCCAGTGGGGTCATAGTTTTCGTCCGGAGTATGCTGATCTCTGCCGCCTCCACGACACCTTCCCCCAGGTGCCCATCCTGGCCCTGACAGCCACCGCCGATGCCGTTACACGGGACGACATTGCCCGGCAGTTGCTGCAGGGGCGGATGGAGCGGGTGGTGCAGGGGTTTGACCGACCCAACATCCACCTCTCGGTGCAGATGAAGCGGAACTGGAAGCGGCAACTGCTGGACATCCTGGCCCGCCACCAGAACGAGAGCGGCATTGTGTACTGCCTCTCCCGCAAGAAAACGGAAGCGGTGGCTGCGCTGCTGCAGCAGGAAGGCTTCCATGCCCTTCCCTATCATGCGGCCATGGATCCAACGGCCCGCGAGGCCAATCAAAACACTTTCATCACGGATCAGGCGGTGATCATGGCGGCCACCATCGCCTTTGGCATGGGCATCGACAAGGCCGACGTGCGCTTTGTGGTGCATACGGACCTGCCCGGCACCATGGAGGCCTACTACCAGGAGATTGGCCGGGCCGGGCGGGATGGCGCCGCCGCGGAGGCCCACATGCTCTATGGCCTGGGGGATCTGCGCATGCGGCGCCAGTTCATTGAAGAGGAAGCCTCCAGCCCGGAGCGCAAACGCCAGGAACACAAGCGGCTGGATGCCCTGCTGGGCTACTGCGAGTCCCCCTCCTGCCGCCGGATTCCGTTGCTGGCGTATTTCGGGGAAGAAAGCGAACCCTGCGGCAACTGCGACATTTGCCAGAATCCGGTGTCCTGCGTGGACGGCACGGACATGGCGCGGCAGGTGCTGGCGGTTGTCCGCCAATCTGGGCAACGCTACGGTGCTGCCCACGTGATTGACATTGTTTACGGCTCCCTGACGGAGAAAGTGCGCCGGGCTGGTCACGAGCGACTGGAGAGCTTCGGAGTGGGGAAAGAGCACACCAAAAAGCAGTGGCGTTCCCTCATTCGCCAGATGGTGGCCAGCGGCCTCCTCAAGCTGGATATTGCCGGCTATGGCAGCCTGATGATCACCCCCAAGGGTCACGGACTCCAGGCAGGAGAGGGAGCTTTTCTCTACCGGGCGGATACCGTTGCTCGGCCTCAACCCCCTGAGCCATCCGCCAATGCCCGCAAAGCGAAGCGCAGTGAAGCCGATGATTCCTTGAATGCCGAGACCCTGAACGACGAGCAAGGCGACCTCCTCGCCGCTCTCAAGGCGTTACGATTGCACTTGGCTCGGCAGCGTGGCGTGCCAGCGTACATCATCTTTCCCGATCGCACCCTCCTTGATATGGTCCGCCACTGTCCACGAACGGTGGAGGAGTTCGCCCAGGTGAACGGCGTCGGCACTGTAAAACTGAGGGACTTCGCTGAACCGTTCCTGGCTGCAATTGCGGCAAAAGCACCTCCTTCCCCTACCCCCCAGCCGTGACCGCCATGCGTCGCCTTGTGTCGTCCATTTTTGATGACCGCGACTTCCTTGAGCTTCTGGGCCGCTTTGAACGGGTGCTGGCCCGTGTTCTGGCCATGGCGCTGGGTGTGGTCATTGTTGCGGCCACGGTCCACCTGCTGGGCCAGATGGCCCAGGCCGTCTATCGCACCGACGCCAACCTGATGGGAGATGGGCTTGTTCACCTCCTGGGGGAGCTGCTCACCCTCCTCATTGCCCTTGAGGTGCTGCAAAACATCACCGCCTACCTGCGGCACCACACCATCCAGTTGGAACTGGTTCTGGCCACAGCCCTCACGGCCCTGGCCCGCAAGGTGATTGTCCTCAAGCCCGACATCGAGGATCCGGCCCCCCTGATTGTGGCGCTGGGCGCCGCCATTGTCTTTCTCTCGGCAGGGTACTGGATGGTGCGCAAAGCCCATGACGACCACACCACCAAGGCCCGTGACCGCAGCGATCGCCACTGACCAGAGGCTGCTGCCATGCTGTGGACGCCTCCCCCGTCAGGGACGGTATTGCCAACCGCGCCTCTCGGCAGCGTCACGAAGCATTTGCGATTTGTTTTTGATTTGTCTGGCGCTAAACTCCTGGAAATCCACCAAGACATGCTCTGGGCCCGACGACGTGCCGATGTTCTATTCACTATGTCCTATTCGTTCTCCTCTATTAATCGCACTTGAGCTCTGACCATGAATATCCTGCAATGCGGCAATGGTCAGCTCCCGCTGTTGCAGGGCGGCGATGGCTTCGCTTACCGCCTGGGCAGCCGCCAGGGTGGTAACGGCAGGCACGGCATAGTCAATGGCGGCGCGGCGCAGGTAACGATCATCGTGGGTGGCCTGGCGGCCGATGGGGGTATTGATGATGAGCTGGATGGCCCCGGAGCGAATCAGGTCTTCAATGTTGGGGCGCCCTTCGTGAACCTTCAAGACGGTTGTCACCGCAAGGCCGGCATCCCGCAAGTGGGCGGCCGTGCCCCGGGTGGCCACCAGTTGCAGACCCAACTCCGCCAGCCGCTGGGCAATGGGCGCCAGATCTGGCTTGTCCCGGTCATGGGTGGAGAGGAACACCGTGCCCTGGCGGGGTAGGTCTTCCCCGGCTCCCAACTCCGCCTTGGCATAGGCCATGGCAAAGCTGGGGGCGCTGCCCATGGACTCCCCGGTGGAGCGCATTTCCGGTCCGAGCAGGCTGTCGCTTCCGGGGAAGCGCTTAAAGGGCAGCACAGCCTCCTTGATGGCCTGCATGGGAATGAGGGGTTCCTCCGTCAAGCGCACCTGATCCAGGGTCTCGCCAGCCATGAGCCGGGCGGCCAGCTTGGCCAGGGGGGTCCCACAGGCTTTGGCCACAAAGGGAACGGTGCGGGAGGCGCGGGGATTGGCCTCCAGAATGGACACCTGATCACCCTGTACGGCGAACTGCACATTCATGAGCCCCACCACCCCCAGGGATTGGGCCAGGGTGTGGGTCCATTGGCGGATGGTTTGGAGGGCTGTCGCAGTGAGGTTGATGCTGGGCAAACAGCAGGCGGAATCTCCCGAATGGATCCCGGCAGGCTCAATGTGTTCCAGGATGCCGGCAATCACGCTACGGCCCTGGCCATCCGCCAAGGCGTCCACGTCCACCTCGATGGCGTTGTCCAGGTATTGGTCAATGAGCACGGGGTGGTCCGGCTCCACCTGCACGGCGTGCTGGATGTAGTGGCTCAGTTCGGAGCGGTTATGCACCAGTTCCATGGCCCGCCCCCCCAGCACGTAACTGGGCCGCACCACCACCGGGTAGCCAATCCGCTCCGCCACAGCAAGGGCTTCTGCCCCGCTGCGGGCCAGGCCGTTGTTCGGCTGGCGGATGGCCAACCGGCGCAGGAGCTGCTCGAATCCTTCCCGATCCTCGGCGGCATCAATGGATTCCGGTGATGTGCCCCAGATGGTTGCGCCGGTGCGGCGTCCCTCGGGGGTCTCCAGCCACCGCAGCAGCGGCATGGCCAGCTTCAGGGGGGTCTGGCCGCCAAACTGGACAATGACTCCGGTGGGTTGCTCCGCCTCAATCACGTTGAGCACGTCCTCCAATGTGAGGGGTTCGAAGTAGAGTCGATCACTGGTGTCGTAATCCGTGGAGACGGTCTCCGGGTTGCTGTTGTGCATCACCGTCACCCAGCCCTGCTCCCGCAGGGAGAAGGAGGCATGGCAGCAGCAATAGTCGAACTCAATGCCCTGCCCGATGCGGTTGGGGCCGCCCCCCAGGATCAACACCTTCCGCCGGGTGTCTTGCAGCACCTCCGTGGCTGGGGGCTGGTGCGTCATGGCGCCGTCCTCCCGGAGCCAGGAACCGGCGGCTTCGTAGGTGCTGTAGTGGTAGGGCGTTGTGGAGGCAAACTCCGCCGCACAGGTGTCCACGGTTTTGAACACCACATCGATTCCCAACTGTTGTCGCCAGCCGCGCACCGCCAACTCCTCGGATCCGGTGGCCCAGGCAATCTGACGATCGCTATAGCCATGCTGCTTGAGCATCAGCATGGCGGGACCGTCCAGTTCCCGGAGCCCCCGCCCCCGCAGGTGTTGATGCTCCAGTTGCAGCAACCGGGCCAGTTTGGCCAGGAACCAGGGATCAATGCCGGTCAACTCCTGAAGCCGGGCCAGGTCAAAGCCCTGTTCCATGGCCTGGCGCAACTGAAAGATCCGCTCCGGTGTGGGGGTGCGGAGCTGAACGGCCATGGCGTCCGGGTCCATGGGGATCTCGGGCCCGTCGCAACCCCAGCCGGCCCGGCCAATCTCCAAGCCCCGCAACGCCTTTTGCAGAGACTCCTCAAAACAGCGGCCGATGGCCATCACCTCGCCAACAGAGCGCATGGAGGTGGTGAGCACCGGCTGGGCACCAGGAAACTTTTCAAAGGCGAAACGCGGCACCTTGGTGACCACGTAATCAATGCTGGGCTCAAAGCAGGCCGGTGTTTTGCCGGTGATCTCGTTGAGAATTTCCGGCAAGGTGTAGCCCACGGCCAGGCGGGCGGCCATCTTGGCAATGGGAAAGCCGGTGGCTTTGCTGGCCAGGGCTGAGCTGCGGCTCACCCGGGGGTTCATTTCAATGGCCACCAGGTTTCCATCGGCAGGATTGACCGCAAACTGCACGTTGCTGCCGCCGGTTTCCACCCCCACCTCCCGCATGATGGCCAAGGCCTGGTCCCGCAGCCGCTGGTACTCCCGGTCGGTGAGGGTCTGGGCAGGAGCCACGGTGATGGAATCACCGGTATGCACCCCCATGGGATCCAGGTTTTCAATACTGCAAACCACCACAGCGTTATCCGCCTGATCCCGCATCACCTCCAGCTCGTATTCCTTCCACCCCAGCAGGGATTGTTCGATCAGAATCTGGCGCACAGGGCTGGCTTCCAGGCCACTGCGGACGATATTGAGCAGGTGGTCGGTGTTATAGGCGATGCCCCCGCCGCTGCCCCCCAGGGTGAAGGCCGGGCGAATAATGAGGGGATAGCTGCCGATCTGCCGGGCCACGGCCTCGGCTTCCAGAAGGTTGGCGGCAATCCCGGAGGGGCAAACCTTGACTCCGATGCGGCCCATGGCCTCCTTGAACAACTGCCGGTCTTCCGCCTTGCGGATGGCCTCCAGGCTGGCGCCAATCAACTCCACGCCGTAGCGTTCCAACACGCCACGTTCTGCCAGGTTGACCGCCAGATTGAGCGCTGTCTGTCCCCCCATGGTGGGCAGCAAGGCGTCAGGGCGCTCCGCTGCAATCACCTGGGCCACCACCTCCGGGATAAGAGGCTCGATGTAGGTGCGATCCGCCGTTTCCGGATCGGTCATGATGGTGGCCGGGTTGGAATTCACCAGCACCACCTGAAAGCCCTCGTCCCGCAAGGCTTTACAGGCTTGGGTTCCGGAGTAGTCAAACTCGCAGGCCTGACCGATGACAATCGGCCCGGAACCCAGCAGGAGAATGCGCTGTAGATCACTGCGTCGGGGCATCCGGGAGTGTAAAGGCCAAACTAGACCAGCATGGCATCCCCCGGTTCCCGGATGATGTGCCTGGCGGATACAACTGGCCCGCTAGAGTGCGTTCACACCATCCTGCGGCAAAGCTTTTCCATTCCCGCTGCCCCGCTCTGAACTGCCCGCTCTGAAACTGTATGACTGAACTTCAGCGCCTGAAAGGTCTTCTTCCACCGGAAATGCAGAGTTGGGTGTTTGTGGAGGCCGCCGCTGCCGCCGCCCCCCCTCTGATCACCATTGAGGAAATTGGCCGTGACGAGGTGGAAATTCAGGTGGACCTGGAGGCTTGGGAAGCCTTGGCCCTGGATCAGCGCAACCTGCTCTTCTGGCACGAGGTGGGCCGCATCCAGAACGATGCCGTTCCACGGGACGGGTGGGAAATGGCAGCTCTGGCCATTGGGCTTGGCGGCGCCATCGGCGAACTCTGGGTGCAGGACGGTCTGCTGCTGCTGCTGGCCCTGGGCCTCTCCGGCTTTGCCGGCTACCGCCTGTACCTCAAAAACAACCCGGAGAAGCACCTGCAGGAGGCCGTTGCAGCCGATGAGCGAGCCATTGCCCTGGCCACCCGCTTTGGGTATTCCCTCCCCAATGCCTATCGCAGCCTGGGCAGTGCCCTGAAGACGCTGGTTGCCCAAACCCGCAAGAAGCGCAAGCGCAGCTTCTATGAAAATCGTCTGGATGCACTGCGGCGCAGTGCCGCCAAGGCCCAGGCAGAAATGGCGCAGTCCGAGGGAAGCCCGGAAGCCATGAGCAGCGAGAATGTCTATGGCTGAAATGGTGGCTGGCGCTTTGGCTGCATCCCGGAAGCAACCGTTGGACTCCGCCGCAATGGCCCGACTGGCGGCAGAGGCTTGTGACGACCGCAGGGCCATGGATATTGTGCTGATCCGTGTGGAGGAGGTGGCCTATCTCACGGATTGGTTTGTCATCTGCTCCGGGGGGTCTCCCGTTCAGGTGCGCGCCGTTGCCCGTTCCGTCGAGGAGACGCTGGAAGAGAAGGCCCGGCGCCGTCCTCTGCGGCTGGAGGGCGTCTCAGAAGGACGCTGGGTGCTCCTGGATTACGGCGAACTGATCGTCCATGTCATGGGAACCCAGGAACGTCACTTTTATGACCTGGAAGGTTTCTGGAGTCATGGGGAACTGCACACCCATGGGCCCATGGTGAAGACCTCCTGAATGTCGTGTTCTGCGTTGTCGTGACTTTGATGGACAGCACCTGCCCGGTTCCCGTGGAGCAGCGTCCCCTGCAGCAATATGAAGAACTGCGCCAGTCCTGGTTTTTTCGTTGGGCCGATCCTGACGTTCTGACCTGTCTCAAGCCTTTTGCCCTCTGCTGGCTGCTGTTGATCCCCCTCACCACTATCATTGCCAGTGGCAGCGTTCCTCTGCAGAAGGATCCGCCCCGACTGCTGGCTGCCGGGCTGGTGGGGGCACTGGTGCTCCCTCTGCTGCTGCTGGTCCGCCAATGGCTGGGTTGGACGTTTGTCCTGCGCCGTTTGCTGGCAGAGTCTATTGAGTACGAGGAGTCGGGCTGGTATGACGGGCAGATCTGGGAAAAACCACTGGAGTGGCGCCAGAGAGACTGGCTGGTGGCTCAGCATCAGGTGCGCCCCCTCCTGTTGGGGTTGCAACAACTGATGACCATGGCCACTGTGGCGCTGGCGCTGGGTGCGGTGTTATGTCGCCTCGTTTAAGGCCGCCATCCGGCTTCTGCCCTTTATGAGTCAACCATCTTCTCCCTTCACCGTGGCCCGCCGAGGCACTCCTGCATCTCCCCTGGACGTGTTGCTGTGCCGCGACGGGATTGTGGAATCGGTACATCGGGTCCATGCCGCCGTTACGGATCAGCAGGGACGACTGCTCATGGGCGCCGGGGATCCCTTCCGGGCCAGCTTCGGCCGCTCAGCCCTCAAGCCCCTCCAGGCCAGCCTGTTGATTCTCACCGGCGCAGCAGAGCAGAACCAGCTCCAGGAGAGGCAACTGGCCATTGCCTGTGCCTCCCACTGTGGAACCGTCACCCACGCCCGTGCCGCCTTCCATATCCTGTGGAATGCGGGGCTGCGTGCAGAACTGTTGCAATGTCCCGTGCCCGTTGGCGCCGCCAGTCCCCTCCAGCACAACTGCTCGGGCAAGCATGCGGCGTTCCTGGCCATCTGCAAGCGGATGGACTGGCCCCTGGCCACCTACATGGATCCAGAGCATCCTCTACAGCGAGAAGTCCTGCAGCGCCTTGCCGAACTGCTGCACCAGCCTGCGGCGGAGTTTCCTCTGGCCACGGATGATTGCGGCGTCCCGACAGTGCAACTGCAGTTGGCCCAGTTGGCGCGAGTGTTTGCCGTGCTCAGCAGTTCCGATGCACCGGAACTGGAACGGCTCTGCCGGGCCATGCAGGCCCACCCTGAACTGGTGGCAGGGGACGGCTGCTTTGACACGGAAGTGATGCGTCTTGGCTTGGGGGCCTTGATCAGCAAGGGGGGCGCGGAAGGCGTCCAGTGTGTGGGCCGGGTGAATGAGGGCATCGGTGTGGCCATCAAGGTGGAGGATGGGGCCAAGCGGGCCAAACATGCTGTGGCCCTGCACCTCCTGGACCAGTTGGGCTGGCTCACCCCCGAGGCCATGGCTGACCTGCGACCCCGCTTTCAGTACCTTTCGCCCTACCTGAGTCTCCGGGTGTCTGGCGAACTGCGCTTCAATGGGACAAGCTAGAAAGTCGTCAAGAGCGCGCCCGCCATGGACCCAGCACTACATGCCAGCAAAATCGACCTGCCGGAGACCACCCGCAAGGAGATGGCCGTGTTGTTGAACGCTCGCCTGGCGGACGCCGTCGACCTCTCGACGCAAATGAAACAAGCCCACTGGAACGTGAAGGGGACGTCCTTCATTGCATTGCATGAACTGTTTGACGCCATCCATGGCGAGACCCTCACCCACGTGGACAACCTGGCGGAGCGCATCGTCGCCATGGGCGGCGTGGCCTTCGGCACAGCGTCAGTGGCGGCGCACCAGTCGGGGTTGCCCACCTATCCGCTGGATATTGTCTCGGGCAGCGATCACGTGGAAGCAGTGAGCGTGGCCCTGGCCGCCTTCGGCAGGGCCATCCGTACGGCCATTGCGACGGCGGGCGCAGCCGGCGATGCCGACACCGAAGACCTGTTTGTCGAAATCTCCCGAGCGGTGGACAAGAGTCTGTGGCTGGTGGAGGCTCATGCCCAGGGGGGAGAGAGAATGTAACCTCTCTTCCCGGCGAATCCGCGGAGTTGAACATGAACCAGGTGGTCTGTGTGGCGGCTGTTGTGGGAGTCGTGGTTACGCTGATCATCATTCTGATCCCGGGCGCCGCTTCGGCTACCAGAGAAATTGCCTTCGATGCTCCAGATTGAGGCGGTGTAGGCCGTCTATACGGATCCGCCCAGCCAGCCGGGTTGGCGCTCGGGTCCAGGCGCAGTGTCCGTAAGCGAAGACGGACAATCGTGGATCGAGACGTCGGCCCCCAAGCGACCTGTTATCCGGCTCGCCGCCGCGTTCCTTCCGGACCCCACAATCCATGGAGGTGGTGGGGATGGCGCGCCTCCATGGGGATCGGGGCTCGCACACAGCTTGCCAATGGTGTAGAGTTTTGCGGTCCGGGCAGGTTTGGGCAACCGTTCTTGTCCCTTTCTCAGCCCGGATCCATCCCGTCGCGGGGTAGAGCAGTCTGGTAGCTCGTCGGGCTCATAACCCGAAGGTCAGGAGTTCAAATCTCCTCCCCGCCATTTTTTCAGTACATTACTGATTCTAAAAACTGGAGGATGTTCTGTGTCGGCCGTATAGACTGGGGCAGTTTTGCCCTCCACCATTCATGCCGGCTCAGTTCTTCAAGAAACTTGCGGTCGTTTCCCCCCTCCTTCTCTTGGGTCTGGCAGGTTGCGCCACGGCTCCCGAGGAGAAGGTGAGCCTCCTGGAGCAGGTGAGGTCCAGAGGGGAGTTGCGCTGTGGCATCAGCGGCCGCCTGCCCGGCTTCAGCTATCTCACTACTGAAGGCACCTACACGGGTTTGGACACTGATATCTGCCGTGCTGTGGCAGCCGCCACGCTGGGGAATCCCGACAAAGTTGACTACACCCAACTCACGGCAGCCCAGCGCTTCACCGCCCTCAGCAGTGGCGAGATCGACCTGCTCTCCCGCAACACCACCCAGACCCTCAGCCGTGATTCCGGCGGCGGTAACGGCCTCACCTTTGCCCCTGTGGTCTTCTACGACGGCCAAGGGGTGCTGGTCCGCAAAGACAGCGGCGTCACGACACTGGAGGGTCTGGAGGGCGAGTCCTTCTGCGTTGGCGGGGGCACCACCACGGAACGGAACCTCAATGACGTGATGCAGGCCCGAGGGATTCCCTTCGAACCGGTCAAATTCGAGACGCCCCAGGAGCGCGAACAGGCCTACCTGGATGGCCGTTGCGCTGCCATTACCGCCGACCGCTCCTCTCTCAACAGCTCCCGCTCCGGCTTCGAGGCCCCCGACGAGCACGTGATCCTGGATGAGGGGTTGAGCAAGGAGCCTCTGGCCCCCGCCACGGTGGACGGAGATGACCAGTGGGCCGATGCGGTGCGCTGGATTGTCTATGGCCTCATGTCCGCAGAGGAGCAGGGCATCACCCAGGACAACATTGACGAGCGGGTGGCATCCGCCACCAGCGGTGCGGATCAGGAGAATGCAGCCCTGCGCCGTTTCCTGGGCATCGAGGGCGACCTGGGCGGCAAGCTGGGCTTGCCCAACGACTTCGTGGTGCAGGCCGTCCGTGCCGTGGGCAATTACGGGGAGATCTACAATCGCCACCTGGGTCCTGACACGGCAACCTTCATTCCCCGCGGTCTGAACGCCATCTACACCGAGGGCGGCCTCCACTACGCACCTCCCTTCAATTGAGCCCGGAACCCCTTGCTTCGGGTCGGCCACCAGGCCAGCGGCGGCGACTTCTGCTGATTCTGCTCCAGGTGGCCATTGGCCTCCTTGTGCTGGGGGTGGTTGCTCTGCTGGTCAGCAACCTGCAGGTCAACCTGGTCCGCCGTGGCCTGGAGTTGAGTTTTGACTGGCTTGGCCGACCGGCCCGGTTTCCCTTGCCCAGAGGCCTGCTGTCCTACAGAACGGACGACAGCTACGCCTGGGCTTTTGTGGTGGGGTTTGTCAACAGCCTCCAGGTGGTGGTGATGGGCCTGGTGCTGGCCACCGTCCTGGGGGTCATTGGTGGAGCCGCTAGTTTCAGTAAAAACTGGCTCCTGCGCCAGTTGGCCAATCTCTACGTGGCTGTGGCCCGCAATGTTCCACCCCTGCTCCACCTGCTGTTCTGGTACGTGGTGGTCTTTCTCGGGATGCCGGCGGCCCGCAACGGCGTGGAGACCTTGGCGGGTTGGCTGAGATTGCCCATTTCCGTAGAGTTCATGGCCTTGCTCATCGGCCTCACGGTGTACACCGGCGCCTACATCTCGGAGGTGGTTCGGGGCGGCATCAACTCCGTGCCCCGGGGCCAGTGGGAAGCGGCCCGTTCCCTGGGGTTTGGCGAGGGTCGCACCCTGCGCCTGATCATCCTTCCCCAGGCGTTGCGGGCCATCCTGCCGGGCCTGAACAGCCAATACATCAATTTGGCCAAAAACAGCACCCTGGCCATCGCCGTAGGCTACTCGGACATCTTCTCCATTGCCAACACCACTTTTACCCAGACGGGACGTTCCATTGAGGCCTTTGCGTTGCTGGTGGCGGGCTTCCTGGCCGTTGACCTGCTCATCAGTGGGGCGATGAACGTTCTCAACCGCCTGGTGCTGCGCCATGGCTGAGTCTCCACGCTCCAGCCCCCGGTCTCGCCAACTGCTGTTGCGGATCCGCCGCGGCCTGTTTGCCTCGCCCCTGGACACACTCATCACCGTGGTGCTGGCGGTGGTTTGTGGTGGTGGCCTGTGGAACCTGTTCCACTGGGCCTTCCTGCAGGCGGACTGGGCGGTGGTGTTGTCCAACGTCCGCCTCTATTTCAACGGCAACTTCCCGGTGAGCCAGATCTGGCGAAGCTGGAGTTGGCTGGGCCTGCTGGGGGCGCTCTGCATCCTGACCCTGATGCCATCCAGGCTGCTGCCGCCAGTGGTGGTGCGTCTCCTGCCCCTGCTTTGGGTTCTCATCCTGCCCATCGGTTTGCTCCTGCTGGCTTCGGGGCTGGGGCTTGAGCCGGTCAAGAGTCGCTTCTGGGGGGGCCTGCAACTGAGTCTTCTACTCACCCTGGGCACCATTCTCATGTCCTTGCCCCTGGGCATTCTCATGGCCCTGGCACGCCGCAGTTCCCTGCCCCTGCTGCGCTGGCTCACCACCGGTTATATCGAACTCATGCGGGGGATGCCCCTGATCGCAGTGCTCTTCTTCGGTCAGTTGATGATTCCCCTCTTTCTGCCGGAGGGCTGGACCTTGAACCGGGTGCTGCGGGCCGTGTTGTCTCTGGGCTTTTTCATGGCGGCCTACATGGCCGAGGACGTGCGGGGCGGGTTGCAATCCATTCCCAAGACCCAGTTGGAAGCAGCCCGCTCCCTGGGCCTCTCCCCCCTGCTCACCGTCGCCCTGGTGGAGTTGCCCCAGGCCCTGCGCACAGCCCTGCCGGCTCTGGCCAACCAGTGCGTAGCGTCCATGCAAAACACCAGCCTGCTGGCTTATCTGGGCCTGATTGAACTGTTGGGCATCAGCCGCAGCATCCTGGCCAATCCCGACTATTTGGGCCGCCACCTGGAGGTTTATATCTGGCTGGCGCTGCTCTATTGGGCTGTCTGCATTCTGATGACCAGCCTGGCGCGCCGTCTGGAGCGCACCCTCAAGGTGAACGGCCACCATTGACCTCCTGCCGATTCCCCCACCCCTTCCCCCGCCATGGCCTCCAGCACTGCCCCCTCGCCCCAACCAGCTTCAGGCGATCAGCCAGGGGATCCGTTATCTGCGGGCCCGGAGTTGGTGGTGCGGAGCCAGGGGCTGGACAAAATTTTTCCCAACGGGTTTCAAGCCCTGACCAAGGTGGACCTGGCTGTGGACAAGGGGGAGGTGGTGGTGATCATGGGTCCCTCCGGCTCCGGCAAGAGCACCCTGATTCGCACCTTCAACGGCCTGGAAACCATTCAGGGTGGCCACCTGGAGGTGTTGGGCTATCACCTGGACGCCGACAACAACCAGAAGGTGGTGAGTAAAATTCGCCGCCATGTGGGGATGGTGTTCCAGTCGTTCAACCTGTTTCCCCACCTCTCCATCCTGGAGAACGTCACCCTGGCCCCTGTCTGGGTGCAGAAGCGGGACCGGCAGACGGTGAAGAAGGATGCCCTGGCCCTGCTGGACCATGTGGGCATCCGCGAGCAGGCCCACAAGTACCCCTCCCAGCTCAGTGGCGGCCAACAGCAGCGGGTGGCCATTGCCCGGGCCCTGGCCCTGTCTCCCCAGTTGATGCTCTTCGACGAACCCACCAGCGCCCTGGATCCGGAAAAGGTGAAGGAGGTGCTGGAGACCATCCGCGCCCTGGCCGCTGAGGGCATGACCATGGTGGTGGTGACCCACGAGGTGGGCTTTGCCCGGGAAGTGGCGGATCGGGTGGTGTTCATGGATGAGGGAACGATCGTAGAAGAAGCCAGCCCCCAAACCTTCTTCACGGAACCCAAGGAGGAGCGCAGCCAGCTCTTTCTCAGCCGCATCCTCTGATCCAACACAACCCGACAGGCATCCAGGGCGAACCGGCTGTCAGATAATCTCCACCGCCATGGCGGTGGAGGATGCCTTCTGCACCGCATCGGCCACCACCTGGCTGGCCAGCCCCTCCGCCAGGCCGGGAATCATGGGGCGCCCTTCCCGTACGGCTGTAGACCACCCGTCCAGCAGCCGGGCCACAGGTGCAATGCGCCCATCCGGCCATGTGCGGGCAAATCCATAGGCGCTCTCCTCCGCCTGGGGTTCCAGAGGCCCCCCATGGCGCGCCACCTGCATGGTGAAGCCATGGACATAATCCTTCTGGTTGCTGCTTCCCAGCACCACCTGAGCGTCACTGCCATAGATCTCCAGCCACATGCCCCGACCGTTGCGGGTGACGGAGCTGAGGTTCACCTGGGCCACCCCACCGCGGGCAAAGGTGAGCTGAATCAGCGCCACGTCTTCAGCGTCACAACTGCGCAGCCAGCCGCTGGCGGGATCAGGCCGGGCCGTGACGGCGGTGGAGAGCTTGGCCTGGACGGAGGCAACGGGACCAAACAGCCACGTCAGCAGATCAAAGGCATGAACCCCCAGCGCACCCACAACGCCGCCACCTTGATCCCGTTTTGCATACCAGCTCCACGGGCGACCGGGATCGGCGCGGCTGCTCATGAGCCAGTCCAGCTTCACCAGCCAGGGTTGGCCGATGCCCCCCTGCCGCACCCGTTCAGCCAGTTGTTGGAAAAAGGGCACGGCCCGATATTCAAAATCCACTCCGCAGGTGAGTTGGCTCTGCAGTGCCTGGATCCGCAGTTGTCGCGCCTCGGCTGCTGAGAGCGCCACCGGCTTTTCCAGAAAGACAGGCTTGCCTGCCGCCATGGCCTGCTGGGCCAGGCCAGCGCGAACCATCGGTGGGGTGGCAATGACTACGGCATCCACATGGTCGTCCTCCAGCAAGGCTGAGAAGTTGCTGAACCCCTGGAGCTCCTCTGCTTGGGCAGCAGCAGCCAGCTTCTGTGGATCAGGGTGCCAAAGGCAGGTTGGCGTTGTGCTCTCCGTGGCTCGCAGGGCCGGCAGGATCACGCTGCGGCCAAAGCCAAGGCCGGCGACAGCAACGCGGAGTGGGGAAGATGTCATGGAGCTGGAGCGTTGACTTCCCTGGCGCCCATGACCTGCACAGCTTCCCATGGGTCTCTGTATGCTGTCCGTGAATCTTTCGCCCCCCTCATCAGCCCTCCTGTAGCCAGAGGGCAGCATCAGGTGCATGGTAGGTGAGAATCAAGTCCGCCCCGGCACGACGGAAGCAGAGCAGGGTTTCCAGCACCACAGGGCGCTCCTCAATCCAGCCCCTCTCTGCCGCGGCTTTCACCATGGCATATTCACCGCTTACGTTGTAGGCGGCAATGGGCAGCGTGCTGTTGTTCCGCAGGCTGGCTACAATGTCCAGATAGGCCAGGCCGGGCTTGACCATGAGAATATCGGCCCCCTCCCCTTCGTCCATATCGGCCTCGATGAGGGCCTCCCTGCTGTTGGCCGGATCCATCTGGTAGGTGTCCTTGTTGGTGGGGATGGGCTTATCGCCGCTGGCGCGAGGGGAGGAATCCAGGGCATCCCGAAAGGGACCGTAATAGGCCGAGGAGTACTTGGCGGTATAGGAGATGATGCCCACGTCCGTGAAGCCATGGTCGTCAAGGGCGGTGCGGATGGCTTCCACCCGGCCGTCCATCATGTCACTGGGGCCGATGAGATCCGCGCCAGAGCGCGCCTGGGCCAGGGCCTGCTGGCAGAGAATCTCCACCGTCTCGTCATTGAGAACCACCCCATGGGGGCTCACGATGCCGTCGTGACCGTCACTGGAGTAGGGATCCAGGGCCACGTCGGTCATGACCGCCATGTCCGGGTGTTCCGCCTTGAGACGGCGGATGGCGCGGGGGATCAAGCCACCTTCGTTGAAGCATTCGGCGCCGTCCTCGCTTTTGAGGCCATCGGCCACCTTGGGGAACAGCACCACACAGCGGATCCCCAAATCCCGGGCGCGGCCCACCTCGTCCCCCAGGGCGTCAAGACACCAGCGCTGGCAGCCGGGCATGGAGCCAATGGGCTCGTTCCTGTCCCCCTCATGGACGAAGAGGGGATAGATCAGATCTGTGGCCTGCAGAGATGTCTGACGCACCATGGCCCGCAGGGCAGGCGTGCGCCGCAGACGGCGGGGACGGTACGGCAGGTCCAGCATGGGGAGGCAACAGCTTTGACGATCCTACGGAATCCCCTGCAATCCCCAGCCTGTCGCCTTGGGCCTTGCTACAAAGGCTTGGGGAGCAGGGCCTGCTGGGCCATGGCCTCCCGGGGTGAGCGGGTTCGGCAGGCTGCCCATTGCCGCAACAGGGCCAACTCCTCGGGAGACGGGGATTGGGGCACAGCGATCACAACCGTGAGCAGAAGATCCTTCCGACCGCCAGATGACGGCCATCCCTGACCCCGCAGCCGGAGGCTGTGACCTGGCTGAATGCCGGCCGGAACCGTGACCGTGGCTGTGCCGTTGGGTGTGGGCACCTCAATCTCGCCCCCCAGCACGGCTTCATCCAGCCCCACACCCAGATCGGCCTTTAATTGGTCCCCCTCCAGGCGCCACACGGGATGAGGTTTGAGTCGAATCCTGAGGTAAAGGTCTCCACGGCGTCCTGTACCGGGCTGAAGGTTGCCCTTGCCTTTGAGGCGCAGGCGGGTGGCGGGAAGGATGCCGGCCGGAATCCGCACCTGCACGGATTCCTGATTCTTGCCAAAGGTGCGCACAGCGAGTGTGCGCTCACAACCATGGAAGGCCTCGGCAAAGGAAATCTCCAGGGCGGTTTCCGCATCCAGGTCCAGGGGGCGGGAGCGGGAGCGTCCCGGACGGGGAAACCCACTGGCGCTGAAGCCGCCCGGGATGTTCCCCTCCCCCAAGCGGCCCAGCAGGTCACTGATGAATTCATCAAAGTTGCCGTAGTTCTGAAAGTCCATATCCACACCCGCGCCACCGCTGGCCTGGCGATGGTCACCACTCCAGAAGCGGCCAAACTGCTCGTAACGGCGCCGCTTCTCCGGGTCACTGAGCACCTCGTAGGCTTCGTTGATTTCCTTGAAGCGGGCCTCCGCCGCCTTGTCGTTGGGCTTCACGTCCGGATGATGCTGCCGCGCCAAGCGGCGAAAAGCCTGCTTGATGGTGGCCTGATCAGCACCCCTGGATACCTGGAGGATTTTCCAGTAGTCCTTGTATCCGCTCCGCGCCATGCTGAGAAAGGGTCAAGAGAAGAGGCTTTCCAGCCCCCATGGATCATGGATGATAAGGCTGAATCCTGCCCTTGGGGGGCTCGGAGCAATGCCAGGGCGGTGACGGGGAATTCCCGCTTCCCTGTCACGATTCAACCAGGCACACGTGGCTTGCCCTCCTTTGACCCTACACAGAGAAGGGCTGGATGAGTGGACTGGGGCAATTGCTATAGCTGAGCACCACCCGCTTCTTCGCACGGGTTGCCGCCACATGCAGCAGTGACCGCTCCTGCTGTTCAAACAACTCCCGAGAAACCTGATCCGGCCTGTGACTGAGCTGGTTCTTGAGGGGCATCTGATCACTGTCCAGGCCTGGGATCAGCACTTGGTCAAATTCCAAACCTTTGACGCGGTGCATCGTTGCCAAGCGGACTGAGGGGTCACTGGGGTTATCGGCTTCGTCGGCTTCAATGACTCGGCTTTGGATGCCCTTGGCTTGAAGGAGTTGTCCAAGCCTGTCGATCACCAGGCTGGTTCGTGCTGTGATGCAGGTGCTGGCCAGCGAACCTTGCTCTCCTTTGATCTGATGCAGAAGCGCGACCAGGAGGCGCTCCTCTTCATCCGGGTCTTCGCATTGCTGGATCAGAGGCTCATCACCATGGAGCAAGGAGCGGTAATCGCTTGCGGGATCGGCGCCGCCGTCCAGGTCGTCAAAGTCCAGCCCGTTCAACACGGCTGTGGCCCAAACCCTTGTTTCCTCCGTCGTGCGGTAGTTGATGCGCAGCTTGCGGGAGCGCCCACGAATCTCGATGCCGCAGCGGCCCAGCACCACGGGTTTGCCGTAAATGCGTTGGTGTGGATCTCCCACGATGAAGAGGTCGTTGGCGTGGGGCTCACCAGCCAGGGCGCGGATCAGCTCAAAGGAGGCCACGTCCAGATCCTGGGCTTCATCCACGACAACGGAGGCAAACCGTGGAGAGCAGCTGGAGTCTTTCAGGAGATCGGCAGCGGCTTGCTTGGCTTCTTCCGGCTCCCAAAGCCCCTGCTGGCGGAACTCGGCCCGAAGCGCGTCGAAAACCGGCCAGATCTTTGCACGTCGTTCGCGGTTCAGGCCCGTTCCGCGCCCTACACGCCTGGCTTTGAGGTAGTCGTCCCGGGAACGACAACCGTTTGCGAGCACCACGTCTTTCCATTCCTCCCTGTAGAAGTGTTCGTTGAGTCCGAGGCTGGTGTCCGCCATATCCATGGCCAGGCTCCAGGCGGCGTCTTTCGATTCCCGGTTGAAGACGCGGACTTGCAGGCCTTGCGTCTTGAGGAAATTCATCACCCAGCGATCAAGATTCACCACTTCAATGCGCTGCAACTCTTCCGAGGAGCAGATCTTGGTGAGATTGTTGCGGATGTCCGTGGCGAGGTTGCGGGTAAAGGTGGTGAACAGCACCCGGCCTGCTTTCCCGTCAGCGATCAAACCCGCCGCCAGCCAGCGGGCCCGATGCATGGCCACCACGGTTTTTCCGGTGCCGGCGCCACCAAGGACCCGTACGGGACCGCTCCAATGCCGTTCCACATCCCCCAGCAGTCGGGCAAAGGTGTAGGGGCTGGTGTTGTAGAGCGGGTGTCTGCGCCCGGGATCGGCGGCCTTGCCCAGCAGGCGATCCCATGTCGTTTTGGGCGTCTGCTGCGCCTCCAGTTCAGCGTGCTTCTGCAGAACGGCAGCCTTGGTGGGCGCCAGGACGCAGTCAAGCCGCCGCAAACCACCATGGGAAGCATCACCAAGCGATACTGGTGAGGCCAGTAAGGCCCCCTCAGCCGGTTGGCGATGTCCCAGATCCGGGCCTTGAGTTCTGTGTGCGCTTGAACGTTCACGGATAGTTCGCTGACCTGAGACAAAACCGCTACAAACCCTACCCTGCAGAAGTGCCCCCCACTCCTGCAACCGCTCCAAAACCGTGGCGTCACCTTTCCGATTTTCAAAACAACTTTTCATGCGCAGCTTCGTTATACAACTGAATGTATGACAAAGGAATTGTAATAATTTGTCCGACACCGCAGCCAATCCAGGCAATCAAACCATATAAAATGGTTTTTCCAATGAAAAGTGGGTTTTCAAACAATTTGCTCAATGAATCTCTGATCATATCCAAAGGCTGGTCATCAGTGGTGAAAACATAGTGAGAATAAAATGGAGTTGCGGCTAACCCTACGATAAGAATAAAAACCAGTAACCATCCCCACAATGATGCCATGATATAATGTTTGGTAAACACCAATGCCCGGAATCCCTTGGGACTAGGATATTTACCATGTACATACGCTATCGACATGGGATAATAATGAAAAGCTGGAGACAAGAGAAAACCCAAGAAAAACGAAAACAGGAATAAACCCAGGTTATCACTAAACTGTTGCCCGGACTTGGCAAGAGTAGGCGCGCCATTGGAAAGACTTGAAGCCATGGAAGTCAAAGAAATCAAAGAATAGAGCCAGAGAAGGAAATCCGAGGCCTACGCTGACGTAGCCCCCCGCAACCGCTCCAACACGGTGGCGTCCTCCAGGGTGCTGGTGTCGCCCGTGATGGTTTGCCCGCTGGCCAGGTCCCGCAGGATGCGGCGCATGATTTTGCCGCTGCGGGTTTTGGGCAGCACGTCGGTGAAGCAGAGGTCGTCGGGCTTGGCGATGGGGCCGATTTCATGGGCCACGTGGTCCCGCAGGGCCTGAATCAGGGCAGCATCCCCCTGCCGCCCCGCCTCCAGGGTGACAAATGCCGCCACGGCGCTGCCCTTGAGCTCATCGGGCCTCCCCACCACGGCCGCCTCCGCCACGGCGGGATGGCTCACCAGGGCGGATTCGATTTCCATGGTGCCCAGGCGA
>JXQG01000087.1 GCA_001007665.1 Candidatus Synechococcus spongiarum SP3 | reverse complement strand
TCGTTTTGGTCCATGCTGAAACGCGGCTATCAAGGCATCTTCCACAAGATCAGCCCTGAACACCTGAACCGCTACGTGAGCGAATTTGCAGGCCGCCACAACATCCGCTTCTTGGATACTGTGGAAGTGATGCTTGGGATCGTAGCTGGGATGGTAGGCAAAAGGCTAAAATACATGGAGTTGGCAGGTTGAAATCAAGGCCAAAGTTCAAAAATTTGACACTTACGTATGTAAGCCCCTTCTCAAACGTGCTGTCCAGACGCTGCAACGCCTCCTGGGCCAGCAACCGTATCTGCCGCAGCGGATGCTTGGCAGGGATTCTCTCCTCTCTTGAGACGTAGAAGAACAGCGAAATCGTCCCCTCTTGGCGGCCTCTCAACTTGCCTGGAGCAGTTGACTCATTTTACGAGCCGGCCAGGACTTTTTCAACAGTCTCCTAGCGCAAGTTCCATCTGCCGCTCCGGCTTTCTCCCGATGAAGGCGGCGTACCGATCCCCCAGCCCCAACTCGTCTGCAACGCGCTCCAGCGAGATCCGCCGCAATGCCTCCGCCGTGACGGGGCGTTTTTCTGCCGCAAAGATCATGCTGTGGAGCAGTTGGGAGTACGGCTTGGACTGGACCAGCGCCTGGGGAAAATCCGCCTCGTCTTCCGACCGGCACGGGAGAAAATAGACGGTGTCGTCGAACACCACGGGCTTCCCGCCTGTTGGGCCAACCTTGACAAAGTGCGGAACCTGATAGAAACCGGAGGCGGCCACCTTCCAAGGCGCGAACGTGTAGTCACCGACGCCAAAGATGGAGAAGCGAGGCTTGCCGCGGTAGATCATGCTTCTGCGCCCGTCAAGCTGCTCTCCGTGGGTGCAGAGGTAGGCCCATGTGCGGGGTGCATCCCGCTGGATGTGGGAGGTGTTCTCGCCAATCTCCTGCTGGGAAACAATCATCATGCGGTTGGAGTACTGCTTCCCCCTGGCAACGTCGGAACTCTTGAGCATGGGGAACAGGTAGGTGTCTTCCACCTCCACCACCTTCCCAAGCCCGTTGACAAGACCACCATTCCTGCTGCGCGTCAGGTCCATGACTTTTGTGCAGTCGTGCTTGATCCCTGATCGCCAGACGTAGTCACAGTTGAACCCAAGCAGGTGGCGACGCGCCATGAAGGCATCCACGTCCGCGATCAAGATGCCGTCGTAGTAACCCACTGTCCCCGTGGGCTCCAGGTCCTCCAGAGTGTCGAACACGTCACAACTCCGTGAGGGCTGGCTCGGCTGGACAGGGAGAACGAACAGGCAAGCGTTGACGGCGTCCCCAAAGTGGTGCATGGCATTAACAGCGAAGACGGCAGCCCGCCCAACGGGCTCGCCCCGCTTCCACGTCTGCCGCAGGATCTTCCGGGCCACGGCGGTCTTCATCAGCACGGCAATCCAGCCGTGCCGCTCCCTGAGCCAGCCCACCTGCCGCAGCACCATCTACTCGGAAATGTCGAAATTCGCCTTGCCGATGAGGGCGTCGAGCCCCCGGTGACCTTGAACATTGCTCTTCGCTGGCAGGTTTGTACTGTTCAGGAGGCCCAACTCCGCATTGGTGACCCAGGGCGGGTTGCCCAGCACAAGCCAACTGTCCACCCCCTTGCCCAGGATGCGTGGCCAGTCCGTCTGGAAGAAATCTCCCTGTTTCACTTGCGCCCGATCACCACAAACCCCACGCGCCTCCGCAACGTACTGCGGGTTGATGTCAACCCCGATGATGTCTCTGACCTCTGGAAACGCTTCTACTGCTGCCATGCGGAAGGCGCCGCGCCCACAGGTGGGCTCCAGAATCGCTGATGGCTTGATCCCCATCAAACGGAGCCGCACACAAACCTGGGCCGCCAACTCCGGGGGCGTTTGGAAGTCCCCGTACTGGCGGATTCTATGCAATACTTCTCTGCTGGTGCTGAGACGCTCAGCGACCTGCCTGCCCTGGGAGTTCCAGTTCATCGATATAGGGCGAGTCTTCATCGTGTGAGTTGCCGAGCAACATGACGATTTTCTTCTTAGCCCGAGTAAAGACAACGTAGAATAATCGTCGTTCTGCTTCTAAGTTTTCCGGTCTTGAAGTAGCACATCTGTCTGGCCAGGCACCTTTTTTAACATTGAGTAGTACTACAATGTCAAACTCCTTACCTTTGGCACGAGGTGCTGGCATCAAGTGTACATTATGATCTAAAGAATTATGTTCGCATTTATCTCCAAAATCGGTGCTTTTCGCCAAAGTACTTTGGGCAAATCTCATATTTTTCAGGAATTGAGGAAAATCATCTTCATAGGATGACGCGTAATCTGCCAGCTGCTGAAACGGAGGATCAGTGTAAAAAATATCTTCATCTGCTTTACCAAAGTCACGCTGGAATCCAGTAAATTTTTCTTGCAAGCTCCTCAGCACATCAGACACTGACTCAGCTTTGATAAACTCTTTCACTCCATCAGCCATGACAAGGCTCACCTTGACCGGCTCTCTAGATCCTCTTCAAAGTCCAGGGTAATTCTTTATAATATTAATTACCTCTTCTGGTTTTAATTGATTGGCATTTGAGCTATATAGATGTCGCCTAAAATTATTTTGATCTCTTTTTTGTAAAGTATATTTTCTGGTGTAATCACACAATTAGAGAATGTCATCAATTCTTATTGGCTGATTATGTTTTATGTTGACTTTTATATCAAATAAGGAAAGCAATCCCTTAAGTGTATCACTCCAATAAAATTGTAAATCCTCAGCAGCATAGAATGAGATTTTCATCTCTGATACAAAATAAATTTAATAAGGGATAATTTCATATTTCTTGCGTCCAATAATAGCAATGCGTGAGAAATTACAGTTTGTCCTAAATTCTTCAATGATTTTACTAACAATTTCTAAATGATCATGCAAATTTTCTGTTCTATGAGATTGAATTTCAGCCTCATTATGACTAGCTGACTTAATATTTTTATCTACTCTATTTGTATTCTTAGCAATCAATCTTTGAGAAGATTGCACAATATTAGAAGGAGAACGATAGTTAATCTCAAACTTGTATGTGTTAAAGTGTAAATTAAAAAATCTTTCAGGATCTAGAATATACTGTGGAGCTGCACCTCTCCACTCAAAGACTGCTTGGTCATCATCCCCAACAATAGTAAGCTTTGATTAATTGGATTTAGCTATCGCCTTAACTAAATTTAGATCAAGAGGATTAATATCTTGAAATTCATCAACAAAAACATAATCATAAATTGGATTTCCAGAGAGAAATTTCGTATCTCCAATATTATTTTCAATGAGGGATATGTATTTTTGATCTGTTAAAGTGAATATATTTTTCTTCTTCAGTTCACAACAAGCCTGTATCCAGAACCTGAAGAAAGAATCGTAACATTGCTCTGCAAGGATTTCTCTAAACTGTTTTATGAGAGGATTGCCTTCTGTATTACCTTTGATTGTTAAGATCATATACTCAAATAAACTTTCTCTTAATTGCCTATTGTTGAAATCCTTGAAACTGTCGGAAGCATTGAGGATTCTGTCCTTATCTAAGATTCTACATTTAAACAAGTCATCAAATTGTTCTTTTAATATTAATCTTAGATTTTGCTCATAAAGAGCATTTAGATGATCTAGAAATTCAGTAAAGTTTGTGTGATGTGTATGGTCAAACCCCAATGTCTTAAATCTATCAATAATCTTCATTAAGATCTTCTTTTTTACTTTTTTGTTTTCAACTGCTCCTTTGACATGTTTATGGCTGTTCCAAATATCTGCTAGAACTGAAACCATAGCCATGTTGCATTCATAACTCTCGTAACTCTCGATGAGTGTATAAGTGGGCACTTTGTTGCGAAGACGTCTCCAACCCCAGGCATTGAGTGTGTTCACCTCGACACTTGTTTTGCCTACACTCTCCTTCAAACTGGCAAACTCTGGATCATCTGATAATCGTGCCGAAAGCTCTTGCTCTGCTGCACGAGTAAACGTAACGATCAGAAAGCGTATTTTCTTATCTGGCTTTTGGCTTGCCAGATACTTGCAGCGGTGTAGTAAGCACAGAGTTTTACCGCAGCCCGCAGGAGCCAGTAATCTTATATTATCATTTCCAGGCGCTTCGCAAAATGCTCTCTGAGAGTCGTCAAGCTGTTGCATGAGAGTTCAATCTCAATCGTGAATCAAATGATGTTAGCCAATATCAAGGAAGAAGCCAAGGGGGTTCAGAGGGTCCTTGCCTGCAACTCCCTCACCCTCTGCCGCGCCCAGCCATCCACCTGCAAGACCAACTCCAGATCCGGTGCCCCGTGCCAATCCTGACGGTGCTGGTCACAGGTCCGTTCGATGAGGCGGGGGATCTCCAAAAAATGGATGCGCTCCTCCAGGAACAGGGCCACGGCCTGCTCGTTGGCGGCATTCAGGACCGCGGGCATGGTGCCCCCTTGCCGACCGGCGGCATAGGCCAGGTCCAGGCAGGGATATTTCTTGGCATCCGGCGCCTGAAAATCCAGTTGACCGATGGCCGCCAGATCCAGACGGCGCCAGGGGGTGGGCAGCCGTTGGGGCCAGATCAGGGCATAGAGGAGGGGAAGGCGCATGTCCGGCCATCCCAACTGGGCCAGGACGGAACTGTCCGCCAGCTCCACCAGGGAATGGATGATGCTTTGGGGGTGGATCACGATCTCGATATGGTCAAACCCCAGGCCGAACAGGTAATGGGCCTCGATCACCTCCAGACCTTTATTCATCAAGGTGGCGGAGTCCACCGTGATCTTGCGGCCCATGGACCAGTTGGGATGCTGGACGGCATCGGCCACGGTCACCTTCTGCAACGCCTCCGCCTCCCAACTGCGAAAGGCGCCCCCGGATGCCGTCAGCAGAATCCGTCGCAGCCCTGGGGTGGGCGTCCCGGTGGACAGTTGGGCGTGACGGGGCTGGGGGGTGCCCTGGAGGCATTGGAAGATGGCGGAGTGTTCGGAATCCGCCGGCAGGAGGCGGCTGCCGCTGCGCTGCAGGGCCGGCAGCACCACCGGTCCCGCCGCGATGAGGGTTTCCTTGTTGGCCAGAGCCAGATCCTTGCCGGCTTCGATGGCCGCCAGGGTGGGCAGCAGTCCTGCACAGCCCACAATGCCGGTCACCACAAGCTGCGCGGTGGGCCATGCCGCCACTGCCGCCACCCCCTCGGCCCCCGCCAGCAACTCCGGTTGGGGGCACAGATCACTGAGGCGTTGCCGCAGGCTGGGCAAGAATTCCGCGGCTGCCAGGGCCACCGCCTGGGGACGGTGCCGGCGCACCTGTTGCTCCAGCAGATCCAGGTTGCGGCCAGCACTCAAGGCCACCACCCTGAATTGTTCCGGGAATTCCGCCGCAATCTGCAGGGTCTGGGTGCCGATGGACCCGGTTGAGCCCAGAACACTCACGGACTTGGCGGACATGGACCAGGCTCAGCACCCCTTTAGTGTCCCACCTCAAAGCGCCAGTGGCTGCGGTGGATGTTTTAAGAGCAACACCGCTGCTACCTGGTGACCCGCTAGGTCAGCCCGGCACGGCCCACCATCAGGCCCAGAAACAGGAGACTCCCTAATTTTACTTGTGCGGCAAAGCGCAGGCCGTAGAAACGGGCCGGTGGATCACGGCGTCGCCACAGCACCACCACTTCACGCCCCATCCCCCACGCCGCCACCAGCCAGATCAGCCACCACCATGGCCGCACCCCCGCCATGGCCGCCGCCACACCCAGGCACACCATGGTGAGGCCGTAACAACAGCCCACCACCGGCACCACCCGGGACCCCAGGCTGCGGACACTGCTATAGATGCCCAGACGACGGTCATCCGCTTGATCCGCCATGGCATAGACCGTGTCAAACCCGAAACTCCACGCCACCGTGGCCAGCCAGGTGAGCCAAAGCACCGGGTTGCCTGTGAGTGTTCCCTGCACAGCAGTCCAGGGGATCAGCACGGCAAATCCCCATGTGCAGGCCAGGACCAGTTGAGGGTAGGGGAACACCCGCTTGGCGCCCGGGTAGAGCAGGATGGGCGCCAGCGCCAAGGCTGCCAGCGACAGGCAAAGTGTCCGATGAGGAAGCGTCAGCGCTACGGCCAGGCTCAGCGTGAGCAGGACCAGCAGCATCACCACCGCCACCGGCACCCCCAGGGCGCCACTGGCCAGGGGACGCTGACGGGTGCGCTGCACTTGGCGGTCAATGGAGCGATCCCAGAGATCGTTGACAACGCAGCCCGCCCCACTGACCCCAAGGCCCCCCAACAGAATCTGTAGCACCAGCAGGGGCGGCGGTTGGGGTGTGGCCAGCCACAGGGCCCAGCCGGCGGGAATGAGGAGAATCAGGCGACCACTGGGCTTATCCCAGCGCAGCAGGGCCACGACGTTGGCCATGGCATTGGCTGTGGTGGGAGCAGGGTTCTTGACTTCCTCCCCGCGGGGAGGAGCGGGGATTCCTTTCTTCAAGCAAGACATAGCTGCCCTCCTTGATCAAGACGGGTTGACGCTTCACTGCCAGAGGCGGGCAAACCCGTCTTACTCTCGGCTCCACATCCGTTTAACCTCGCCGCCGGGCTGGCGGCGAGGATGTTCTGAGCGGCATTCACGTCGCGGTCATGCACAGCGCTGCAGGCTGAACACGTCCAGGTGCGAACGCCGAGAGACTTCTTGCCGTCTCGGTGTCCACAGGCTGAGCAGGTCTGGGAGGTAGGCTCCCATCGGGAGATGATCTGCAACTCCCTGCCGTAGCGCTTGGCCCTGTACTCCAGCAGGGTCCGCAGCATCCGCCAACCGGCATCTGCTATGGCCCTTGAGAGTTTGCGGTTCTTGAGTATCCCTGACACGTTCAGATCTTCCAGTACAACCGCTTGGTTCTCACGGATGAGTCTGGTGCTGAGCTTGTGGAGGACATCTATCCGCCTATCGGCAACTTTGCCGTGGAGCCGGGCCACTCTGCCCCTGGCTTTTGCCAGGCGGTTGGAGCCTTGGACCTTGCCCTTGAGATTGCGTTGTAGACGCCACAGGCGCTTCAGCGCAGAGCGGAAGAACTCAGGCGGAGCGATCTTGTCGCCATCACTGATGACAACGAGGGCTGCCAAGCCCAGGTCAATGCCCACTGCTTTGCCGTTGGCGGGTAGAGGTCGCTCCTCCACCTCCACGACAAAGCTGGCGTAGTACTGCCCCCGGCAGTCCTTGATGATGGTCACCGAGCTTGGCGGAGAGGGGAGGTCTCGGCTCCAGCACAGCTTCAGTTCTCCCAGCTTGGGAAAACGGACTCCGTGATCGGTTGGCCCGAACTCCTTGCCGCAGATGCGGACACTCTGGGCATGACTGCGTCGCTTGAACCTGGGGGCACGGAGATTGCCCTTACTCTTCCACCAGCTGCGGAAGGCTTTGTCCAGGTCTCCCGCAGACTGCTGAAGCATTGAGGCCGAGACCTCACCAAGCCACTCTCTTTCAGGAGTCCGCTTGGCCTGGGTGATGCAATGTTTCGAGAGCGCTACATATCCAGGGTACTGCTCCCCTTTCTGGTAGAATCTATGACTAAGCTCCAGCGCATCGTTCCAGACGACACGGGCACAGCCGAAGGCTTGGGACAGCGCAATCTTCTGACCAGGGGTTGGCTCGCAGCGGTAGCGGTGGCGCAGTTGCAATGCCAGGATCGGAACCTGTTTTTGAGGAGCGCTTGAGGGCGGCAACCCTTTGACGGCGCTCTTTGAATACTAGGTCCTGTGGACAAAAAGGGTTTGAGAGGTGTGGGTGTAGGGGTGTTTCAACCTTTAGAGAAGGAGGCTGTGATGAGCGAGCACCGCTTTGTGATCA
>JXQG01000086.1 GCA_001007665.1 Candidatus Synechococcus spongiarum SP3 | reverse complement strand
CGCTATCTGGAACCTTGTGGCGGCCCTTCTTGCATCACGCTAAATCCTTTTTGTCCACAGGACCTGGTATAAGGCACTGGAGGAAGGTACGATAAGATAAGGGAAGAGAGCCGTCCATCCATGAAAGGCGTAGGTCCACGCCTGTTCGTCGCCCCCCAATTCCCGTCAAGCTCAGTGAGGAAGCAGTGGATAAGGAATGGCTGGTGCAATGGCCCAGGTTCCATCTGTATTTCACTCCCACCTACACTTCATGAACCCATCAAGGGGACCGCTTCTTCGGCATCATTATCCAGTCGTAGGCATGGCGAGTAGGATGTGGTGGGTTCAGTTGGGGCGTCAGCGGGATGGATCAAGGTCTGTTTCAGGTCGGCTCTCTGATGTGGACAATCTGACGGCGTTGCAACGCAAGGGAGTGGTAGCGGCGTTTTGTCAACTCCGTTGGAGGGGGAGGCATGGCTGGCGGCCATGGAACGGGCGGTGGAGGAGCAGCGGCGCTACCGTTGCAAAGGATGTGGGAAGAGCTTCAATGCCCTGACGGGTGCCAAGCTGTCTGGTCTGCGCCACAAGGAGCGCTGGCTTCCCTGGCTGAGGAAGAGACCGTCAAGGAGTCGGCTGAGCGCTGCTCCATATGGTGGCGGAGTGGCAACCCCGCCGGATCTCTCCCGCCAGCAGGCGCCCATCCTGGTGGCGCCCGCCGGAGTGGCTCTACAATGAGGATCGCCTTGCTGCCCTCAACGCCGCCAACTTGAAGACGGCGCTGGCTGCTGGCCTGGGCCACTTCCGGCAACAGCCCCAGTCCCCTCCCGAGGCGGGATGGCGGGGATGCGGAGACGGGCCTCGACTGGTCTGCTCCCCGGCAGGGCATCCATGCAGAGCTACAAGGTCGTGTCCTTCTTTGCCACGCTAGTATTTCCCCCGACGTCAAGCCTGATGCAGACAGTGGCTGGGAGGAAAAAGGTCTGAAGCGCCAGGTTGAGTGAGCGGCCCAAGGGCTGTTGAGAGGCCGTCAAGAGCCATGCCGTGAGTCTGGTGATGCAGTCCCACCATGGCCAGACCATGAACCAGGCCAAGGGCAATGCCGAGCAACAGGGAGGGTGCGGGCATCAACGCAACGCTCAACTTGTTTCAAGATTTACGGTGACGGTGGGGAAGACTGCAGCAACGGACACCCAATTCAGGATCTCCGGGTGGCCGTAGTGGGATCAGGGAGGGGGATGGGCATGTCCACTCTGGGCAGGGGTGGCGCACAGGCAGGAATTCGCTGGTCCACCACCCGACCCACCACCACAATGGCGGGGGCTTGTAGATAGGACTCCTGCACCAGCCGGGGCAAGGCGGTGATGGGGCCGATGACGTGTTTCTGCAACGCGGTGGTGCCCTGCTGAATGGCCGCGGCGGGGGTGGCGGCATCCAGGCCACCCACCAGAAGTTGGGCCACAATGGCCGCCAGGCTATGGATGCCCATGTAGATCACCATGGTGTCCGTGGCTGCGGCCAGGGCCTGCCAGTTCACCTTTGGGCGTTCCTTGTTCACCAGTTCATGGCCCGTGACGAAGGTGATGGAGGACCCCGCCTCGCGATGGGTGACCGGCAGGCCAATGTAGGCAGGGACAGCGATGCCGGCCGTGATGCCCGGGGTCACTTGCACGGGAATGCCCAAGCCGTGGAGGTACGCAGCTTCCTCCGCACCACGACCAAACACGAAGGGATCCCCCCCCTTCAGCCGGACGATGGTCTTGTGGGTATGCGCCAACCGGGCCAGCACAAGGTTGGTGGACTTCTGGGGGACGGAGTGGTGGCCGCGGCGTTTGCCCACAAACACCTTATGGCAGTCGGGTGAGGGCAGGGTCAGCAACTGGGTCGGCACCAAGGCATCGTAAACCAGAGCGTCGCAGGTGCAGAGCAGACGGTGAGCCCGCACGGTGAGCAGGTCCGGGTCACCCGGACCCGCACCCACCAGGTAGACCGTTCCCAGAGATGCTTGGGCAACCATCAAGATGCCTCGTCCGCGATGATCCAATTCATGCCGAACAGCAAGTTCAGAATATGTAGCAGAAGGTACAGATGCCAACGGCCACGACTGGGCTTAATCCTCCTAACACAGCGACGCCCTCCTTTTGAAGCGCTGTGACCTCCTGCAACAGCATTCGCTGCCTTCTGCACCTTGTACCTTCAACGCCATGGTCACAACGCCCTTGCCGCCCTATCTGGAAGGCAAAACTCTCAACAAAATTGAGCAGAACAAGGCCGCAAAAGACGGCCTCCTCGTTGGCTCCGAACTGGAGACCTTTGCCCAGTTGGGCTGGGAGAATGTTGATTCCACAGATCTTCAGTTGCGGCTGAAGTGGTATGGCATGTTCTGGCGGCCCAAAACTCCGGGCAAGTTCATGCTGCGTCTGCGGGTACCCAACGGTATTGCCACAGCAGACCAGCTCAACGTGTTCGCATCCATCGTGGCCCGCTACGGGGACGACGGTGTGGGAGACATTACCACACGCCAGAACATCCAGCTTCGGGGGGTGCTGCTGGAAGATCTCCCCGAGATCCTCAAACGCCTTGATGCCGTGGGCATCACCACCCTGCAATCGGGCTTCGATAACCCCCGTAACGTGACCGGCAATCCCCTGGCCGGCATTGACCCCCATGAAATCCTCGACACACGGCCCTATACCCAGGCACTTCAGGACTACCTGACCAATCACGGTCAAGGCAACCGGGAGTTTTCCAATCTTCCCCGCAAATGGAACACTGCCGTGGCGGGGTCCAAAGACAACTTCCTGCTGCACAACGATATTGTTTTCCACCCTGTGGAGAAGGAGGGGGTGTTGGGGTTTGGCGTCTGGGTGGGTGGCGTGCTCTCCTCCGTGCTGAATGCCTATGCCGTCCCTCTGGATGCCTGGATTCCCCTGGACCAGACTTCCCGCCTGACCGGTGTGGTCTGTGGCCTGTGGCGCGACAACGGCGAGCGCAGTAAGCGCCCCAAGGGCCGTTTTCGGTTCTATCTGGATGCTGTAGGCGTTGAGGCGTTTCGGGCCATGGTGGAGGAGCGCTTCGGCCCCCTGGAGCCTGATCCCGGATCGGTGTTCAACCAGCAGCCCCGCAACCTGTACGGCATCCAACCACAAAAGCAACCCGGCTTGAACGTGGCGGGGCTCCATGTGCCTGTGGGTCGCCTCAGTTGTGGCGCCATGCAGGAGCTGGCCCGGCTGTCCCGAGTCTACGGCTGCGGGGAGGTGCGCTTCACCGAAGACCAGAACGCATTGATTCCCGGCATCCCGGACCACAAGCTGGCAGCCTTCAGCGCCGAGCCCTTCCTGCAGCGCTACCCCCTCCATCCCCAAAGCGTTGCCGCGGGGACGGTGTCCTGCACGGGCTCCAACTACTGTGGTTTTGCCCTCACCAACACCAAGGACCAGGCCATGGCCACGGCCACGGCCCTGGATGAAGCTCTGGACCTGCCCCAGGAGGTGAAAATCCACTGGACCGGCTGCCCCAATTCCTGCGGTCAGGCCTACATGGGCGCCATTGGCCTCACTGGAACCAAGGCCAAAACCGATCAGGGCATGGTGGAGGCCTACGACATCACCCTTGGCGGCAGTCAGGGCAGCCAGCCCAGTCTTGGTGAGCTGGTCCGCAAACGTGTCCCCAAGACTGAAGTGAATGCAGCCCTGAAAGAGCTGTTGATGGAGCACTGCGGCGCTACACCAAAAGCTACGGCTGCAACTTGAGCAACAGCAGAATTCTTCTCGATAACTCCAGAAAGCTCTAAAAATTTACTCAACATTTTCCCAATCACGATGGCCAACTCTGCAAGCGAGATGGATTATGTCCTCCCCAATGAATTGGTGGATGGAATGATCGCCGCTGGTGGCAAGAAATCTTCCGTTAGCGCCAAGAACTTATTGCTACGGGGGTTTTATTCCGGCTCTATTTTGGGCTTGGCCACCTGTCTGGCCCTGACGGTGGCCAAACAGACCGGTCTTCCCTTTCTGGGTTCCGTGCTCTTCCCCTTTGGCTTTGTCAGCATTATTCTGTTTGGCATGGAGTTGGTGACCGGCAATTTTGCCCTTCTCCCCATGGCCACCTGGGCGGGAAAAAGCACCTGGTCCAAAACCGTCCGCAACTGGATTTGGGTGTGGACCGGGAATTTCCTGGGTTGTGCCCTGGTGGCCGTCATGCTGGCCATCAGTCTTACCAGTGCCGGCAATCTGGAGCCCACCGCTGATGGGGGTGTCTGGCAAGGTGTGGCCCAAACCATCATCAATCTGAACCGCAATAACGTGATTGTTAAATATAAAGATTTGGGGGGTGTCGGATTTTTGCTGGCGATCCTGCGGGGCGTGATCGCCAACTGGTTGGTGTGCCTGGGGGTCACCATGGCCCTGGTGAGCAAGAGTGTGCCCGGCAAGCTCCTGGCCTGCTGGCTGCCCATCACCGCGTTCCAAACGTTGGGGATGGAGCACATTGTGGTGAACATGTTCCTGCACACCACGGGTCCGCTGTTGGGGTCCGGCGTCAGTTTTGCCGACGTGATCTTCTGGAACTTTTTCCCCGTCACCGTGGGCAACGTGTTTGGCGGCATGGTGTTTATCGGTATGGTGTTCTACAGCACCCACCGCTCCCCTCTGGCCAGTTTGCCCGACGTCAAAGACACCAAGCTGGCCCGTGAGCTGGCCGCAGAGTTGGGTGCCCGCTGATCCCATGCCTCCCCTGTTCCTTCACCATGGTTGCCGCCGAGCCTGTCCCCTGCGCTGCTGACGCCCTGGTGTGGCAGCACCTGGGCCAGCGCCCCTGCCAGCTCACAGCCCGGGAGCTGGCCCGGTTCTTTCACCCTGGACGCTCGCAGGAGTTGCGCTGGGCCCTGGCGGAATGCCTGGGGATGCACAATGCTCAGGGTCTACAGCCTTGCCTGGCGCTGATTGACCGTTACGGCCCCCAGTCGGAGTTGCTCAGGGCGCTGGGCATGACCCATCAGCCGGCTGCCCGTGATGCCCTCTTCCGTTACCTGGACGATCCTGGCGTGGACCGCCTGGCGCTGCTCTGCGCCCTGGTCGGTTGGGGACGACAGGTGCCCCTCCCGGTGATTGAAGAAGCCTTGCTCCACCCCGGCCAGGCCATGCGGCTGGTCGGGGTGGAGCTTCTCCAGTTCCATGCCCGCCTGCTCACGGCACAACAGCTTCTGAAGCTCTGCGAACCCCTGCTGGGGGACATGCGCCCCCCTGTGGCCATGGCAGCCATCCGTTTGCTGCAGCGCCGCAACGAACCCCTTCTGGCGGGCCGCCTCGCTCAACTGCTACAGGCGGATCCCCCAGGACCAGTGTGGGAAGTGGCATTGTATGCCCTGGGTTCTATTGGCACAGAAACCAGCATCGCCCTCCTGCTGGAATGCTGGCTTGCCTGCCGTGAAACACCCAAAGCCGTGGCCTTGCTCCATCAACTGGGCGCCCAGTTCCGTCACCGGCATCTGCTGCGCCAGCGCCTGGAGGGCTTACTACAGGAGGGCAGGGTCACGGCGGCGGAGGTGGCGCCCCTCCTGATCGGGTTGGAAGACACTCCAGAAGACGCTGGTTCCTGAATCATGGAGGTTTTGCAGGCGGTCCTTGCTTGCACTTTAGTTTTTGTCTCTTTCGTCATTGGCTTTCCTCCTGTTTTCACCACTCTGCATGGACGATGCGCGCCGACAACCTGACGCCGCTTACCGTGATTTTGGCATCGGAGCGGTCCAGCGCCACCTGTTGGCCGTCAACCGCGCATGGCACCCGTGGCCCGTCGGGTGATCCTTCGTGTTTGTCCCGGAAGGTGCAGAGCACGATGATATGGGAGACGGCCGGACGGTATGCCCGGAACAGTTTGATTGTCTCGAAACGCCTTTGAGACGCCTTGCGAATGTCCTGAATCCAGGGCGCTTCTGTCAGCTTGGAGATGTGGAGCAACGTTTTTGACAGGTTCCTTGCCGCAGTGGACGTCAGTGAAAGGTGCGGCGTCATGCCGGGACGCGGGCTTACCGTCACGTCAATCAATCGGTGTGTCTGTGATCCTGGCGGCAGCACGTTCCAGCCCGTATGCGTTTCTGAAGACGGTCTCGAACGCGGTCAGCCGCAACGGCTCTGTGGCAGCCCCATGGTGAACCGATAAGGCCAGCTTGAAATCCTCCGTCCAATCGGGGTTTTCGGTCATCCATGTTCCAGCAGACCGGACATTCAATGCTGGTGGGTTCGCCAAGGCCGCAACGACCTTGGCGACGAACGACACCTTGACGGGAGACAGACCGTCCAGCTTGGACTTGATTTCTTCCAGTATCATCATGCGAGGCGCTGCTCGATCTGGTCCATGAAAGACGACTTTATCTCGATACCGACCCAGCGTTGCCCCAACTCCTCTGCATGGCCGGGTGGTCGTCCGCATGATCGCCACTCCGCTTGACCGGCTCGGTCGGAATGGTCCAGACAGTGCGCAGACGCCAGCCGTCCGGCCCGGGAACGGCGTGGACATCATCATCAGGGGCAGCCAGCAGAGCACCAGGGCAACCACCAGCAAAGCAACCACCACGTGGCCAACAGGATGTATGCAGCGGCTATGAGCGCCTATAAGGGTAGTGGAACAGTGAAAGAGACACAATCTCGAGAAATTGCACCAATAGCTCATAGAAAAACTGCCAGATCATCCTCGCAACCCTTTTTGAAAAATGCAAGTCCAGCATGGGCTTGGAGCCCACCCGCCACCGATCTGCCATTCGTTCCCTCGTCCACGTTCTCTCATGCCTGGCGGCTTACGCCCTGGCACAGCCTGAGAGGTTGTTGAAACAGTCAGCTAAGCCACTTACAAGAGAGAGTTGATCCAGGAATTGAGGCGGGATCATCCCAGGCAAAGCAATTCGGTATTGTCTAAAATCCCGTTCAGGAAAGAGAGTTTGACCAATTCGTTGACTGTGCCAGATGAAGCCGTTGATACCGACTCCTGACGGTCCGTCCACACACTGACAGGAAAGTGGCCGTTCCTGGGGACTGTTTCAACGGCCTCCCAAGGACGGACAGCGGCAACATCGGTATTCCTAAGCCCAGCCCAGAGCTGGGGTTCTTGAGGAATCTAGGGCACCGCCTCCAGGCTCACTGCCGCCGGATAGATAAGGGCAATGCTCTGGCGTTGCACCAGCACCAGCTCCTGGCCCTCATGCAGTTGCAAGGCCAGCGCTATGGGGTCTTGCCAGAGCAGTTGACCCTGTAGGCGTTGGCCCTGGTGGAGCACCATCACCAAGGTCTGCTGCCGGCGGATCCACTGCTGTACCAGGCGGATGCTGGGCAAGGTTGGGTCAAAGGGGACCTCGTTGGGTCCTGGGATGGTGTCAAGCATGGGGTGTTGCGGAAAGAAATGTAAGCCCCATGGTTCCCACTGCCACCCGTCCCTGCCGGGCAGCCTCCATGGTCCTTGGTCTCCGCGTTCCGGATCAGGGTAACCCGAGGAAGGCGCCCCCTGCTGTAGCCTGGTGCTTAGTGTAGCGTCCTGTAGAAAAGTTGAATTAAGACAGGGGAGCACCCATCCATGGAAAGATCCGTCCCCTGCCCATTGGTCGCCTCCCGATTCCCATCCAGCTCAGTATGGAGGAGGTCAAACCATTGCTGAGCAACGACCACTTCTCGGTGGATGGCACTCTGCTGCACGCCTGGGTATCCCACGGCTCCCTCCAACCTGTGGATGGCCAGCACGACGCCGGGCAGGATGCTTCCACTCCCCCCTCATACAGAAATCAGCTGATTTCCTTTCTCGAAGACTCTGTGAAACATGGTCAGACATGCCATATCGAGAGCTTGTGGAGTCTCTTGAAACGAGGGTATATGGGAATTGTTCACCACATTTC
>JXQG01000085.1 GCA_001007665.1 Candidatus Synechococcus spongiarum SP3 | reverse complement strand
CCAGGGTGATGCCGTCATGCCTGGACAGGGGCGGGTGGTGGAGCGTCCCCTCACCCCTGAAGAGCGCAGTGCTATGAGCGGGCATCATGGTACAATTGATCTAGTTGGCGACACCACCTTGGACGTCTACCTCAATGATCGCGCCTTCTGGCGCAATGTGCCCTTCCCAGTCTGGCGCTACAAGCTGGGAGGCTATCAGGTGCTCAAGAAATGGCTCTCCTATCGGGAGCGGGGCGTGCTGGGGCGGGCGCTACGACCCGAGGAGTGTTGGCACTTTGCGGCGGTGGGGCGTAGGATTGGGGGGATTTTGACCCTTCAGGTAGGGGGGATGGAAGAATGAGCGAGAGTCTAAACTACGAACACAAATGCCCGATTTGGGGTACATTGGTCGCTGAAGTTCAGCGTGATGATGAGAATAGTCGCGGCATCATTTATGACTCTCCATGTGCAGGCGGCAAACTTTTGATTTCTACAATGGTTAAATTCCATAACCTTTTGCTCAGATAGAGGGGAAGAAGACGTAGGACCGTGGTCCGGTTTTGAGTCTTTCCAGTGTTCCCCTAGATCTTTCTTGATTGCATCAAGATCCTCAGATGTCTTTTTCAAGATTTCTTGAAAGCATTCGTTGCAAACGCGCTTGTCATTAGAATACGCGCCACCCAGTTTAGGGATTGTGATGCAGGTGTCTCCCACCGCAAAAGGCACATGACATCGAGAGCACTTGCTTTTCCCCTGCACGGAGACCCGCCTAGGCCTACCATTTGTCCCGCCAATCAACGACGGTACAGGCCCTCTAGTTTTCCTCCTTCTTCTGGTCATATTCCGCCTTCGCTTTATGCACGCGCCGAACAAGCTTCTGAAGAAGGTCATCTAGATTATCCAAGACTTGTTTAAACTCTTTGGCACTCGCCTGAACACGCTCTTTCCCAAGTCGCTTGTTGATCTCGCGGTTGACCATGATGAGAGCCGACACGAAGTTATTCCTACCTGAGATGCCTAATGATCTGTACTTATCGGCCAGCTCAGTCCCCTCTGTCGAGAGTCCGACATTATTGAGCAAGAGTTTCGCTAGGCGTTTCGCCTGCTCATCTAGCTGCTTCCTCGCCTCTCTCCATTCGCGTTGCGGCTGGACTAAGAACGGTTCCGACGGAGCATGTTTCCGCATAGGGGCACCGCGTGCTTGCCTGACAAATTCCTCGACCCGGTCGGAATCGAGGCCAAGAGACTTGAAGCGATCACGAAGCTCATCGACGATGTATTGATCCTCGACGGTAGTGAAATCCTCTTCCCACAAGCATTCAACGATCTCTTTATGTACGATAAGCCGTTCGGCAGCAGTCCGTCTCTGTGAGCCATCGAGCACCGACCTCGATATCTCTGGTTCATCGCCACCGATGACTTTATCCCAAAAGGCCTGGTCGTCATTCTCGAACTGTTTGAATTCCTTCAGACGCTCATCGAGGTTCATACCGAGATGCGTCACGATATGGCCGACGTTATCGGGATGTGTTGTGTCGTTCTGTACGATGACGCGCATGATCCTGCCAACAAACTGGACATATGGCGCTAAAGTCCTGAATGGTCGGAAGATTGCTGCAACGCTCAGCTTCGGGTGGTCGAAGCCTTCCCCCAGGATCTGGACTTGGACGATGCAATCCAGCGTTTCATTGCGAAGCGCTTTGAGAATTGCTGCCCGTTCGTCGTGACTCTGTTTACTGTGAATAACATCCGCGGTGAACGCACGCTCTTGGTATAGAGACCGAATTTCCTGGGCATGGTTGATCGAGCATGCGACCGCGATCAACTGATGGTGCGTCTCGCTTTGCCGAAGCTCTTCCAACTTTTTGAGGCTGTTATCGACGATGTGCTGGTTGCAGGGACGTGCAAGGGCAACACCCCTACTGAACCAATCCTTTTCTTTAAGCTGGAGCACCTCTTCGAGGCTGTAGACCGTACCACGCTCGTCGCGAAAACCCAGAGTGATTTCCGAAGGCGCAACGTAGCTGGCTTTCAATCGCTTGATATAACCTTCCAGCGTAGCTCTTCTGAACGGATACCGAAACACCTGTTCGCCGTCAATTTCCTGGCGGTCACTCCGAAATGGCGTGGCTGTCAGATGGATGACCTTGGCGGAAGGGAAGTGGTCAGTGACTTTTTGCCAGCTTGCAGCTGCGCTGTGATGCGCCTCATCAATGATGATCATGTCAAAGAAATCGTCGGGAAACTGCGTAAGCCACTTATCAACGCTCGTGGCGAGCTGTTGAATGTTTGTGATGACGATATGGGCTTGAGTCGCGACTGAGATATTCCCGTCCTCCAGGGTGCAAGCCAGCGGTCCCGAGGCCATCTGGTCCTTGCTCAAGACCTTGGCCGTCCGCCAAAAGCACTTCTGGCGATTCGCTATGTCCATTGCATTATAGAGACCATCCTTGATGGTCAGATTGGGCGCGATGACGATGACCCGACCTTCGGCCAAACCGGGGGGAAGCAAGGCCGCCAAACCTGTTTTGCCGCAGCCGACAGGTACCTGAAGAATTGCCTTATTCTTCCCGGCGCGGAAGAATTCACGGGTTTTAAGATACCCGTCGCGTTGTGGTTCTCGCAGAAGGTCGTTTCCCTCGATCTTGAAATCAAGGTTGCCGAAAAAGGTTTTTAGCATCCGGTCATCTTTCATGGTCTTGCTGCCTTGGCTGCGGTTACAGCCAGAGCATAGCAGTTGCAGGTTGTCCGGATGGTCGGTTCCCCACTTGCTGCAACGCCGCCCGCCCCCGCCAGCGGCCGGTTTCAGCCAGTCGGTGGCCAGGGCAGAGGGAGCCAGTGGGGTTGATAAGCCATAGGGCCAATCTAACCGCAGCCCTGGCGCTCGGCATCTTCCACACCGCTGCCAAGCGGGGCCAGGGCTCAAACTGAAGGCTGCCTGGGAGCGAGAGGGACGGTGTACTCTGGAAACCCACGGCTTTCCGAACAGCGGCCTGGTGCGGGGTCACTGGCGGGGGGACGTGGGCAAACGGCTTTCAATCAGCCGGTCCACCTTGGCCTCCAGTTTGTTAAAGCCGTCTTTCACGTCACTACGCAGGTTTTCGTTCTGCTTGTTGTTGTCTTCCCGCAGGTCGTCAATCCTTTTGCTCAGTTCGTCAATCCGCCTGCTCAACTGGTTCACGAGCTGGTTGATCAGCAGCCCCACCACCGCCACGATGACGGCTGGCGTGAACCATTGGTTCAGTCCTGGGGGAATAGCAGGCACCGACAGGGCTGGTGGATGGCAACAGCCTACCAACCCTCCCTAGGCTGCCCAGGGCAGGCCTATGGCAAGGGCGGACGCTGCCTGGCGCGCAACGCCCTCAGACGGCAAGGGAGTACAAGGGGGAAGCCCCCTAAAAAAGGGGAGGGCGATCGACAATGCTTTACGTTGTGGGAGATTTGGTCCGGCAGCCTGCTGCAGGTGGGGCTACGGCAACCAGGGATGATCCCCATAGCGGGGAGACCGTTTCTCAAGAAAGGCATTACGGCCTTCTTGCGCTTCATCCGTGCGGTAAAAGAGGCTGGTGGCCTGACCCGCCAATTCCTGCAGCCCCATCATGCCGTCGGTTTCAGCGTTAAAGCCGGCCTTGAGGCAGCGGACGGCGGTGGGACTCATGGTCATGATGCGGCGCGCCCAGGTCACGCCCTCCTGCTCCAGGGTCTGGAGGGGAACCACCCGATTCACCAGCCCCATGGCCAAGGCGGCAGCAGCGTCATAGCGCTGGCAGAGAAACCAGATCTCGCGGGCTTTGCGTTGTCCCACCAAGCGGGCCAGGTGGGCGGCGCCGAGTCCGGCGTCAAAGCTGCCTACCTGGGGACCGGTTTGGCCGAAGACGGCGTTCTCGGCCGCCAGGCTGAGATCGCAGAGGGCATGGAGCACCTGACCACCGCCAATGGCGTAGCCAGCCACCAGGGCAATCACCACCTTGGGAAGGCTGCGGATCAACCGTTGCAGATCCAGCACGTTCAGCCGGGGCAACCCCGTCTCGTCCACATATCCCCCCCCACCCCGGACGGACTGATCACCACCGGAACAGAAGGCAAAGCCTCCGTCTGCGGCAGGCCCCACACCCGTGAACAGCACAACCCCAAGCCGGGGATTGTCCCGCACACGGGAGAAGGCATCAAACAGTTCCACCACCGTGCGCGGCCGAAAGGCATTGCGCTTGGCAGGGCGGTTGATGGCGATCCGGGCAAACCCCTCGCTGCACAGGTCAAAACGGATGTCCTCATAGGGATGTCCCACCTGCCAGAGCACATCACTGGTCCCTGGCAAGACGGACTCAGCTTGGGGATGGGTGGGAGGTTGATGCCGATTCATCGCCGTAAGAAAGGGTTGTCCCAGTCTCCAATGGCGCCGGGTCGTGTGCCAGCCAGGCAGCCCGCAGCCGTTGCCGTTGCTGGTGGTCCTGCCGGGCATGGGTGGGACAGTGGAGAAGGGCCATGCCATGGCGCCGGGCCTGTTGGCTGCCGTGCTCCAGCGCACCCGCCAGTTGACGGGGCTGGTTCAGGGTCTGGCCGGGGACGCCATGGGCAGCAGCCAACGCCAACTGATCCACGCTCTGGGGCATGGTGAAGAGTTCCTCCATGGAAAACTCTCCATTGCGAATGGGCAACTGCTCAAAAATGCCCCCGCCCCCATTGGCGATGAGCACCACCAGCAGGTTGGCGCCACAGGCCTGCAACTGGGGGCGCCACAGCCAACCATTGCTGTCGTGGAGAAGGGCCAGATCACCGCTCACCAGAAGGGTGCGCCGAGAGGGGCCGGAGGCCATGGCCAGCCCCGCGGCCAACGACAGGGTGCCGTCAATGCCGGACACACCACGAAAACAGGTGATGGGGTGGGGGTAGCGGGGCTGGGCAAAGCTTTCCCAGTCCCGAACGGGGGAACTGCTGGCCAGAAGCACTGTGGTGGGAGGCTGCCGATCCAGCCAGCGGCAGATGGCCCAGGCCAGCCATGGTTCCGTGATGGGGGATGCCTCCAACTGGTGGTCCAGCCACTGCTGTAAGCGGTGCTGCCCCTGCCGCCACCCCTGCTGCAGGGCCATGGCCGCCGCCGTTGGCCGGCCGGGGCTGAGCCGGGCCACCAGGGCCGACAGGCCGTGTCCGGATCGCCAACGGGTCCGCCGGAGGGGATCCCAAAGCCGTTGATCCTGTTCACAGACCTGCACCTGGACCGCTGCCGTTTTCTCCAGCCATGCCGACAGCCAGCGGCTGGGGCTGCAGGGACCCAGGCGTAGGATCTGGATGGGGATCGGCAACCTCCGGGGGGCCATCAGCAGCAGGTCATAGCCACTCACCACTGGCAGGTCACCCAAGCCCCGCAAACCACTGCAGGGATCAGCCAGGACAGGCCAGCCCGTGCGCTCCACCAGTTGAGTCAGGTGCTTCTGATAGGCCGCCAGGTCCTGTCCTCGATAGGGGCCGGCAACAATGACTCCAGGCTGATCCCATTCCAGGGGTGGCTGGGAACAGGCCGTCGGCTGGATGATTGCCGGGGTGGGTGGAGCAACCGCATCAGCCTGCTGCGCAAGCCACTGGCGCTGAACGGCCCTCAGCTGTGCCGTGTCTGTGTGAAGGGGCTCTGCAAAGGCCTGGTTGATGTGGATAGGGCCTGGCGCCTGCACACCATCGTGGTACTGCGGACCACGGGCAGCCGCGAGGGCCTCCTTCACTGACGCACGGGGAAAGGTTGTGCTCCCTGGCAAAGGCAGTTGCACCATGCGTCGAACACAGGCCAGGAGAAATTCCTCTTGGGGGGCTGTCTGGTTGGCACCGCAGTGCTTGAGGTGGGTCGGACGATCAGCGGTGAGCAGAATCAAAGGCAGGCCGCCCAAATCAGCTTCACTGCATGCGGGCAGCAAATGGGCCACGGCTGAGCCGGAGGTGGTGAGCACAGCCACAGGGGAACCGGTTCCCCGAATCAAGCCCAGGGCCAGGAAGGCTGCGGAACGCTCGTCAATGCTGGTGTGGCGCATGAGGCCAGGGGTGAGCGTTGCCGCCACCGCCAAGGGGCCTGAGCGGCTCCCTGGACAAATCACCCCATGGGCCACGCCAGATCCACGCAACACTTGCCACAGTTGCAGGGACCAGAGGAGGTTGATGGCAGCCTGATCCATACCGTGATTCTGCTGGTTGTCTTGCCTGCTTCTCAACCGAACCCAGGCCGCTCCCCCATGCAAGACCCATGGCGCCATGGGTTGCGTACCCTGTTGAGTCTGGCCCTGGTGGTGGCGCTCACCATGGCTGTGCGCCAGTGGGTCATGGAACCCCGCTGGATCCCATCCGGCTCCATGATGCCCACCTTGCAGGTGCGGGACCTTCTGGTGGTGGATAAATTGAGTCCTCGACTGGGCTGCGGTCCTCAACTGGGTGACGTGGTGGTGTTCCAGCCACCGGACGCCTTGCAGGCCATGGGCTACGACACATCCCAGGTGCTGATCAAGCGGGTTGTGGGCCTGGCTGGCGATCGGGTCGCTGTTCATGAAGGCCGCCTGGAGCGCAATGGCCAAGCTTTGAGGGAGCCCTGGACAGCCGCACCCATGGCCTATGAGCAATCGGAGGTGACGGTTCTGCCCCATCAGCTTTGGGTGTTGGGGGACAATCGCAACAACAGCCTGGACTCCCATGTTTGGGGCCCCTTACCCCAGGACCGTGTGGTGGGCCGTGCCCTCGTCCGCTACTGGCCTCCGCGGCGTTGGGGTGGAATCACAGGTGCTCCCGGGATCGGGTGCGGTGATCACCACTCTTGAGCCTGGCCCTTGTGTCGAGGGAATCCTGGATAGGGTGGGTTAAACTCAAGGAAGTAATGCGCCATGTCTCGATGTTCAATGTGGAGTTTTTGACGAGTGACACCGAGGCCATCCATGGCAACCCTCTCATTCAGTATTTGCAGCAGCAAAATCCGGAGGTTTTGCAGCGCGTTGCCCACTCCGCCAGTGGGGATATTCAGGACATTATTCGTCACAATGTCCAGGGTTTGCTAGGCATGATTCCCGGTGAGCAGTTTGACGTGAAGATCAGCACCAGTCGGGACAATCTGGCAGGCCTCCTGGCATCCGCCATGATGACAGGCTACTTCCTGCGCCAGATGGAGCAGCGCATGGAACTGGACAAGACCATGTTCATGGGTCTTCCAGAGAACAACAACCCGTTGTCCTGAGGCGATCACCGAGCAGCCCCTGGGGAAGCGGTGGCCTAACATGCCCTCCGTTTGCCTCTGACACAAGCGATCCCATGGCCAACCTTGACCGGGCGCCGAGCCGCACCATGCCCAACCTTCTGCATGTGCTGCCAGCTTTCGCCGATAAGGGGGAGTTGCGCCTCAATGTGATCGTGGAACTCAACGCCACCACCATCAACAAGTACGAACTCATCACCGAAACGGGGCACCTGAAGCTGGATCGGGTTGGTTTCTCATCGCTGTCCTACCCGTTTGCCTATGGCTGTATTCCCTCCACGTGGGACGAGGACGGGGATCCGCTGGATGTGGAGATCGTTGGTGTGACCGAGCCCTTGATTCCAGGATCGGTCTGCGAGGCCCGCATCATTGGCGTCATGAAGTTTGACGATGGGGGCGAGGTGGACGACAAGGTGATAGCCGTGCTGGCTGACGACAAGCGCATGGACCACATCCATAGCCACCAACAACTGGGGGACCACTGGCGCGAGGAAACTGCCTACTATTGGGAGCACTACAAGGACCTGAAAAAACCCGGCACCTGCTCGGTGAACGGGTTCTTTGATACGGAAGAGGCCTTGAAGGTGATTCAGGCCTGTGAGCAGCGCTACCAGGAGACCATTGCCCCACAGCTGGTGGATTGAGCCTTACGACAGAAATGCCCCCACCCCAACAAGGTTGGGATGGGGGCATTGGGACGAGAGATCCCAATGTCCAGTGGCTTTTGAGCGGATCAGCCGATGGCTGGAGCCGTCAGCGCCACGGTGGTGAACTCGGCAGATGCCAGGTCCAGAGGGAAGTTGTGCGCATTGCGCTCGTGCATCACTTCCAGACCCAGGTTGGCGCGGTTCACCACGTCGGCCCAGGTGCCCACCACCCGACCCTGGCTATCCAGGACGGACTGGTTGAAGTTGAAGCCGTTGAGGTTGAACGCCATGG
>JXQG01000011.1 GCA_001007665.1 Candidatus Synechococcus spongiarum SP3 | reverse complement strand
ACCATGGCGTTCAACCTCAACGGCTTCAACTTCAACCAGTCCGTCCTGGATAGCCAGGGTCGGGTGGTGAACACTTGGGCCGACGTGGTGAACCGCGCCAGCCTGGGCATGGAAGTGATGCACGAGCGCAATGCGCACAACTTCCCTCTGGACCTGGCGTCTGCCGAGTCCACCACCGTGGCGCTGACGGCTCCAACCATCGGTTGAGTTAATTCCTGCGGTATGGGTGCTGGGGGTACAGGCTCCTGGCTCCTTTCAACCCTTCTGCTCCCGCAAAAGCGGGGGCTTTTTTGTTGACCGCCACCTGCGGATCCACACCCTTGGCCCGATCCCGTAAGCTGATGCAAAAACACCATGGCCAGCAGTTTTGGGACACTGTTTCGCCTCACCAGCTTTGGTGAATCTCACGGGGGTGGCGTGGGCATGGTGGTGGATGGCTGTCCGCCACGGTTGCCCCTCGACGTGGCGGAGATTCAGGCGGACCTGAACCGGCGCCGTCCCGGCCAGAGCGCCATCACCACGCCCCGCCAGGAGGCGGACCAGGTGGAGATCCTCAGTGGCCTGCTGGATGGCGTCACCCTGGGCACACCCATTGCCATGGTGGTGCGCAACAAGGATCAGCGGCCCAAAGACTACAGCGCCATGGCGCAGACCTTCCGCCCCTCCCATGCCGATGCCACCTACCAGGCCAAGTACGGGATTCAGGCCCGCAGCGGAGGTGGCCGCGCCTCGGCCCGGGAAACCATCGCCCGGGTAGCTGGCGGCGCCGTTGCCCGTCAGTTGCTGCGCCACCTGCACAATATCGAGGTGGTGGCCTGGGTGGAGCAGGTGCATGACCTGGTGGCCCAGGTGGACCCTTCCACGGTGAGCACGGCCCAGGTGGAAGCCAACATGGTGCGCTGTCCGGATTTGGCAGTGGCCGAGTCCATGGTCAGCAGGATCAAGGCCGTTGGCCAGGAGGGGGACTCCCTGGGGGGCGTGGTGGGTTGTGTGGTGCGTCACTGCCCGGCAGGACTGGGGATGCCGGTGTTTGACAAATTGGAAGCGGACCTGGCCAAGGCGGTGATGTCCTTACCGGCCAGCAAGGGTTTTGAAATCGGGTCGGGCTTTGCCGGCACCCGGCTGCGGGGCAGTGAGCACAACGATGCCTTTCTCGCCACTGGTGACGGATCCATCCGCACCGCCACCAACAACTCCGGCGGGATCCAGGGCGGCATCAGCAACGGCGAGCCCATCACCATGCGGGTGGCCTTCAAGCCCACCTCCACCATCCGCAAGCCCCAGAACACGGTGGATGCCAGTGGGGCGCCAGTGGTGTTGGCGGCCAAGGGGCGCCATGATCCCTGTGTGCTGCCCCGGGCTGTTCCCATGGTGGAGGCCATGGTGGCCCTGGTGCTGGCCGATCACCTGCTGCTGCAACAGGCCCAGTGCAGCCTGTTTTGAGTGGCCCGCTGAACCAGAGAGCCTGGCCAGAGGCAAGGGCTGTCAGACTCAGGACTCATCCCCCTGTAGAGTGGGACAACTGTTGTCGATTTTCTGCCCCATGGCCAATGCTCTGGCCGCTAAAAACCTTGCCCTCAGCCTGTTTTCCGGTGCCGGCGGTATGGACATCGGCATTGACTCGGCCGGCTTCAGGACGATATGCGCCGTAGAGCTAGACCCCCATGGAGCAGAAACTCTGCGTCGCAATGCAAGTGGGAAGAGGGTTTTGCAGGTAGATGTCCGCAGCCTTGGTACCGAGCAGACAGGTGAGTTGTTGGGGATATCTGCCGGGGGCTTGACTCTTCTGCATGGTGGACCACCATGCCAGCCCTTTAGCCAAATCGGGAAACGGGAAGGAATTGATGATCCCCGGGGTTTATTGGCTTTCCAAGTGGTGCGCTTTGCTTCAACGCTACGGCCTATCGCGATCATCATGGAACAGGTTCCTCAATTTCTTAATCACGAAGTTGCGGATATTTTATCAGATAAATTAAGTAGATTGGGATACGATTTGCATATAGCAATACTTAATGCCGTGAATTATCATGTGCCTCAGGATCGCAAGCGGGCTATCCTTGTTGGTGTACCCCAAGGAACAAGGTACACCTTTCCCACGCGAACCCATGTAGGGGACGTGACGGTAGGGGATGTCCTGGAAGACCTGCCCCCGGCCGCTGCTCCACCTGATCCTCCTGCCGTGGCCAATCATGTGGACATCACGCCGCCCCGTGATCGTGAACGGATATCCTATGTCCTTGAAGGGGAATGGCTTTCCAAGTCCAAAGCCCCCCCGGAAATCGTTCAACGGCTCACGGCAAAAGACTCAACGAAATTTCGTCGCCTGGATCGCGGCAAGCTATCCCTCACGCTTCGTTGCGGAGAAACCCCATATCACCCGGTTGAGAATCGCTATTTAACTCCAAGGGAAGCTGCCCGCATTCAGGGGTTCCCCGACTCACATGTTTTCACTGGTCCCATTCGACGACGAACGGGCATTGTCCCCAACCTCGATCAGCACCACCAAGTGGCAAATGCTGTTCCTCCCCCACTGGCTCGGGCAGTGGCTCAAAGTGTAAGGAACTCATTGTGTCTATAATTAGCGAGCTTTACGGGCGCACCCTCACCACAAGCGGTGCCTATGGTGCAGACATCCTCCAAGCCCGATGCCCACACATGGACAATCGCTTGTGTGACGGTGGGGGCAACCGAGATATGATGCGCTGGCCCGCAAAACGCGAACCGTTGGCACTGCTGTTTGATTCATCGGTAGGTCGCGAAGGCGGCGGTTTCATTCCTTGTGGTGTGTGTTCGGTTGAATCTGGCAGGGAGCAGTGGGCAGCTTGCCCCCACCGTCTCTTTGTGCTGGATGCTATCAACCCATCGCCACAGCAACGCCTCTTGCGTAACCGGGTGTTGAAGTTGGCGGGATTCTGCGAAGGCGAGACTGTACAAGTTTGGTCGAAAGTCACGTTGAGAGATAAGTATGTCAACTATCGTCTTGACTATGTACTGCGCAATGGCAATGCACCTCCCTGTATCGTTGAAATCATGACGGCCTCCACATCTGGAGGCAACAAAGCGAAGCGGACAGACATGAAGTCCGCCTTTTGTGATGCAGTGTTGTATGCAACTGGACGCTTGACGGAGCGTTGCAACTCACCCGGTATCAATACGCGGCAGGTATGGGCACGTATGGTGTCCCAAATAATCGTCAAGTCGGAAATTGCAAATCAGTGGGGAGGACGTGCGATATGGGTCGTACAAGACACATTGATGTCCTACATCGGAGCACAAACAGGACTGAAACTGGAGAAGTTGCGGTCTGCTTCATGGAAAGCTGGAGAGGTCAACGTCATATCGGCGAGCCTGACTTCTCCTTCTGATTTCTCACTTTATTCTGGTCCAGTGCATGCACGTTTTCCCGGAGATGCGTGCTGGACTGATTTGCTTCGTGCGCCCGCCATACCCCAACAGGAGGTGCTGGTTAAAAAATTGACCGATGAGACGATGGCGGCCCATTTTACCTTTCAGGAGGATATGCCATGAGCAACTTCCACTTTTGAGTACCCCACCCAATTAGATGGCCAGTCCCAGGTCCGTGGCTGCCTGGATGGCCAACTGCCGCACATAGGGGTGGAGAGATGATTGCCGGGCGCTGGAGGCTGGAGCGGTATCCTTGGGCAGGGGCCACGGCACCGTGAGGCATTCGCCAGAGGCGTTGCGCAGTTGAATGCCGCCCTCCCGGCCACAGCACCAATACTGGCGACCCTGCTTGTGAAGCACCACCTCCCGCAGGGCAGCCCGCAGGGCCTCCACCTCCAATTGCAGCCGGGGCTGTGCCCCCCGGCGATCCCAGGCAATCCGGAACGCCACATCCACCTGGTGTGGCGCCGGTCCATGGGGCCAGCGCCAGGCAACGGCCGGGAAGCGGGCCTCGCCACAAGCCAGCTCAAATCGCCGGTGCCCGCCCCGCAGGGCCTGTTGTCTGACAACCCGGCAGTTGTGCGCCCAGAACAGCGGGACCGGATGCTCCACGCCAAAGGGCGCCAAGGCGCAAAGGGTTTTCAGGAAAGCCCCGTTGATCTGCTCCAGACCCAGATGGGCCTCAGGGGCAACCACCACGGCGCTGTCCCCCTGTTCCAACGCCGTGGCGGCCCGTTGCTCCAGGCGCTCCTGCAGAGGGACAACCCGGCGGGGGGCAACCGTGAATCCCCCGGCAGCGGGGTGTCCCCCGAAGGCCTCCAACAGATCCCCACAGGACTGAAGCGCCGCATCCACGGCAAACCAGCGGGGGGCCCGAACGGAGCCCCGGAACCCACCCTTGTCGTCCCCCGCCAGCAGCGCCACCGGGCGGGCAAAGCGCTCCATCAGTCGTGCGGCAACGATGCCAACCACCCCATGGTGCCAGTGGTTCTGGGCCAGCAGCAGGAACGGCGGCACCCGGACTCCAGGGGCAATCCCGTCTGCCTCCAGCAGCGCCAAGGCTTCCGCCTCAATGGCGGCACACAGATCCCGCCGCTGTTGGTTCAGGTCTTCACAAAACTGGGCCATGGCCATGGCCTGCTGTTCTGACGGGGTGGTCAGCAGTTCCACCACGTGCCGGGGATCCCCCAGGCGCCCTACGGCATTGAGCCGGGGCGCCAGGTGAAAGCCAATGTCTTCCTCGTCCAGCGGGCGCTCCGCCAGACCTGCGGAGCGAATCAAGGCCTGGAGCCCCGGTAGGGAGGATCGATGAAGCTGGGCCAGCCCCTGCCGCAACCAGAGCCGGTTGACCCCTTGCAAGGGGGCCATGTCCGCCACGGTGCCGATGCAAAACAGGTCCCGGCTGCTGGCCAGGGCCGCAGGATTGTGCTTGCAGAGGCAGCGCGCCAGGAGATAGGCCAAACCCACCCCCGCCAGACTCCGATAGGGGGACCCTGGGGGAGTCACTGCAGGGTGCAGGAGGGCCAGATAGGGGGGGCGTTGGGCAGGAATGGCATGGTGATCCGTGACGATCACCTCCACCCCCAGCTCCTGGGCTTGTTCCAGTGCAGGCCTTGCGCTGATGCCGTTATCCACGGTGACCAGCAGACCCACGCCCTCCTGATGGAGCCGCTCCACCATGGCTGGATTGAGGCCATAACCCTCTTCCATGCGGCTGGGGATGGCTGCTGTGGCCACTCCACCTAACCGTTGCACCACCCCCATCAGCAGGGCGGTGCTGGTCATGCCGTCGGCGTCGTAGTCCCCACAGATGGCCACGGTCTCCCTTCTGGCGATGGCCCGCTGGAGCCGCTGGACGGCTTGGGGCAGATCCGGGAAATGCTGCTCCGGGGGCGGAGCGGGGGCCGGCTCCAGGATCTCCAGAATGGCCGGATCGCTGTGACCTCGCCTGCGCAACACGGCCACCAGCGACCGGGGAAGCTCCAACTGCTCAGCCAATTGCAACTCCGCCCTGGGCAGTGCCTCGGGCAGGCGCCATGGTGGGGATTCCCGGTAAGGTTCAGCAGAGACGGACAAGGCACACAAGCGGATCATGTCGGCACACCATTGTTAACCCCGGTTGTGGATATGAGCGGGAGATGCCAGGGATAGTGTTGTCGCTTTATTGACTCTGGCTGGAGGGTTAGGGGGTGCGCTGGCGGCTGTGGACTCATATGATCCTGGCTATGCGGGAATCTCTTTCGGACTCGCTGCCGCTGCCTCGTCAGCACCAATCTTTGCTGTTGGCGATGGCCAGGCAGGAAGAGCGGATGCGTGCCACAACACCTGGCGCCTGAGCCAAGCAATCGGGGTGAATCTCAGAGGAATGTGCCCAGCGGGTGATGGTGACCCATTGTTACGGGACAGATCTCCCATCGTTTTTGTAAGGTGTTCCATCCTTATGGGTAAAGCTCCATTGACCATCCGTCCCCATGGCGGCATGGATATCGTCCTGCGGATAGCTGGCCTCATCACCGTCGCTCCGATCGCCAATTTCCAGAATCAGAATGTCTCTTGATGTGCGGTTGACAATGTGGTGTGCCTCGCCCCTGGCCGGAAATCCGGCACACATGCCTGGCCCGAGTTGGGCATCGTCAGACGGAGTCACCAGTGTGGGTGCCCCTTCCAGCACATAAACCAGTTCATCCTGACGACTATGGCTGTGCATCAGCGCTGACATGCCGCCGGGGGCAATCCTGGTGAGGTTGACACCGAAATTCTTCAGACCAAAGACATCGCCCAGTGCCCTTTTCTCCCTGCAAGCCATGCGGCTCTGGAAAGGTTGCGGGTAACTTGATCGCTTGCTCCGAGGTGGAACATCCTCAGCGACAATGGTCCTAGGCATCACGCATCATTTCGTTCCCTATCATTTATAGCCTTGCCATAGTGCAGCAGTTTACTTGTAGCATCTATCGGGCCAGTCGCCTTGCGTGAAGCGCCCAGTGCGTGAGCCAGATCACTTGCGGGTGGGGCCAATGTGGGAGTCACCATGGCTGCTGATCAACAGCGTTGGGATCCTGAATGCTATCGGTGCTGGGCTGCTTGCATGCCAGAGCTTGGCCGTGCCGTGATGGGGCTTTTGGACCCACGCCCTGGGGAGCGGGTGCTGGACCTGAGCTGCGGTGACGGCACACTCGCCGCCCACATGGCCGTCTCTGGTTGCAATGTGCTGGGGGTGGATCGGGATGCCGGCTTTGTGAAGGTGGCACGGCAGCGTGGACTCTCCGCCCTACAGGCGGACGCACGCCATTTGGCAGGTCCGGATCTTCCGGCGGGGAGCTTTGACGCGGTGTTCTCCAACGCAGCGCTCCACTGGATTCCTGAAGCGGCAGCAGTGGTTGCCAATGTACGGTCCCTGCTGCGTGACGGCGGTCGATTTGTTGGTGAGTTGGGCGACGCCGGCAACGTCGCCACGGTGCGTCAGGCCCTCCGTCAAGCGCTGCACCACCACGGGATCAATGCAGTGTCCCGGGATCCGTGGTTTTTCCCCACGGCTGATGCGTACCGTCACCTGCTGGAAGACCATGGACCCCAAGTCACCGAGATCCGACTGTTCCCTCTTCCTATCCTGGTGCCCGGACCCCTCAGCTGGTAGCTGGAGACGTTCGCCGCGACGTTGTTGGATCCCCTGGACCCAACAACGGGGCAGGCCATCGTGGCCCAGGTGAGCAAGACCACTGCTCCCCAACTGTGCAGCCCCGACGGCGTGTGGACAATGGACTATGTGCGGCTTCGTTTTCGGGCCGTCAAGTTAGGCTGATCCCAGATTGAAATCGGCCATGATTGGCTGGCTGGAAGGGGAGGTGCGCCAGTTTTGGCAGCGCGGTGCTCGCCAGGGCGTCCTGCTGGCGTGCCATGGCATTGGCTATGAGGTGGTGCTGCATCACCGCTTGCACAGCCATGTGAGGGGGCGGCCGCGGCGGTCGGATGGTCCCCAACGGCTGGCCCTGTTCACCCACTTGCAGGTGCGGGAGGATGGCTGGCTGCTCTTTGGCTTTGAGACGGATGCGGAGCGGGAGTTGTTTCGTGAACTCATCAGCGTCAGTGGCGTCGGCCCTCAACTGGCGCTCGGGTTGCTGGGGTTTTTCCCCTTGCCTGAGCTGGTGCAGGCCCTGGTGCAGGCCGACCTGAAACGCCTGAGCCAGGCGCCGGGGGTGGGGCAGCGCAGCGCAGAGCGGTTGGCGGTGGAATTGCGCCGCAAACTGGCCGAGCGCTTTGGCCCGGCAGAGGAGGTGGCGCTGATGGATGCTGCCCCATTGCCCACAGGGGCGCTGCGGCAGGACGTGGAGCTGACCCTGACGGCTCTGGGCTATGAACCCAGGGAGGTTCATCAGGCGCTGGTGGCCGTGGCAGTGGACCTGGATGCTGACAAGAGCCCGGAGGACTGGATCCGCGGTTGCCTGCGCTGGCTGGCCCGTCACCAACAAGGCCATGGGTGACGGTGAGGTATGCTTTTGCCCCAACCTCGTTCACGTAAGGATTTCCATGGCCCTCACGGTGGCCACGAAGCAGGCCCTCATTAACGACTACCAAGTCCATGGCACGGACACCGGCTCAGCACCGGTGCAGGTGGCCATGCTGAGCGAGCGCATCAGCCAGTTGAGCCGGCACCTGCAACGCAACAATCAGGATTATGCCTCCCGCCAGGGCTTGCTGAAGATGATCGGGCGCCGCAAACGACTGCTCAGCTACATCCGCCAGCAGGATGAAGGGGCTTACCGGGAGTTGATCAAGCGCCTGAAGCTCAGGGGCTAGCGCCATGGCAGTTGCTGAACCATCCAAAGGTTTTGGCGGATCCGAGGAGGCTGTGGGGCTGTCTCGGGAGAGGAAGGGTCAGAAGACACGTCCCCCGCGAAACCCGGGAGAAAAGGCAGCTCCCCGCCGGTCCCCCATTCCCGACCATGTTTCCAACCGGATGGTGCGGCGCGTTCTCCTGCTGAGCGGGGCGCCCACCCTGCTGGCCATGGGGGTGTTTGTGCTCAGCTACGTGCTGATGAGCCAGGGTATCATGCGGATTGAGCCCATTGTCACCGTTGGGGTGTCGGGCGTGTTTTTTGTTCTGGGCCTGTTGGGCCTCAGCTACGGGGTGCTATCCGCCAGTTGGGACGATGGACCGGGTTCCCTCTTGGGATTGGAGCAATTTGGCAACAATCTTCAACGGTTGCGTGCCTCAATGCGCGCCATGAAGCGGGATGGCTAACGGCATGGCGTCAGGACGACGCCATGGATCTTCTCAGCGCTGCTGCGAGACTTGCTCGTTGCCCAGCTTCCTCTGCCGATAGGCCCAGTAGCCTGCCGCCACCACCACGGCCGCCAAGGGAACTGCAGTGAGCAAGAGCAGGATGGCTGCGGTGAAGTCTGTGTACATGGGAAATGGTTACGCAGGTTCCTTCCCATTTTGCCTTGCCGTGGCCTGATCCAAGGGCCAGACAGGCCTTAATCAGCTTTCTTGATACATCAGTGTTGTAGAATCGTGGATTCAGGATCCGCTGGCGACCCCCCCTCAGCCGAGGCCTTTATGAGGGGGCGGCGGCGAGCCGCAAAGTGTGACTGGTTGAGTGCCTTGACTGTTGCCTCGGGATCGCAGACACGAAACTTCTGGCCAACACGCACATAGCGGCGCCGAGAACTCTTGTCACACAGTTCAAGGACCACCGGACTTTTGGCTGGAACCTGCTCCTGGCTGCTTTGCCCCTGCAGGCACGTGCGCAACTTGTTCTGGTAGGCAAGATCACCGGCACGGCTGGCTTCCAGCGTCACCAAAACCAGGTTGAGGTCGTCCACGACAGAGCAATCGTCAATAATCAGCTGCACCTGCTCATCACGGCGATCTACGCTGGCCCACAGCAACAAGCGGGTGTCCTCACGCAAGTGTTGACTGAGCTGGGCGTAGGTTTTGGGGAACACAACCGCCTCGCAGCTTCCGCTCAAGTCCTCCACCGTCAACACCCCCATGGGGTCTCCTTTGCGGGTGGTGACGATCTTGAGCGCCGACACCATGACAATGGCGCTCACCTTGCGCTTGTCAGGTAGCTGGTCCAGTTCAGCAAGGCTGATGGGGGCAAGCAGGCGGGCGGGTTCAAGTAGCGGCTTCAGGGGATGATCCGAGAGGTAAAAGCCCACAATTTCCTTCTCCAGACGCAGCTTCCGACGCAGGTCGTATTCCGGGGTGGCCTCAGCCCTGGGCGCGCTCTCCAGGTGGTGTGTCGTGGAAGAACTGGTGGTGGAGGCAAGGTCAAAGATGCTGCCCTGGCCGCTGGCTCGGTCCTTGGCCCGGTCACTGGCCCAACTGACCACCAACTCCATATCAGCCGCCAACTGGGCTCGATTGCCCTGAGGCTCAAGGCCGTCAAGGGCGCCACTGTGGATCAGGGCTTCCAATGCCCGCTTGTTCAGCAAACCCATGGGCAACCGGTCACAAAGGTCAGCCAGGGAATGGAACGGTCCATCCTGGCCACGGCTGTCCAGGATTTGCTTGATGGCCCCTTCCCCCAAATTTTTCACGGCACCCAGGCCAAAGCGGATTTGCTGGCCAACGGGCGTGAAGTCCAAGCACGATTCATTGATATCAGGCCGTAACACTTCAATGTCCATTGCCGTACAGTTGGCAATATAACGCTGTACCTTGTCGCTGCTTCCAGAGTTAACGGTCAGCAGGGCTGCCATGTAGGCAACGGGATAATTGGCTTTGAGGTATGCTGTCTGATAAGTGACGGCACCGTAGGCTGTCGAATGACTCTTATTGAAGCAGTACTCAGCGAATAGAACCATCTGATCAAATAATTCACTGGCAATCTTCTTGTCCACGCCATGATCCTTGGCGCCACTTGTGAAGATGTTGCGGTGTTTTTCCATCTCGGCAATTTTCTTTTTGCCCATGGCTCGACGCAACAGGTCTGCCTGTCCCAAGGAATATCCCGCCAGATCCTGGGCAATGCGCATAATCTGCTCCTGGTAGACCATGATTCCGTAGGTCTCTTCCAGAATGGGTTGAAGCTTGTCATGGGCAACATGGGTGTTTTCGCGCCCATGCTTGCGGTTGATAAATTTAGGAATCAGCCCTGCATCCAGCGGGCCGGGTCGATAGAGGGCCAGGATGGAGGAGACATCTTCCAACGAGGAAGGGCGTAGATCACGCACAACCTGGCGCATACCACCGGATTCCAGTTGGAAAATGCCTTCCAGGTCTCCTTGGGACAACAAACCATAGGTGGTCTTGTCATCCATGGGGAGATTATAGAGATCCAGTTTTCTACTTTGGGTTTGTTGAATCAACTCCAGAGCTTTATCAACCATGGTCAGGGTCTTCAGCCCCAGAAAATCCATCTTGAGAAGCCCCATGGATTCCACGTCGTCCATGGGGTATTGGGTAATCACCTGACCTTCGTTACTACGCTGCAGGGGCACAAGCTCATCCAGGGGATCCGCGCCAATCACCACGCCAGCGGCATGGACACCATAGGTTTTGTTGGTTCCCTCAATGCGTAAAGCCAGATCAATCCAACGACGAACTTTTTCATCTTTCTTATATTTTTCTCGAAACTCTGGCGCTGGACTCTCATCACTGATCATGATTTTAAGCTTTGCAGGCTTTCCACGAACCACAGGAATCAACTTCGCGAGCCGATCTGCTTCCCCGTAGGGTATGTCCAGAACCCGGGCCACGTCCTTGAGGACGGCTTTGGACGTCATCCGGTTGAATGTAATAATTTGGGCTACACGATCGTCTCCGTACAGCTTGGTGACGTACTCAATCACCTCGCCGCGGCGTTCAATACAGAAATCCGTATCAATATCAGGCATGGACTTGCGTTCAGGATTCAGAAAACGTTCAAAGAGAAGGCCGTGATGAACAGGGTCAATGTTGGTAATTTCCAGGGCAAAAGCCACCAGAGACCCTGCTGCCGAGCCTCGACCAGGTCCCACGGAAATTCCCCGAAGGCGCGCAAAGCGGATGTAGTCCCACACCACCAGGAAGTAGGTGGGAAATCCCATGCGTTCAATGATGTCCAGCTCATGTTCCAGCCGCTCCGCGTAGGTGCTGTATTTGGAGACAATGGCGTCCCAGTTGGGCTGCTGAAAACGTTGTTGAAGGCCGTCACGGCTCACGTCGCGGAGGTGGGCAATGGGCGTGGCCTGCTCCGGCAAATGGGGGAAGTCAGGCATACGGCATTTGCCAAGAATATCGTAGTCTTCCACCTTTTCGGCTACGGCCAAGGTGTTGGCCAGGGCCCGTTCAACCACCTCTGGCTCCAGGTGATCCTGAAAGAGGCACGCCATCTCCTCTGAAGATTTGAGATACTCTGTTCCTGTATAACGGAGCCGTTTCTCGTCTGTCACCATCTTGGCTGTGAGAATACAAAGTAAGGTGTCATGGGCTTCCACGTCTTTATTGCTCAGGTAATGGGCATCGTTTGTGGCGATGATCTCAATACCAAGCCTATGGGCAATCTTGACAATCTCTGTATTCACAATTCTATCTTCATGGGAGCCATGGTCCTGGATTTCCAAGTAGAAATCTTCTCCAAAGCAATCCCGATACCACGTGGCCACTTCGCGGGCCACATCCAATCGTCCCCGCAAAATCGCTTGCGGGATTTCACCCCCAAGGCACGCCGTGGAAATGATGAGCCCTTCTTTGTGCTTTTTTAATAAATCCTTGTCAATGCAGGGTCGGCTAAAAATTCCTCTGCCACGCATTCCCTGCAAGTGGCTGATGCTGGTTAGCTTCACCAGATTACGATAGCCTTCATCATTCTTTGCCAGGATCACCAGATGATAACGTCGCTCGCGTTTTTGCTGTGGCGCCCTAATAGAACCGTTCATGATGTACATTTCATTGCCGATAATCGGTTTGATGCCTGCCTGGCGGCAAAGTTTTAACAACTCAACGGCTCCATACATCACCCCGTGGTCGGTGAGGGCCAAGGCGGGCATCTGCAACGCCTTGGCACGTTCCACCAACTGAGGCAGTTGGGAGGCTCCGTCCAGAAGACTGTAGTCACTGTGATTGTGCAGTGCAACGAAGCTCACATCAAGCGCTGCATGGATCAGGGAATCGTAGGGCCAATCCTGGGGGCAAGCGCCAGTAGCCGCCAGCAGAAAAACTGTCCCAATGCCCATAGGGCCGCCGGGATCTCGGTGCATTCCACGGCCCCTGCCTGTACATTGACCCCATGATCTCGGTTGCATCTCTCAATCCCTGGTGGGCGGGACTGCTGGTGAACGGGGGTCTCATCCTTCTGCTCCATCGTCTGCCGGTGCTCACCGCCCGAGGCTGGGTCCATGGGGGAGCGCTGGGCACCGTGCTTTGGGGAACCATGGGCTGGCCTGGCTGGCTCACGGTTGTCCTTTACCTGGTCTTGGGTTCAGCGGTGACCCGCCTCGGCCTCAAGCACAAACAGGCTCTCCAGCTTGCAGAGGCCCGCGGGGGGCGTCGCGGTCCATGCAACCTGTGGGGATCTGCGGCAACGGGATTGAGCCTGGCCGTGCTCATGACCATGGCGCCTGCCGGGGCAGGATCTCTACTGACCCTGGGCTTTGTAGCCAGTTTTGCCGCCAAGCTGGGGGACACATGGGGCAGTGAAATTGGCAAGCGCTGGGGGGGACGCACCCTGCTGATCACCACCCTCCAACCCGTGCCAGTGGGCACGGACGGAGCCGTCAGTATCATCGGTACGGTTGCTGGCGTGGCGGCCATTGTCCTGTATGCGGCCCTGGCCCTGGCCCTGCTGAAGCCCTCCATTGGTCCTGGTCCCCTGGCGCAGCTTCTGCTCCTGGGTGCTGCAGCCACCATGGCCACCCTGGTGGAGAGCTGGATCGGGGCCACATGGCAGGGGCGCGTGGCGTGGCTCACCAACGAACTGGTTAACGCTGCCCTCACCATTGTGGCAGCCCTACTGGCCATGGGCGCCGCGGTGGGGATGGGTTGGCGTTGAGGGGCAGCGCCGCTGCCGTGGTCGCAGGGGGGCAGGCTCAATAACCATGGGCTGGAGCTGGAGCTGAAGCTGCTGCAAGGTGGTATGGAGCCGCCGGCTGATCACCCGCATACTGACGCCTTCCCGATGGGCCAGTTCCCGGTGGCTGAGCCCTTCAAAAACACGCCACCTGAGGAGCCGCTGTGCATCGGCCCCCAGACGTGCGACGAAATAGTGCAGATGGGCATACAGTTCAGAGCTGTCTTCCTCCTGGGGCTGCGCTGACAGCGCCTCCATCAGACGCAGCGTTTCGCGCTCATCTTCCAGGGCGCCGACACATTGATCCAGACTGCAGACCCGCAGACTTCGCTTGGCCTGACAGGCTTGTTGCCACCGCCTGGGGGTGATCTCCAGCGCTGCACAAAGCTCCGACTCCGTGGGGTACCGGCCAGAGCCACTGGCCATGGCCTCCTGGAGTTTGGTGCCACGGGAATGGAGCTCCAACAAGCGGCGCGAGACACGAACAAGACTCACACGATCCCTGAGATAATGAAGAATCTCACCACGGATCAGTGGCACGGCAAAGGAACTGAAGGCATAGCCGGCGTTGGGATCAAAGCGTTCCACGGCCTTGATTAACCCTAGATGACCAATCTGGACCAGATCATCAAAATCCAGGCTACAACGATGAACCATGCGATTGGCTACTTGTCGAACCAGAAGACTGTTCACTTCAACAATACGGTTTCGTATACCAAATGTATCACGGTTTTGGTTACGATTTTGAATCAATACAGTAAAGAGTTGACGTGTCTCCGTGACAACGTCGTGCGTCCCATGCGATGTCATTGAAATCAAGCAAGCCTATTTACGGTCTACGAATTGTGGACGGACGGCATCCCCCTAAATGCTGAAAATTTATCCTCCAAAAGGTGGATTCCTACAGCCCGGCCAGAAACTCCTGCAACCGTTTCAAACCACGCTTCAAGGTGATAGCGTCCGTGGCGAAGGAGAGGCGGACAGCGCGGTCGTCTCCAAAGGCGGCGCCGGGCACGATGGCCACGCCGGCTTCTGCCAGAAGACGCTCGCAAAACACCACGGAACTCAGATTGGTGGCGGCAATGTTGAGAAAGGCGTAGAAGGCGCCTTGTGGCGCCAGGCCATGGACGTGCTGCATGGATCCCAATGCCTGAAGCACCACTTGGCGTCGACGGGCAAAGGCGGCCACCATGGTGTGGACGCACTCCCGCGAGCCACGGAGTGCCGCCAGACCTCCGTATTGCACGAAGCTGCACACATTGCTGGTGCTCTGGCTCTGGAGTGCCACGGCTTTGTGCAAGACGGGCTGAGGGCCCGCCAGGTAGCCCAGCCGCCACCCGGTCATGGCCCAGCTCTTCGAAAAGCCGTTGACCACAAAGGTGCGCTCGGCCAAGTCCGGAGCCACGACGCCAAAGCTCACGTGACGGCTTTGGCCGTAAAGGATGTATTCATAGATTTCGTCACTGACCACCGCCACGTGGGGATGCTGGCGCAGCACACTGGCCAGCTCCGCCAGAGCCTGCTCCGGATAGACCGTGCCCGTCGGGTTGGTGGGGCTATTGAGCACCAGCAGCCGGGTGCGGGGCGTGATGGCTGCCGCCAAGGCCGCCGCGCCGAGTTGGTGGTTCCGATCCTGGCGGGTGGGGACAATCACGCTGCGGCCGCCAGCCAGGTGGACCATGGGGGGATAACTGAGCCAGTAGGGCGCTGGAATGATCACCTCGTCACCAGGATCCAGCAGCACTTGAAAGAGGGTGTACAGCGCTTGCTTGGCGCCGTTGCTGACCATGATTTCATCAGGGCTGTAGGTCAGCTTGTTGTCCTGGTGAAGCTTGTTGGCGATGGCCTCCTGCAGGCAGGGTTCCCCTGCCGCTGAACCGTAGCGGGTGTGGCCGGCCTTCATGGCTTCTTCAGCGGCCCTGCAGATGAAGGACGGCGTCGGAAAATCCGGCTCACCGGTGCTGAGACTGCAAACGTCTTTCCCCCGCTGCTGCAGGTCACGGGCCTTGGCGCTGATGACCAGAGTGAGGGAAGGCTGGAGCTGTTGCGCCTTCTCAGCAAACTTCATGTGTTTTCGCGACCACATTTCGTGACACGTCTTGCCAGTGTAATCCAGCCTCCCCATCACAACGGAATCGCCGCCTATGGCTGAGAATGCCCATCCCGACGGCGTGACGCCACGCTGTTGTTTGGTGCTGGCCAGCCAGAATCCCCGGCGCCTGGCTGGCTTTTATACAGATCTTGTTGGCGGTGAATCCATCACTGTTGTGCCGGGAGGCGCCATCACCGTCCATCTGTCCACGGGAATGGAAATGGTGTTGTATCACCCTTCACGCCAGCGCCCCCCATCCCGGCAGAGCAGTGGCCTGGCCCTCTGCCTGCGCTGTGCCCATCTGGAGCCCACACGCCAACGGGCCATCGCCCTGGGCGCCCAGGTGCTGGATCCTGTCCGCAAGGCGCCCTTCGGTCGGGAGCAATGGCTTCTGGATCCCGAGGACAACCGTGTGCTGTTGTGGGAGGACCCCACAGATCCCATGGTCGGCCCGGTCTAAACTGCACCCATGAGCCCCCAACGTAGCCAACTCGACCTTTTCTCTGGGGGTGCAGCCCCTCCTGATCATCCTCCCGATGCTCCGACGCTATCACCGCCTGCTGCTGCGGCCGCCCGAGTTCCGGAGCATGAAGACAGCCTGGAGGCCTTGACCAGGGAGTGCCTGGGCTGCCGCCGCTGTGAGCTAGCCACCACCCGCACCCACGTGGTCATCAGTCGTGGCAATCCCCTGGCGCGGCTCATGCTCATCGGAGAGGGACCCGGTCAGCATGAAGACGAAACGGGACTCCCCTTTGTGGGACGGGCGGGTCAGTTGCTGGATCAAATCCTGGCCAGCGTGGGCCTTGATCAGGAGCAGGACATCTACATCTGCAACGTGGTCAAGTGCCGCCCTCCCGGCAACCGCAAGCCCACACCCGAAGAAATGGCCCACTGTCGTCCATGGCTTCAGCGCCAGATTCAACTGGTGAATCCAGATGTGGTGCTGTTGGCAGGATCCACGGCCATGACGGGGGTTCTGGGCATCAAAACCGGCATCACCAAGATGCGGGGACAGTGGATTGAACGGGACAACAGGGTCTATATGCCCGTCTTCCATCCGTCGTTTCTCCTGCGCAACGCATCACGGCAAAAGGGGGAGCCCAAATGGCTTACCTGGGAAGATTTCAAAGCCGTCCGCGCCCGCCTGGATAAGCTGGCGTCAAGTGCTCAAAATCGTGAAACCCTTCGTTGATCCCACCGCCGGGGAACTGGTGGTGAGTTGGGACCAATACCATGCCCTGATTGAGCATCTGGCCCTGCTGGTTGACCACCATGGCTGCCCCTTTGACCAGGTGGTGGCCCTCTCCCGTGGGGGGCTGCGGGTGGGTGATACCCTCTCCCGCCTCTTCGACCGACCCCTGGTGGTAATGGCGGCCAGCAGCTACGGGAGGGCGAACGGTCGGGAGCAGGGCGGTGTGCGTGTGGGGCAGAGCCTGGCACACACCTGTAGGCGTCTTGGGTCCCACCTGCTGCTGGTGGATGACCTGGCTGATTCGGGCACCACCTTGAGCGCCGCAACCACGTGGCTGCGCCAGTCCATCAACCCAGACTCCCTCACCACCGCTGTGCTCTGGCTGAAAGGGCACAGCGCCATGCGCCCCCACGTCTGGGCCATGGAGTTGCCGGCCAGTCCCTGGATCCTCCAACCTTTTGAGCGCTACGAGCAGCTCACGCCCGCGGCTCTGCAGCAGCAGGAGACAGGTTCGCCTGGGTGAGTAGCCATGGTGACGCCCATGGTCAGAGGCAGGGCTGTGTTCACCTTAAGGTTGTGCCGACGGGGTGTCTGAGCCAGAAGCAGAGCTTTGATTTCGTCTTTGGTCTCCCTGAGTTCCTCTTTCACCTCGTCAATCTTCTGATTCCACCTGGCTTCACTGGCCTGGAGATCCGCTTTCAATTCGGCTCTCAGGTCTTTCATCTCCACCCACCTTGAAAAAGCCTGCCGAGCCAAAGAAGGCTGCCAACAGGGTGCCCGGGATTGCCACCCAAGAGATCGTAGCCCCCTTGCCCACCGCGCCCCAGCGCCTGCGGGCAACGCAAAACAATCGGACAACCTTTCCCATGGGGTGCCCTGTCACCCTGAGAGCGTCCCTCGTGGAGGGGGATGTATGGGCCAGCAGGCTGTTTCGGGTGGGGCAACGGAGATTTGTCGAGCTGGCGCTTCAGGGCTTTTCCTTGAAGTTCCCAGGTGTCCGGAGGCGCCCTGAAGCGCTGATGCTCTCACCCAATCTCTCCAGGGAGGGTGATCCCCCGAATCCAGGCTTCCCGCTGCTCCCAGGTGTCTCCACCCAGGCGGCCTCTGGCAGGATTGGCGCAGCGGCCAGCGCCACCGTAGTCCGTATTGCAGACCAAACCGGCCAGGTCAAGATTGTTGCCGGGCGCGCCTGTGGACCAAAAGAGCTGAGGACCAATCCAGCAGGCTTGGCACACTGTGCAGCGACGAATTGAGGACGAGGACATGACAACTCCCGTAGTGGAGTGTCAGAATTTTCGATGTCACGCAAGATGGAATTTGAAGTCAAAATTACAAAAATGAACACAATTCTTCATGATATGTAGCAATTGCTGCTGTTTTGAACATTTTTGAAGTCATCTGTGTCTTTCGGCAGCAACGGTTGTCATTGATTTGCCAACTCCAATCATGAGGTGGCGTCCCGTGGGATGCAGCGCCTCCTGGGCTGCCAGATGCATGGGGAGCAAGGGACAATTGTCTGGTCCAGTTTTTTGCCCAGAAAGGACGGACAGCCTGTCAGCCTTGCCGCATTTCTCGCTCTCCGCTGAGTGCCAAGGGGTTTCGTGCGTCTAAGATGCGTCGGAGTTTTATTGCCCACTGCGGCTTCACGTTCCATGACTCTTGGCCTTTTGCCCTATCCGGCAACATCCATGAATGCCCATGTTTCGGGGTTTGCCAAGGAAGACCTGGCGCCCCGCGGCCATCGCATGGAGAATGACAGCAACATGGATGTGCTGATTAATACAGCCTACCGCCAACTGTTTTTCCACACCATGGCGGCGGATCGTGAGCCTTTCCTGGAATCCCAGCTCAGGAATGGCCAGATCAACGTACAGCAGTTCATGCGCGGCCTGTGTCTCTCGGAGCGCTTCCAGCGTTGGGTGGTTCAGTGCAACTCCAACTACGACGTGGCCGCCCAACTGGTGCAGCGCCTTCTCGGCCGCGAGGTGAACGGGGAGCAAGAAAAAATTGCCTGGTCCATTGTTCTGGGCCAGGAGGGATTGGCCGGTCTGGTGGACGCCCTGCTCAATTCTCCCGAGTACATGAACACCTTCGGGGTGGACACTGTTCCCTATCAGCAGCGGCGGCTGTTGTCCGGGCGCCCCATGGGCAACGTACCCTTCAATATCAGCCTGCCCCGCTACGGAGCCTACTGGCGGGATGTGGCAGTGACGAAGTGGTCTGCCGGGGGACGGGTCTCTGCCGCCTGGGCCAACGGCGTGCCCCCTGTGGCCCAGAAGTTGGGGCTTGCTCTATCCATTGTGGGGAGCTTCGAGTTGGTGCGGGTGTTTCTCACGGTAGTGGTGGCCGTTGGTTCAACCGCAGGCCATTGACGGAACAACCCTCGGCTTCATCCCTCAGCGACTGGGACACCACAGTCCAAAGCTGGCCCTGGCTCCCACAATCTGCACATAGAGTCCACCGGGACCACGGAGACTGCGCCAACGTAAGCCGTTGGCGCAGATGCCGCTCTCTACAGGTCTGGAGACGGCTCGGGTGGCCTGCCACTGGCTAATCTCGGCAGCGGTGCAGTCCAGGCCGGCACTGGCAGCCAGGGTGATGACCTCTGCGGGTGTTTTGGCGTCGAACAGGGCCACCGCAAGGTTTTTGTCTGTCTTGATGCGCTCTAGAAACGCAGGAATCTGCTGTTCCGACATTCAAGGATGTGACTGGAGACGACTGTTCAGCTTAAAGCCTCAGGCGACCGGGGGCAGGTCAAACAGGAAGTCGTTAATGTAAGCCTCGGTCCACTCCGCACCATAGAAGCGGCTGAGCATCCCTCGGGCCGGGTCCTTCTCGGCACGGTAGTCAGTGTAGCGCCGCTGTCCCGCCAGGAGTTGCCGGGCGCGCTCGGGCCGCACCGGCTCTGCCGCGGCCACCAAATCCAGGTACAGTTCCAGATACTCCTGAAACGCCGGGAAGACCGCCGCCTCCAGCAGGGTGGTTTCGCTGAGGGGGAGGCGGGTCCAGAGGAACCCGTCGGAAAAATAGGGCTGTGCCTCCGCCGGGATGGGCCCCCCATCCGGCAGACGCTGGCGCCAGCGCTGGAAGACGGGCTCCAGTCGCTCCCAGACTGGGGCTGTGTGGCGCTCGTCCTGCTTGAGAACGGGCTGCAAGTCAAGGGCCAGCAAGTGCCCACCCGGCAGGGTCACCAGATCCGCCCCGAAAAACGGTAACTCATAGTTGTGGTCAGGGTTGATGACAAGGTTCAGCACCTGGGGGACGGGGTCGGCGGCCACGCAGGCGGCCCGCGCCTGGCGGATGCCGCGAGCCTGCACCGCCCAGCTGCGGGTCACTACCTCAACAGGACGGGCCTTTGAGCCCGTTTCTGCCCGGCGCTCCCCAAAGCCTTCCGGGATGGGGTAGGGCCGCAGGTCGGGCAGCCGCGCTTGCAGGCGTTGCCGGGCGTGGTCCAGATAGGGCTGCCAGAGCCAGGTCATGGGGTGGTCTTGGTGGAAATGGACTCAGGAAACAGGAACTCATGGAGGAACCGATCCGCCCAGCTTTTCCCGAAATAGCTGGCAAAGAGACCATGGGCCGGGTCCTTTTGGGTGCTGTAGCGGGCATAGTCGCTCTGCAGCGCTTCCACCTCCTCCTGCAGGCGGGGGTCGGGCTGCTCGGCATCGTGAAGTGTCCAGTAGGCGCTCAGCAGTAGCTCAAAGGCGTTCCTGAGGCTCTTCTTCAGCTCTGTCGCCGGACCGCGGGCAAAAAGCAGCCATGGGGAAAAGTAGCGATTGGCGTCGTAGCGGCGCATGTCTTCCCCCATGGCAAAGGCCGGGAAGCGTTGCTGCAGGGATTTAAGCCCCCCCATGTAGTGCTCCAGGTAGTCGGGATCCTGACGTAAGGGCTGGAAATCCATTACTGCCACCAGCTTGTCGCGCAACCCGAATTGCAAAAGGTCAATGCCCAACAAGGGTTGCTGACGGTCCGTTTCCGGGAAGGCCACCGCGTTGAACACCTGAAGCACGTTCCCCGCATCCAGTCGGGTGGCCCGCAGGCGGCGAATTCCCGGCAAAGACCAGGCCCAACTGCGAATCACCCCTTCCTTCCTGGTGGAGCGGCATTCCGCCAACTCCTTGGGCAGGTGCAGGGGAGCGCCAGAGCGCACCTGGACGTCATCGGCGAGCTTATCCAGGAAGTGAGTGAACATGCTGCAGGACCAGGCATGGCTCCCATGTTAGGCTGCCGCCCCAAAGAGCCTTAACAACGCCCCTGCGCCACCCGCCGCACCTGCTCCAGATCCGCAAGGGGGGTGCAACGGGTTTCCGTGGCGGTGCTCACCAGGTTGGGACCGTCCATGAGCTGGACCGTGCCCACCCGCACCCGCACGTCCTCATTGAGAAACCAGCAGCGCTCGCTCCCGATGTTGCGGTCATAGACGGTGTGAATGGTGAGCAGGCCGTCCTCGTCAAAGCGGTAGGGGCTGATTACCGGCGTGGCCTCCACATAGCCCACGTCCCGCACCAAACGACCACAGCCCTGGTGCGGACCGGGCAGGTCCACCAGCACCGCCCCATAGCGCTCATCAGCTGGCCCCTGCCGATGGTTGCCCTGCCAATGAAAGCGGGCCCCGATGGTGGCGGCGCTACAGGGAACCTGTTGTTGGGCGCAAACCCGCTGCACGGCCTCATCCTCCTGCTCCAGCAGGGTAATGATCAGGTTGGACTCCCCGGACTGGTCCGGGGAGAAGTCAAAATGATGGACACTGCGCACCGATAGCCAGGTCCCAGCACTGAGGCGCAGGAAGTCCACCATTGAGCGTGGTGGAGAAAAAAGCAACAACCTATGGCAGAGACATCCATGGTGCCCTGTCGTTGTCGCAGGCTGGGGAGGCTGCATCAGCATCGTGCCCATGGATCACCAGCCCCGGCCGCTCGACAACAGGGCAGCGCCGTGATGGAGGCTTGTCGTCCCAACGGTCACCGCAACGCTGATTTGCGAGGCGCCAACTGGCAGGGCTGCCAACTGGGGGCAGTGGATCTGCGGGGGGTCAAGCTCTGCCGCGCCGATGTACGGGGCGCGGACCTGGGGGACGCTCGCCTGGAGGGAGCCGACCTGGGTTTGGCGCGCTACGACGCGTTGACCCGCTGGCCGCCAGGCTTTGCCTATGCACGCTCCGGCGCCGTGGGACCTGGGGCACAGCTGGGTGGCGCGTTTCTTAACACCGCCGACCTGCGGGGCATGGATCTGCGGGGGGCATTCATGTTGGGGATCTATCTGAGTGGGGCAGACTGCCGTGGCGCCCTGATGCAGGACATTGGCTTTGCCAGTGGCGACCTGCGCCGGAGCCGCTTCTGTGGTGCGCTGCTGACGGGCAGCCGCTTTGCCTATGCCCAGTTGGAGGGCTGTGATTTCCGGGCCGCTGATCTGCGGGGGGCGGACTTCACCGGGGTGGGGAGCATTGCGGGGGCTGTGTTCACAGGGGCACTGGGGCTGGAAGGCTTTCGGGATGAGCTGCTGTCACGGTCCTATCAAGAGTTGGATTGCTGGAATCGCCTGGCCCGCTGCACCACCCGCGAGAGCCTGGCGGCAAGGGACGCCTGCGGCAACACCCGTGGCGATGCCCATGGCTGAGCGCTTTGACGGCCTGTTCGGCTGGATGGATGAGCAAGAGGCCATTCAGGTGCTGCACAGCACCGCGGCCAACCTGCCCAACCCTGGCCTGCAGTACGTGGCAGCCACCCGTTTGGGAGCCGCCAGCAGCCCGGAATCCCTCAACGCTCTATTGGCGGCATCGGCATGGCGCGGCCACGACATCAATGAGCGCCTCACCCGTCGCAAAGCCCTGGAGGCCCTGGGGCGTCGCCCCGATCCCCGCAGTGTGGCGCGGGTGGTCGAGGCCCTCAACAGCGATGACGCAGGGGCGGTGGTCAGTGCCGCCAATAGCCTCTCCCGACTCTGGGCCGCCGGTCAAACCATGGACCCGGACCAACTCACCGAAGCCCTGGTGGGCGCATTGCATGGCCCTGGGACCCAACAGCGCGCCGTGATTCAGTGCCTCACCCGTCTGGAACTCCATGGCGCCAGGGATGTTGTGGAGAGCTGTATCAACCATCCGGACCGCCTCCTGGATGGGGCAGCCCGGGCCTGTCTGGTGCGCCAGGGAGGCCCGGGAACTCTGTTGCAGCCTGTAGTAAGCCGCCTCCAGGATCCGGAGGCGGGACAGCGGCGCATAGCGGTGATCGACCTGGGCCTGGCGGCCCAACCGGAGCATTTGGCGGCGGTGGTGCGGACACCGGTCTCCATGCCCCTGCGGTCCCTGACGGCGTTTTCCCTGGCCCGTCGTGCCCTGGCCAGCGGCCATGCTCTCGAGTCAGTGGCAGCCCTCCTGGATGAACTCTGCCGTGACGACCCCCGCAGGCTGCGGCTCATTGGCCAACCCGAACCCACGGAAAATACCCCCGCTGGGTGGATCCGGTTGTTGCTGCAACGGGACGAGAATTGTCAATACGGCGCCGCCGCAGGCATCCTTCAGCAGTCCAGAACCAGCCAGGTTGTGATCCTGGAGCAACTGCACCACCACTACGGCAGCGACTATGGCGGCCATTACATGCTCATGCGCCTGGTGGGTCTGGGGGGACACCATGGGCGGAGCGCTTGGCTGAAACAGGGGTTGGAGCAAACCGCCCCCCAATACCGGAAGTCCCGCATTGCCGCGGCGGTGGCCATGGGGGAGTTGGCCCTCACAGATCAACAGGACGCTCTGCAAGCTCTGCAACATTCCTCCCACGGGGAGCAACTGCGCTGGGCGAGCACCATGGCGCTCGCCCTTCTCCAAGGTCAAGCCCAGGCATCCCTGGCCCTGAGAGCGCAGGATTTACGCTAGCTGCTCCATGACTTCACCACCGAGATCCATGCTCCCGTTCCTGCAGCGACTGTTTACCGACAACCGCCGTGACGGGTCTCGCATGGTGAGCAGTGCATTGCTGGTGGCGTTTGCGGGCCTGCTCCGTTGGGATCATCCTCTTGGGATTGCCGTGGCGGCTGGCGCGGGGGCCTTGGCGTTGCTGTGGTTCCTGCTCTACCTGGGTCTGGAGAAAAAGCGCTAAGGGCAGGGGGAGGGGATCCTACACCATGCTGGCCTCCAGCTTGCGAATGCGCAGCGGCTTGCTCACCACCCGCATGGTGCGCAGCGTGGCAAACAGGTCTTCCGGTAAATCCTTGGGCAGATCCACGGTGCTGTGCTCGTCAAAAATATGAATTCGACCAATGGATTGCCCACGGATACCCGCCTGGTTGGCCAGGGCGCCCACAATATTGCCGGGCTTGACCCGATGTTTCCAGCCCACCTCAATGCGGTAGCGCTCCATGTGGGCCGCCAGCGGCCGGGACTGGCGTCGTGGTTTCAAGGGGAGCAGAGGCTCTTCGGCAGAACACGCAAACGGCTTGGCGCCCTGCACCAACTGGGCGAGAGCGGCGGCGATGTGCTCCACAGGCAAACCTTTTTCTGCACTCAACTCCTGCACCAACTGTTCAAAGACGGGGACATCAGTGCCATCCAGCGCCGCAAGGATACGCTCCTTGAAGCGCTGGCGCCGTCGCTGATTGACCGTGTCGGCATCGGGCAGCTCCATCATCTCCAACTGCTGACCATTGGCGCGCTCAATGGCCTGAACCAGGCGCCGCTCTCGGGGTGTAGCCAGCAACAGGGCCCGTCCCTGCCGCCCAGCCCGTCCCGTGCGGCCGATGCGATGAACATATGCCTCGGCATCCAGGGGAACGTCGTAGTTGATCACCATGGTGATGCGCTCCACGTCAATGCCGCGGGCTGCCACGTCCGTGGCCACCACCACGTCCACACGGCCAGAGCGCAACCGTTCAATCACCTGCTCCCGTTGGCTTTGCACCACGTCGCCATTGAGGGCTGCGCAGCGATAACCATGGCTGTCCAGCGCAGTTGACACGTCCACCGTCGCCTGCTTGGTGCGCACAAACACCATGGTGGCTTCACTGGCTTCCGTGTCCAACACCTGAACCAGCGCCTGCAGCTTCTGGTTGGCATGGACCATGAGCAGTTGTTGGCGGATGCGCTGGGTATCAGCCTTGGATGTGGCAATGGTGACCTCAACGGGATCCTGGAGAAACCGCCCCGAGAGTTGGCGCACTTCCGGCGGCATCGTGGCGGAGAAGAGCATCAGTTGACGCTCCGGGGGTGTCCGCTCCATGATCCAGGTCACGTCGTCAATGAAGCCCATGCGCAGCATCTCGTCGGCTTCATCCAGCACCAGACCCCGTAAGCCATCGAGGCTGAGGGTACCTTGACGCATGTGATCCATGACCCGTCCTGGGGTCCCCACCACCACCTGGGCGCCGCGCCTCAGCCCTTGAATCTGGGGACGAAAATCACTGCCCCCATAGATGGGCAGAACCCGCACCTGGGTCAGTTGCTCCCCATAGCGAGCAAAGGACCTGGCCACCTGCAAGGCCAATTCCCGGGTGGGCGTCAGCACCAACACCTGACAACAGCGTTGCTGGGCATCCAGGTTGTGGAGACAGGGCAGGGCAAAGGCCGCCGTTTTGCCCGTCCCTGTCTGGGCTTGGGCAATCAGGTCACGGCGTTGCAGCAGCAGGGGGATGGCCTGGGCCTGCACAGGCGAGGGCTGGCGATAGCCACTGGCGGCAAGAGCCTGGATCAGTTCGTCGCGCAAGCCAAAGGCAGCAAAGCCAGCGGCTGGTGAACCAGCCGACAACAGGGGGTCGGGAGTCATGAAAGAAGAGACAGGGAAAGGGTTGTCCTGGGAGCGACGGCAACCCTTTGCCTGGCCTTCAGCAGCATTGGGAAAGGATGCTGCCGTTGATGGCACTGAGCTGAGACGTCAATCCTGCCGACCACAGTGGCCGTCTACAGGAATGTAATCAACGTATCATGTCGCAGCAGCGCAGATGCAACACCTTGTGACCGGCTGGTTAAGCGCGCAGCCATTGGATTAGGACCAACGTGGATCCAGCCAGCCGTTGCCTACCCTCCCCCTGGACTCCATCAATGGTTGACGCCAGCAGTCATCGTGGCTGTGGTAAAATGCCTGATCAATCAGCTTGTGAACCAACTTGGCAAGAGGATTGACGACCTGCGTGAAGACCAGAAGGAGATCCGGAAAGACGTAGGAAAGACGTAAAAGAACTCCGTGATGAAATGAAGGGCCTCCCCTTGAAGATCATGGAGATGCTGCGCAAGGCCCCCCGCCAACCCCCCGCCACAGGTCACCGCGTCCTTACCGGGTAGGCGGGGTACTCTGCCCATGCCCCCACATGGAAGGAAGCCATGTCCCCCCGCAACAGCAGCGGCCGTCGCCAGGCGGGCGGAATCCTGGCGCTGCTGGCTTCGAGGGTTGTTGCCCTGGTGGATGCCGTGGCGAAATGGACCCTGGATCAGTGCAACCGCTTGGCCCTGCCCCCATGGATTCACCCCTCTTCACTGGGTGGTTGATTGGCCGCAGACCCCAGCGGTGGCGAAGCTGCTGCTGGATGCCGGGGCAGACCCCAATGCACGGATTCGAATCTTGCCGTCCTCCTGGTTGAGGATGGGTGAACGCAGAGCCAGCCCGATGCGCCTGCCGTACCACCTGAACTCGGAGAATGGCTGACAACGCTGCTACAGCCAGCAGTGATCCTGGCAGGGGTAGGGCTGACTATGAAACGAATTGATGACCTGCCGGCTGACAACCAAAGGCTTGACGGGAAAGTAGATCGCCTGGTGGAAACCCTGGCAGCGAAAGCCTTAACACCTAACCCCTGACCCTTAACCCCCCACAAGCCACACACGCCCTTAAAATCTCGTCCACTGGCTGGTCAAGCCCGCAGCCAGTGGGTGGTGCCGTCGGGACCGTCAACGAGGGTGATCCCCTGGGAGAGCAGTTGGGCGCGGATGCGGTCTGCCGTGGCAAAGTCCCGGTTCTGCCGAGCAACGCGGCGCTCTTCAATGGCGGCAACAACGGTGGCGTCGTCCCCAGTTCCTGGGGCGTCCTCCGTGGCGGCGCCGGCCTCCAGCCCCAGCACCCCGGCCAACTCCACCAGGCTGCGCCAGGTCCCCTCCAGCCCATGATCCTGGGCCGTCACATCTCCACCCCGCTGGAGGCGATGGGCCAACGCCCGCAGGGGGCGCGCCAGGGCAAACAGCACCGCCAGGGCGCCGGAGCTGTTGAGGTCATCATCCAGCGCCATGGCAAAGGCTTCGTGTTGGTCCGGGCAGCGCCGCTGGGGATCCCTCCAGCCCAATTGGGCGCCGTGGCGCTCACCCAGCTGCAAGGCACTCTCCAACCCCTCCCAGCCACTGGCGACGGCGGCCATGGCCTCACGGGTGAAGTCCAGGGGTTTGCGGTAGTGGGCCTGGAGCACAAACAGGCGCAGGGCCATGGGGTGGATCCCCTCGTCCAGCAGGGCCTGGATGGTGGTGAAGTTCCCCAGGGACTTGGACATCTTGGCCGCGTCCACGTTGACCATGCCGTTGTGGAGCCAGAAGTTGGCCAGGGGGCGACCCGTGGCCGTTTCCGACTGGGCGATCTCGTTCTCGTGGTGGGGAAAGATCAGGTCCGCCCCACCCAGGTGAATGTCGATGGTGTCCCCAAACGCCTGATGGACCATGGCGGAACACTCGATATGCCAGCCGGGCCGCCCCACACCCCAGGGGGACGCATAGCCGGGCTCACCGGGTCGGGACCGTTTCCAGAGGGCAAAGTCGAAGGGATGGTGTTTTCTGTCCGTATCATCCGCCGCCAGCCGCCCGCTGGCCCCTTCCTGCTGCTGCTGCAGATCGCGCCCACTCAACTTGCCGTACTGTTGGGCTTTCATCACGGCAAAGTACACGTCCCCATCGGCGGAATAGGCCGCCCCCTTGGCCTCCAGCCGGGTGATCATGGCCTGAATCTGATTCAGACAACGGGTGGCCCGGGGGTAAGCGTCCGCCCGCAGGATGTTGAGGGCATCCATCTCCGCAAAGAAGCCGGCGATGTTCCGCTCGGTGACGGCCTCCACGCTGCTGCCTTCGGATTGAGCCCGTCGGATGATTTTGTCGTCAATGTCGGTGAAATTCTGGATAAACCGCACCGCAAAGCCCTGCCAACGAAAGTAGCGGCGCAGGAGATCCCAAACGATATAGCTGCGGGCATGGCCAAGATGGCAGGCATCGTACACCGTGACCCCACAGCAATAGATGGAGACAGCGGGTGGTTGACGGGGGGTAAACACCTCCTGGCAACCGGTGAGGGTGTTGTGGAGCCTGAGAACCACTGAAGAGCGATGGAGTCGCCGTCAAGTTAGGTTGTCCCGGTGCTTTCCAGCCAGGATCCATGGGTTGGCCTGTTACGTGGCCAACCCATGGACGGGCCGATCGCCCCCGCTACTTGGCCTCCATCCAGTTGGACCCTGAACGGGCCTCCACCTGGAGGGGTACCCGCAACGGCAGAACGGTTTCCATGGTGTGCCGCACCAGGTCGATAACCTGAGCGCAGGCCTCTGGCGCCGCCTCCAGCACCAACTCGTCATGGACCTGAAGCAGAAGCTGGGCGGGCAGGGGCGCCAGCACCCCATGGAGCCGCACCATGGCCAGTTTGATGATGTCGGCGCTGGAGCCCTGAATGGGGGCGTTGGCGGCGGCGCGCAATTGCTGGGCTTCCAGGCCGCCACGGCGGGCCTGGTGCAGATCGATGGCCATGGGGTCGCGCCCCCGGTACTGCCCCAGTCCCTGGGGAGCAAAATGAAACAGCCGGCGGCGCCCCAGCAGGGTTTCCACATACCCTTGGCTGAGGGCCAGACGCTCCTGGTGCTCCAGAAACGCAAACACCTGCGGGTAGCGCCTGTGGTAGCGGTCCAGAAACGTTTGCGCCTCGGCCCGGGCCACCCCGGTTGCCCGGGCAAACCGCTGGGGACCCATGCCGTAGATCACCCCGAAGTTGATGGTTTTGCCCAGGCGGCGCTCTTCGGCGCTCACCTCTTGTTTGTCCAGCAGGACTTGGGCGGTGAGCTTATGGACATCGTCCCCCCGGTTGTAGGCCTCCAACAGCAGGGGCTCCCCACAGAGATGGGTCAGAATGCGCAGTTCAATCTGGGAATAGTCCGCACTGATCAGCTGCCACCCGGGTTTGGGAAGAAACGCCTGGCGCACCTGACGGCTGAAGGCTGTGCGGACGGGAATGTTCTGGAGGTTGGGGTTGCTGCTGGAGAGGCGCCCAGTGGTGGTGACCGCTTGATTGAAATCCGTATGCACCCGACCGGTTGTGGGCTCCACCAGGGCTGGCAGGGCATCCACGTAGGTGCCTTTCAGCTTGCTGAGGGTGCGGTGCTGCAGGAGAATGCTCACCACCGGATGATCCCCCGCCAGGCGCTCCAGGACCACGGCATCAGTGCTGTAGCCGGTTTTGGTCTTGCGGGACTTGCGCCGATCCAGTTGCAGGGTCTCAAACAGAACCTGCCCCAGTTGTTTGGGTGAGGCCAGGTTGAAGGAGCACCCTGCCGCCCCGTAGGCCTGCTGCTCCAACTGCTCCAATTGCTCGGCAAGTTGTTGGGAGAGCGTCTGCAGATAGCTGCAGTCAATGGACATGCCGGTGGCCTCCATCTGGGCCAGCACCGGCTCAAGGGGCATCTCCACCGTGGTGAACAGCTGTTCCAGCTGGCGGCCTGCCGTGGCCAGGGCCTGGCGGAGAACGGTGGCGAGACGGCGAGTCAGATGCACGTCCATGGCGCAGTAGTGGGCTGCGGCCGTCACCTCCACGGCAGCGATCGTCTTGTGGTTACCCACCAACTCCTGGAAGCTGGTGGGGAGAAAGCCGAAGTGACGTTGCGCCATATCGCTGAGGCCATGGCGGCCAGCGGGATCCAGCAGGTAGTCCGCCAGGAGGGTATCCATCACCACCCCATTGAGGCGTACGCCGTGGTGCAGAAGAACGAGACGGTCGTATTTGGCGTTTTGCAGGCATTTGGGGTGTGCGTCACTGGCCAGCCAGGGACCCACGCGGGACAGCACCAGATCCGCATCCAGTTGGGGACTGGTGTCCTGGTGCCCCAGGGGGATGTAGGCCATGTCGTCGTTGTTTTCTCCCCAACAGACGCCAATGCCCACAAGCTGGGCCTGAAAGGGATTGAGAGACGTGGTTTCCGTATCCAGGGCCACGGGTTCGGCTAGATTTGTGGATGCCTCCAAGCGCTCCAGCAGCGCCACCAACGCCGCCTCCGTGGTGATCAACCGGGGCTCGAGCCGGGGACCACGGAGAATCGGGTCACCGCCATTCAATGGAAGGCCCTGTGAGTCTTCCCTGGTCTCGTGGTCGGCACCGGGTTGGAGTCCATGGGGCTGGGCCATGGCGTCGCCGCCAAAGCAGCGGCGAAATGCCTCCAGTTGCCGGCCCAGGCTTCGCAACTCCAACTGGCGCAACCGGGTGGCCAGGGCCGTGGCATCCAGGCCCGCCAGGGCCAGACGGGGCGGCTCCGCCAGCGGCACATCCACACGGATACGGGCCAGTGTGCGGGAGCGAAAGGCGCTGTCTCGATCAGCGTCCAGTTTTTTCGCGAGGCTGGTCCTGACGGTCACCAGGGCGCTGTAGATGGCGTCCAGGTCTCCATACTCTGCCAACAGAGTGACGGCACTTTTGGGGCCGATCCCCCGCACGCCGGGAATGTTGTCGCTGCTGTCGCCGGTCAGAGCCTTCAGGTCCACCACCTGGTGAGGGGCAACCCCCAGTTTCTGCCGCACTGCCGCCTCGTCCACCACACTGATGCCACGCCCCCCATAGGGTCCGCCGCCCATATAGAGGCAGGCCACGTCCTTCTGGTCATCCACCAGTTGAAACAGGTCCCGATCCCCGCTGAGAATGCGCACCCGCCAGTCCCGCTCCACAGCGTGGCGAGCCACGGCAGCAATCACGTCATCGGCCTCAAAGCCAGGGGCTGTACATACAGGAAGCCTCAGGGCCTCCTGGAGCAGGTGTTGCAGGTTATGCACGTCCTGGTGAAACTCCTCCGGCGCATCCCCACGGTTGGCTTTGTACGCGGTATCCAGTTGGTGGCGAAAGGTGGGTTGCCCGGTATCAAAGGCGATGATCACCCCCTGGGGTTGCAACTCCTGGGCAACCTCCAGCAGTGCCTTGAGGAAACCATGGGTCACGCTGGTGGGGATGCCACCGCTGGTGCTCAGCCCCCCATCGTGCTTCGCCAATGCGTAGTAGCTGCGAAATGCCAGGGAATGTCCATCCACCAGCAGCAGAAGTGGCGCGTCAGCCATGGCGAGACAACAACGGAGCAGGACCACACAAGCCTGCCATGGGCCCCGCCGTGCCATGGCAGACGTCATCAACCTGGAGACGCTGGCTGATGGTGGAGCGCAGCCCAGGCCTGGGCTGCAGCGGCTTGCTCCGCTTGGCGGCGGGATGGACCGCGACCCTGGCCCAGCCGTGTACCCGCCACATGAACCTGGGCGGCAAATCGCTGGGGATGGCCGTGGACAGGCTCCACCTCTTCGGTGATGTACGTGGGCAAGCAGGCGTGGACCGCCTGGCTCCATTCCTGGAGCGCTGTTTTCCAATGATGGCGCTGAGGGTGGCTCAGCAATTCCCGGACCAGCGGCAGCCAGTGGGGCTCCAGCCATGGGTACAGTTCCCGCAACCCGTCCCCGCCGCCAAGCCGCAGGGCGTCATGGAGGGCGCCGAGCAAAGCTTCGCAGCTGCGCGCCAGGATGGGTGTGGTTGCCGTGGGGTCGCGCCGGGCTTGAACCCCCATGTGAATCAAGGATTGGAGGCCGATGGCCTGGCCCAGGCGGGCCAGTTCCCGGTCGCTCACCAACTGGTTGCGCACCCGGGACAGCTCACCCACGGGGAGTTCCGGCCAGTGTTGACGCAGGAAACTAGCCGCCAGCAGGCGGAGCACCGCATCCCCGTGGAATTCCAGTCGCTCATTGTCAATGCCCAAGCCTGCGGAGCGGTGGGTCAGGGCTTCTTCCACCAACCCCAGCGCCGGAGTGTCCCGGAGGGAATCCAGGCCGAGGCACTGGAGCAGAGCCTGGAGCCGGGCTTGGCGCTGGGGGGCGAGGGAAGAGGTTGGAAAGCAGGACATAAGCCGGGTTCTGTTCCTGGGAGGTCTCCATGGAATGGACCCCTCTCCAGGGGCGACCATCTCTCTAGGACCTGTGTTACCACAGGCCTCAAGCGGCATGTTTGAGCAGAACAGGCACATGGCCAACCTTGGTTCTTCGCCTTGCTCCCGGCTGGGGTTTACCGAGCCAGCACCTCTCGATGCTGCTGGTGCGCTCTTACCGCACCTTTGCACCCTTACCTGTGCCTGGGCAAAAGCCGGGGCCATCGGCGGTGTGTTTCTGTGGCACTATCCTCACGGTCACCCGCACTGGGCGTTACCCAGCAGGCCTGGCCATGGGGGAGCCCGGACTTTCCTCAGCACGCACTGAGCAAACTCAGCCGTGCCGCGGTCGCCTCGCCTCCTTTCCGGCACCAGCTTATGGAGTAGTCTGGCTCTGTTGTCTTCAGTGTGACATCCCTGTGACGCTCTGAAGCTGTTGGGGCTGTGGCTCAGTTGGATAGAGCAGGGCTTTCCTAAAGCCAAGGTCGTGGGTTCAAGTCCCTCCAGCCCCGTTCGCCAGGCCATGTCCCCATTGTCAAGGATCTTTCGTGCGCTACGCTGAAAGGGTTAGCGGGTGAGACTGTGACCCAGCTTCATGCTCTGCGCCTAAGGCTGCTGGTGCAGCAGGAAAGTAACCGCATCATCCATGAGCAGATTGAGGAGCTGGACCTCTCGGTGGTGCAAGCTCGGAGTCTCTGTTGGCTTGCCCTGTTGGCAGAGGCCCATGAGGAACAGGCCAGTGACGCGGAACGGCGCGGGAACACGGAGCAGGCCATGGGATGGTTTGCGGATGCCATGCGTTTGCGAGATGCAATCCAGCTGGTCAGCTCTATTGAAATTCCACTTCCCGAGGAAATTCCACTTCCCGAGCACTTTGGTGAAGACATGCCCCACCTCAAATAGTCCCCGACCAGGGCCGTCAGTCTCCCCGGCACCTTAAATCCTGCGTTCCCGTTGCCGAAATTCCGGGTTTTGGCCGGAAATTTGTCTTTTTCGTGTCGGAAGTTGGCCATCAGCGTCACTTCCTTGCTAAAGTACAATCAGTTCCAGGTGGAAACTTGTCTGTACCATCCGAGAGATGCTGCCAGTGTCCGGATTGCAAGCGATTTTACCGAGAGCATGACCGCCTGATCCGCGAATACCCCACACTGCGACACCAACAAGAGCTAATCTGGACTTCCCTGCAATCGTTCCGCACCCTGGCGGTACGTGCTCTGGAGGAATTGCAGAAGGAGGCGGAGGCCAAAGCAATTGGCTGTGGAGACAGCGCAGCCGGCAATGAAGAGATGGGCAGGAAGCATGCCGTCATTGCCGAACTGGAGAACATCAATGCCTACCTCTTCTCCGTAGAGGCACTGCTGGAGCGAATTTTCACCGTCAAGCTACCTGACTCCGTGGAAGGCAAGTTTCGGGAAATTGCCGGTGAACTAGCCCCTGACCCCCTCAATCCCGACCGTTTGCGCTTGAACCGCCTTCTCCACCAAACACCGGATTTGGCCGAGTGCGACAACAACCAGGACACGAGTCAGGCCTAGGCCGTGGCGGCCGGGAGCCACCTCCCAGGTGTTCGCCCTCCTGCCTATGGCTGGTTTGTGGCGACCACTGTGGCCGCAAACCAGCCTCACCCTTGGGGCTTTACCGGACAGGGAAGAGGGGGATGATTGCCGCTCTTCCGGCTGTGGGTTCCTTGCGCAACAGGGGCAGACCATAGACTGGCTCTAGAACCATGGGCTGCAAGAGTTGGTCTGCCGGTCCCCAGGCCGCCACACAACCGTCTTGCATCAGGACAACTTGACTTGCCAGAGCAGCGGCAACGGTCAGGTCATGGACCACCACCACCACCCCGGCCCCTGCCGCTGCCGCCTGGTGGGCAATGCGGATGACAGCGGCCTGGTGGGCCAGGTCCAGGTGGGCTGTGGGCTCATCCAAAAGAAGCCAATGTCCACCACCCAGGGCCTGCCCTGCCCACAGTTGCGCCAGAACACGAGCCAAATGGGCCCGCTGTTGTCCACCGCCCGACAAGACATCAATCGTCTGACGAGCGTGCTCAGCCAGGCCCACAGCCGTGAGGGCCCGACCAACCAGCGCCCGGGCTTGCCACGGCGGCACCTGGCAAGGGATTCCCAACTCCACCAGCGCATTCAGCGTGAATCCGGCAGGGGCGATTGGCGATTGTTCAAGAACAGCACGGCGGCGCCCCAACTCAGCTGCAGACAACTGATGCAGGCACGCCCCGGCCAATCGGAGTGTGCCGCGCACGGGAATCAATGCTCCCGAGAGACAGGCCAACACCGTTGACTTGCCAGCACCGTTGGGGCCAATCACAGCGGTGATCTGCCCGGGCTGCAGCCGCAGGTTGATCCCCTTCAAAAGGGTCCGTCGGCCCCGCATCACGCAGACATCGGCAGCTTCCAGCACAATTAATTCCTTCGTTGATGATCCATCGGGCTGCGCAGTAACAGCCAAAGAAAAAACGGTCCCCCAATCAAGCTGGTGGCCAAACCCAGGGGCGGCTCCGCTGGGGGCGCCACAAAGCGGACCGCAAGATCTGCTGCCAGCACCAGGAAAATTCCCATCAGGATCGCTGTCGGCAGCAGAACGGCGTGGCGTGGTCCGAAGATGAGGCGCGCCAAGTGGGGAGCCACCAGACCAATAAAGCCAATGGGACCAGCGGCAGAGGTGACGGCGCCAACAGCGATCGCTGTTCCCAGCGCCACACGCCGCTTGCAGCGCTCCACGTCCAGGCCCGTGTGAAACGCGGCTCGCTCTCCCAACTGCAGCATATCCAGTGCCTGGGCTTGCCCCACCAGCAAGGGAGCCGACAGGGCGGTCAGGACAACAGCCATGAGCACCAACGGCCAGCCGGCGCCCGCCAGGGCGCCCATGGTCCAGAACGTCAGATCCCGTAGCTGATCATCATCGCTGATATACACCAATCCTCCAATGATTGCAGAGGCTGTGGCATTAATCGCCACGCCGGCCAAAATCAAGGTTGCCACAGATGTTTGGCCACCGCGCTGCGCCAGGGAAAACACAAGCGCAATCACCAGAGCCGCGCCCAGAAAAGCCGCAATCGGCAAGAGCCATGGTCTGAGTGTCATGGGCAAAGAGTCTGCAATTGCTTCTCCGAGAACGATGACCGTGACACTGCCAAGGGAGGCGCCAGCGGTGATGCCGATGAGCCCTGGATCGGCCAGAGGGTTGCGCAGAATGCCTTGCAGGGCTGCACCGGAGAGGGCCAAGGCGATGCCGGCGGCCAGACCCAGCAGGAGCCGCGGCAAGCGAATGACCCAAAGGACAGCGGTTTCCGTCGTGTCCCCCTGGCCAAGAAGCGTGGCCAACAGGCGGTCGGGTTGGATGGCGACAGGGCCTAACGTCAAGGCAGCCACGGCCAAAAGACCAACTGCCAACAGCAGAAAGATAATCCATAACTGCTGGCGCCGACGGACATTTGCCATTCTTCAACGTTCTCCCATGCATTAAAGACCGGCTTCCACAGCAGCCTGGGGCTGAAGGGCCCGAACCAGTTGGGCGACAGCCTGGGGGGTGCGGGGTCCAAAGCCCAGCAGCAGCAAGCCGTCCATGGTCACAGCATGACCAGCCTGACCGGCGGGGGTGAGGGCGAATTCAGGACGGCTCAGGATTGCCGTTGCGCCACCGAATGTTTCAGCGTGACGATCCATCATCAGCAGCACGTCCGGCTGCGCCGCCAGAATGGCTTCTCGGCCCATGGGCTTGTAGCCACTGACGGCTGCTGCCGCGTTGGTGGCGCCAGCAAGACGGATGATGTCGTCTGCGCCAGTGTCGCGACCGCCGACGATGGGCGCATTGCCCGCGATGGAAAGAATGAACAACACCCGGGGTTTCCGGGTCAGGGTTGCCACCTTGGCCTGCACAGCAGCCAGATCGGCTTGAAACTGCGCTGCCAGGGCCTGGGCGTTATCCTCTCGATTGAGAATCTCGCCCACCAGGCCGATCTTGGCCACCACCCCGTCGGCGCCGTCCACGTCAGGCGCCTGAACAACCAGGACACCAGCCCGTCGAAGCTGCCGCAGCGCCACATTCGGGCCGGCATCATGGGCGGCAATCAGCAAGTCGGGATCCAGAGACAGAATGCCTTCCGCGGATAGGCGCCTGACATAGCCAATCTGGGGAAGATCTTGTGCTTGCGGTGGCCATGTGGATGTTGAGTCAATACCGACAAGGTGATCTTCACCATCAAGGGCAAAGACGATTTCCGTGAGATCTCCACCAGCGACAACAACTCGCCTGGTCAAGTCTTGGGCCTGGGCTGGCCAATGAAGTAGAAGGCCAACCATCGCACCGACGGCTGCTGTCATGAATTGTCTAGCCCGAAGCTGGCGCCACGGACCGGCAAAGGCTTTGTCGTGAAAAGTCATTTTCAAGAATTGAGAAAGTGCCATGGAAGAAATACTCAACATGATTTAGAAGGTAAATTGTGTATTTAATTTAACGGATCTGCCGTGACTAGGCAGTACACTGGGATGAAGTTTATACTTTTGGTTGGTGATATTATCAATACCAAATGAAATCAGAGCATCCGATAAAAAACCGTCACCGAGGCGGAGATTGGCAAATAGATCAAGGGTCACGAAGCTGTCGGTGTTGGCATTGTTATCCTCGTTGTCGTCGATCTTTCTCTCGCCAGCCACGGTGGAACGCAAGCCAATCTCCCATTTCGGATCCGGTCTCAGGCCGAGGATTACAGAGAAACGATCCTGGGGAATACTGTCCAGTTGTCGTGAACTTCCCCCTTCGCTGCCACGGGGAACCGTAAGGTTGGCAGAGGTGAACCAGGACCGGGCATCATAGGCCATCTCAGCCTCAAATCCAGATAGCTCTGCATTGACATTCTGCGTAAATGTGGCAAAATTATCAGTCTGAGTACTGACAATAGCTTCAATATAGTTATCAACATCAGCATAGTAAGCATTCGCAGAAAGCAATAGTTCATCTCCTGCTGCCACAACGTTGCTGCGCTGGTAACGTGTACCAATTTCAATTCGAGTTGCTTTTTCAGATTTGAGATCTGGGTTTTGTTGAAATTTATTATCTTTTATCTCGGGACCATCGGGACGCATAACGATTTCCATCTCGGGTCGTCCATCCGCTCCAATAACGGGTCGCGTGACAACTTCCATCTCGGGCTGTCCATCCGCTCCAATAACGGGTCGTCCATCTACTCCAATAACGGGACGCGTAACCGGAATATATGCCAGAACAATATCGCCATTTGCATCAAAGGATGGACCACGGAAATGTGTTCCTTGAGCATACATTTCAGTCAGGGTTGGGGCTCGGAAAGCTTGGGAAGTAATTATAAAGAACTGTAGATAATCCGAGGGCTGCCAATTCAGGCCGAGCCAGGGGGATAAAGAACTTTCCTTGCGCTGTGGAAGCTTTTCGTTACCCTCTACAGGATCTGGAGGATCAAGGACAAAACCATCATAGCGCAAACCGGAACTCAAGGTAACCTTTGGCGTAAGGCTGAAATCGGCTTGCGCAAAGCCGGCATAAAAAGAGCGTTGGGCATCTGGATGCTCAGGGCGGTCCTCGTAATTGCGAGTGGCTTGATGCTCATCCTTAAAGAACTCCAATCCATAGGCAAGTGCTACAGGCATTCTACCGAAATTGACGTCGGAGGAGTTAGTTAACTCAACACCAATAGTTGACACCTCAGTCGTATCAAATCTCATATCGCTTACTCTTTTTTCTTCAACACGAGTTTCATTATAGTAGACTAATGTTGACAGATTTATAAATTTACTGTTGAAAGGTGTATAGTCCCACTTGATTCTATATTGCTGATGATTAAGATGGCGGTCTGTCAAAAGAGTTGTCCTACTAGAATCATCTGGTCCATCAAATTCGAAGTTTGCGGTATTTGGAACCTGGCCATCGTCGGTGTATATTCTCCCGTCAATTAACACTTGATGATCATCGTTTGGTGTCATGGTCATTTTGAGAATTCCGTTCAAATTATCAACAGCAGAATCCAGAATCGGATTTTTATCACCATCTTCAGGATCGATTGGCATTAAACGTTGCGAGAAGAAGGCAACCATATCCAGATTCTCCTGGGCGAAGGCCGCTGTTACTGCCCGCAATGCCTCACTTCCTTGCGTATTAAAGCCCACGTTCACCTCCCCTCCCCATGTCTCTCCGGGCTTGAGAATATCGCTGGCATCCTTGGTCTCGAGGGAGATCACACCACCAAGGGCTCCAGAGCCGAACATTGCGGAAGCTCCCCCCCGCAGAACTTCAATCTGCTTTAATAGAGATGGATCTACAAAAAAGCGGCCACGGTGCTGGAGATTAAAGTTCTGACGGGCCCCATCGACGCGAATTACAACTTGCTCATCTTGAAAGCCACGGATATTGGGCTCCTGAGCTACACCTCGCCCACCCTGAATGACCAGGCCAGGTACGTCAATCAGCAGGTCTTCATAGGTTGATGGCTGAAGACGATCCATGTCTTCCCCATTAATTACCGTAACTGCACTGGGGGTTTCAAGGGGATCGCGTCCGTTGCGAGCAGCACCAAAGACCGTGATTTCCGGTAGCTCAATGACTTCGTCGAGTGCATTGGGCTGTTCTTGGCTCTGGGCTGGTCTGCAGACCAACAGGTTCCATCCGCATGCCAAAGCCAGAGCACTAGCGAGAGGCTTGGCGGATGAAACCAAACAATGCTGCCGCAAAAAATTGGCGAGAAAACACGAGCCAATAGATGCCATGGTCATGATGGGGAAAGAAGCATGAAGAGGAGCGAAGTTGAGCATAGCAGGCCTGAGACTTACTTAAGGACATTATTATCAGGTTAAGTAGTGCTATTTTTTACATCTTCATGTTGTTCAATACAGCCTTGCCTGCTGGAAAAGCACTGGAAAACCTCGTGGCAATCTTGCACGGAGCTTCAGAAGGTTTGGGTCATGCCGAGTCGCAGTGTCCGGCCTCGCCCGAGATCACTGGAGAGGTGCTCTTGATACTTCTTGTTGAAAAGATTCTCGATGCCCAGGCGCAGCTCCATTCCGGCCATCAGCCCCCTATCGGGGCGCCATGGACTGGGCAAGGTGCTGTTTGAGACCATCGAGGAGGATCTGGCAGAGGCAGGGCTGATAC
>JXQG01000084.1 GCA_001007665.1 Candidatus Synechococcus spongiarum SP3 | reverse complement strand
GCCTGCACCCACAAGAACCAGACGAGAAATCCCCCCAGAATGGCGCCCCCGTTGTTGCCGGAGCCACCGACGATCACCATCACCCAAATCAGGAACGTGTAGCGGAAGGGGGCATAGGAGACCGGCGTGAATTGCCCGTTCAGGGTCACCAGCATGGCTCCGGCAATGCCCACCACCGCTGAACCCAGGACAAAGACTTGCAGGTGGCGCCTGGTGACGTCCTTGCCCATGGCTTCCGCCGCGTCGCGATTGTCCCGAATCGCCCGCATCATGCGCCCCCAGGGGGAATGGAGTGCCCGGTAGGACAGCCAGAACAGCACCAGGAGCACGCCGCCAAAGAGGAGGGCATACAGGGCCTTGACAACAATGCCGGACAGGAGAGAGGGATCCACGCCCACCCGCCCACTGAGATCAACGAACCAGTCCTGTCCATAGAGATCCTGCTCATAGGGCACGGGTCGCGGCAGCGTGGTGACGTTTTTCACCCCACGGGCCAGCCAGTCCTCGTTTCTGAACACGGCCACCAGGACTGCCGAGATGCCCAGGGTGGCAATGGCCAGATAGTCCGATTGCAGCCCCAGGGTGATCCGGCCAATGACCCAGGCGACAGCGGCAGCCAGGGCGCCGCCGGCCAGCCACGAGACCAGTACGGGCAGTCCCAGGCCACCCAGGAAGCCGGTGACGGAGGGGTCCACCGCCTCAATGACGGCCACACTGGGGCTATAGAACGACCGGGTCAGGGCAAGACCCACCACAAACGCCAGCGCCATGGCAGGCCCCCGCAGCGCCTTCACCTTGACCAACCGATGCAGTGCCCAGATGGCGGCTGCTGTTCCTGCCGTGGTGAGGGCTGCCATGGCCATGCCGACACCACCAGCGGCCCAGGCTTCCGGTACAGGGGGCATGGCCACCAGCACAACAGCCAGGCCACCCAAGGCTGTAAAGCCCATGATCCCGAAGTTAAATAGCCCGGCATAACCCCACTGAATATTGATCCCCAAGGCCATCACGGCCGAGATGAGCTGCAAATTCAGGATGGCCAGGGCCACGTTCCAGCTCTGCAGCACGCCCACGGCCACCAGCGCCATGGCCATGGCCAGAGCCAGCCAGAACGGTCGCCGCATGCCTGAGTCCGTCCTCATGTCACCCGCCCCTGGAAGATGCCCCGTGGTCGCCAGATCAGCACCACCACCAGGATGATGAAGCAGACGGCGAACTTGTAGTCCGTGGACAGCAATTGCGCCAGGCTGTCGGTTTCAAAGCCCAGGTAGCCGAGGATTGTTCGATAGGGATAGGTGAAGGCAATTTCCGAGAAGGCCACCACAAAACCGCCCACAATGGCCCCGAGGGGTTTGCCAATCCCACCCACAATGGCGCTGGCGAAGATGGGAAGCAGCAGTTGGAAGTAGGTAAAGGGTTTGAAGGATTTATCGAGGCCGTAGAGGGTGCCCGCGATGGTGGCCAGCGTTGCGGCAATGATCCACGTCCAGAGGGCCACCCGTTCCGGGTTGATGCCGCTGAGCAGGGCCAGGTCTTCATTGTCGGCATAGGCCCGCATGGCCTTCCCCAGCGGTGTCCGATTGAGGAAGAAAAACAGTCCCAGTACCACGATCACGGCCACCACCAGGGTGATCACCTGGGTGGTTTTCAGGGCCAGACCTTCCGACAATCCTGTCATCTCCTTGAACGCCTGGACGCGAACAATGAAGCGCGCCCCGTCGGCAAAGCGCTGATCGCCGGGGCCGATGATGAGGCGCACCAGGCCGTTGGTGGCAAACATGGCGCCGATGGAGGCAATGACAAAGGTGACGGGTGCTGCCCGCTGTCGTCGATAAAATCGATAGACGGCACGATCGAACACCAGGGCCAGGGTCACGGCCCCTAGGATGCCGAAGGGGAGGGCCAACAGTGCCGTGGGGAGCGGTCCTGCCGAGATGCCCATGCCCTGCAATACCCGTGTCACCAGGATGACCCCCATGGCCCCGAACGCCATGGTGTCCGCATGGGCGAAGTCGGAAAATCGCATCACCGCGTAGATCAGGGTCACCCCCAGGGCCCCCAGGGCCAACTGGCAGCCATAGGAGATCCCTGGAATCACCACAAAGTTGGTCAACCGCACCAGCGCATTGAGGAGATTGACGCCCCCCCCGTCCCGGCTCACCACGGAGAGGACAACGAGCCCCAGGGCCACCGCCACGGCGATCCACCATGGCCGCGGCCATGACGTGGGCGGACGGTTGGTCTCGGCCTTGGCGTCCACGGCTTGGGTGTCCACAACGTTGCTGTCCACGGGTGATGGATGCCGGGAGGATTTCATGGTCAATCTCAGCCTCCCAGAAAGCTCTGGCGCACGTCAGGATTGTCCAACAGATCTTGACCCGTGCCGGTAAAACGGTTTTTCCCCTGCACCAGGACAAACCCCTTGTGGGCAAAGCTCAAAGCCTGTCGAGCGTTCTGCTCCACGATCAGCACGGCGATGCCTGCCGCCGCAATCTCCTGAATCTTGGCAAAGAGTTCCTGCACCAGGATGGGGCTCACCCCTGCCGTGGGTTCATCCAGCATCAGAACCTGGGGTTGGGTCATCATGGCCCGGGCTACAGCCACCTGTTGCCGTTGTCCGCCGGAGAGCTCTCCGGCGGACTGCCGGGAGCATTCTTTGAGGATGGGGAACAGTTGGGCCAACTGCTCAATCCTGCCCTCGATGTTTTGCGGGCAGAGGTAGGCGCCCATCTCCAGGTTTTCCCGGACGGTGAGGGAGGGAAACACGTTATTGGTCTGGGGGACAAACCCCATGCCAGCGGCCACCCGATCCGGAGGGGTAAGCCTTGAAATGTCTTGACCGCCCAGGCGCACAGCCCCCCCGCGAAGGGGGAGGAGGCCAAAGGCGGCTTTCATGGCCGTGGACTTCCCGGCCCCGTTGGGTCCTACAATCACCGCAATTTGCCCTTTCTCCACAGAGATGGTGCAGCCATGGAGAATGTTGGTGTCTCCATAGCCACAGGTGACGGCCTCACCGATGAGGAAGGGATCAGGCATGGATGGCGGGGCGGCGGCTCATGGGTGGATCAGGCTTTTGCCAAGGTAGGCCTCCACCACCCGCTGATCCCGCTGCACATCGGCGGCGCTGCCCTGGCAGAGCACCCTGCCCTCGGCCATCACCACCACCGAATCACAAAGCTGGCCGATCAGGTTCATATCGTGCTCAATCATGCAAAAGGTGTAGCCCCGTTCCCGGTTGAGGCGTTGAATGGCCGTGGTGACGGTTTTGAGCAGGGTGCGGTTCACCCCAGCGCCCACCTCGTCGAGGAACACCACCTTGGGGTTGATCATCATGGTGCGCCCCAGCTCCAGAAGCTTCTTCTGGCCACCACTCAGGTTCCCGGCCCGTTCGTTGGCCACGTGGGTGAGTTGGAGAAAATCCAGCACCTCATCCGCCTGCTGTTGAATGTGTGCCTCCCGGGCCTGCACCTGCCCTGGGCAGAACCAGGCATTCCACAGTTGTTCTCCCGGTTGCGCACCAGGGACCATCATCAGGTTCTCGCACACCGTGAGGGTCGAGAACTCGTGGGCAATTTGAAAGGTGCGCAGCAGACCCCGGGCGAAGAGTTCATGGGCCGTGAGGCCCGTCACGTCCTCCTCGTCCAGGTACACACGGCCGGCAGTAGGTTTGTAATGCCCGGCAACCACGTTAAAAAGGGTTGTTTTGCCCGCACCGTTGGGTCCGATCAGCCCGGTGATCCTGCCCCTGGGGATCTCCAGGCTGACGCCGTTGACAGCTCGGATACCGCCAAAGTGCATGTGGAGGCCATCGGTGCGAATCATGGACGGCGGCTCGTCAGCGGAACTGAACGGTTGTGAATTCGTTGTCCTGGACCTCGTATTCCCGATAACTGCCGGATGCCTCGCCAGGACCGACAAGCTCCACGTTGGTGGCGCCCACGTAATCAACCTCGCCACCAGCTGCGAGGATGTCAAGCGCCTTGCCCAGCTCGCCGGGCAGGATCTTTTCCCCTGGCGCATTGGCCACGGCGATCATGTTGGCGGCGATGGCTTCGGACGTGGCCTCGCCACCCTTCTGCATGGCCAGGGCCATGAGGGCTGCGGCGTCATAGCTTTCACCAGTGAAGGCGCCGTCCCCATCTCCACCGGCAGCGATGTAGATCTTCTCGAACGCATCGGTGCCTTCTCCTTCGTTGCCCGGGACCGTCCCGAAGGAACCGGTCAGGTCGTTGCCGTCGGCCTTGATGTCATCCAGGAATCTCTGGGAGTACATGGCGTCCCCCAACCCGAAGATCTCGAAGGCGCCGGTGTCCAGAGCGGCGCGAACAATGCCGATACCGCCCTGGTCGGCGTAGCCCAGCACCACCAGCAGGTCACCGCCTGCTTCCGCCAACTCAGCCACCTCGGCTGTGTAGTCCGCCTTGCCGTCCTCGTGGGCTGTGTTGATGGTGACCGTTCCACCCAGATCTTCAAAACCTGCCTGCAAGCTCTCGCTCAGGCCCTTGCCGTAGTCGTTCTTGGTATAGGTGACGGCAATGGCGTCGTAGCCGCGGTCCTTGATCACCTGGGCCATCACCTTCCCTTGGCGGGCGTCAGATGGGGACGTGCGGAAGAACAGACCGTCGTCGTCAATGGTGGAGAGGGCCGGAGAAGTGGCGGAGGGGGAGACCAGGGCCATGCCTTTGGGAACGGCAACGTTGTTGGCCACGGCAATGGTGACGCCGGAGCAATCTGCGCCGAGAATGGCGATCACGTTGTCCGATGTGATCAGGCGCTCTGCGGCTGCCGTGGCGGCGCCGGCATCAAAACAGGTGGAATCAGCCCGCACGGGTTCAATGGTTTTGCCGCCCAGGAACTTTCCACTCTCTGAAACCTCCCCAAACGCCAACTCGGCGCTGTCGGCCATGGGCGGGGTGAGGGACTCGATCGGGCCGGTAAAGCCCAACAGCACACCGATCTTGACGGCCTCGTCTGTCTGAGTCAGGGCAGGAGCCGTGGCAGCGCACAGACCCAGGACCATGAGGCCAGGCCCCAAGGCAGAAATGAATTTCGAGCGGATCGAGATCGGATGCGGGCTCATGTTTAGAGATGAACAACAACTCGTGATTTTAACTCCCATGGTGGTTTTTGAAGCATCAGTTTGTAAATTTCCCAGACATCCCTATCGGAGACTATAGAGAGCCAATCCAGGAATGGAGGCGGGATCAGCCCGGGAAAAGCAACTCGGTATTGTCTAAAACCTTGGGCAGGGAGTGGAGTTTTGCCAATTCCTTGGCTGTGCCAGATGACGCGGTTGATACCGACTCCTGACGGTCAGTCTGCGCACAGACGGGAAAGTGGCTTTTCCTGGGGGCTTCTTTCAACAGCCTCTTCATAGAGTCGGACCAGGGCGCGAGCAAGGGATGAGCATCATCAAGCGGGTGTGTGCCGGACTGCTGCTGGCCTTGTTGCTGGCTGCTGGTGCGGTGCTTCCCACGGGTGACCATGGGTTGGCGGCTGCCAGCCTGGAGCAGCGGGCTCTCTTTCAAGGACGGGTGGACTACACCCTCACCACCCATGATCGTGAGAGTTTCCAGGAGCAGGATCTGGAGAACACCTCTTTTGCCGGCGCCCATGCCCGGGACGCTGATTTCAGTGGCAGCAACCTCCATGGCGCCATCCTCACCAAAGGCGTATTTCAAGGCGCCCGCTTCGTAGCGACCAGTCTGAGCAACGTGCTGATGGATGCCGCGGATTTCCGCGACACCGACCTTCGTAATGCCGATCTCCGCGAGGTCATCGCCACCGGTGTCCGCTGGGAGGGCGCCCGGATCAAAGGTGCGGATTTCAGTGGCGCCCTGCTTGATCTGAGCGCGGCCCGGCAGCTCTGTGCCACAGCCGAAGGGATCAATCCTCGGACAGGGGCGTCCACCCGGGACAGCTTGGCTCCCTACTGCTGAAACAACAAAATCGTCCGACAGGATGCTGATATCCGGGCGCCACGGAAAATCGCCACTCCCCCACCTGAAAAAGCCTGCTGACCCATATAAACTCTCTCCACAAACGACTTTCTCTTGGGGATTACAAGGCAGCAGGAAATCGCACCGCCAGGGCCTGCCACTGCTGGGGATGGCAGAGATGTTTGCCAACAATGCAACATCAAACACAAGAGCCAGACGCACCGTTGCCGGGAGCGCACCACCAAGCCGATGTTCATCATGCGGTTAGAGATTGCTCTGCAGGGGGCGCACCTGAAGTATCGAGAATGGGCCGTCGGCGCGTACATCTACACAAATGACATCATGTTACTTTGAAAAATCGCTGTCCCCCTGCCTGAACAAGCCTACTCACCCATGCGAACCGCCTCTATGGTTGACTTTCTCATGATGAGAATGCATCCCATGCGGCAGATACGGTTGCTGGCCCACTAGGCGTTGCAGCGTCTGGACAGCACGTTTGAGAATCTCTATACCTGTTCTGGTCGTCCGTCCATTCATCAGAACAGTTGCTGTTGGCGCTGTTGATCCAAGCCATCTACGGCCTGCGATCCGAGCCGAGGACGTCAACCCACTGCTGAGCAACGGCCATTTCTGGGTGGATGGCGCCCTGCTCCAAGCCTGGGCATCCCACGACTCTCTCCAACCTGTGGGTGGCCAGCAGGACTCGGGCCAGGATGTGACGCCACTCCCCCACCGGAGCCGGGCCAGGGCTTTGGCAAGACAGGTACGGCTTCAGCAAGGAGGGAGAAGAAGGGTGCCCAGCGAGACGTCCGCGGGGAGCTCTTCAGCAGCCGCATCCATGGCAGCAGCCACGATCCTGATGCTTGGCGCCTCGCGGCAAGGCCCCTCCCGCCTTGCTCAGCTTCCTGGGTTAGGTCCTCATGGCCAACCGCCACCCCTTGTGGTAGAGAGCCGCTTAACCCTGGCGAACGACTACGGCGAACGGGAGGCTGCCCAGCAGATGGTGGCTGCTCTGGCCGAAGAGCACCCCAGAGCCATCGGTGCCGACAAGGGCTATGACGCCAAAGGGTTGATGGTCTTCCTGCGCTGGTGGGGCGCCACACTTCATGTTAGGCACAACATCCATCGCCTAGGGAACCTCTGAATTAGCCTACAAAAGCGGGCCATCCAGGATTTCTCATGGCCATAGGCGGGCTACGCCAGTCAGAACTGGACCAATCTGGCCAAGAACGGTCAGAAAACAGGCTCAAGGATTGAGCTTGTGGCTGATTGACCCTAACCAGAGACACGAATCCCATGGGACTCACACCAGAGCAGACTCCCCACGCAGTAAGTTGGCAAATCCAAGCAGCAGCGCCAGCCGATTCTCGTTCTTCGCCAGGCCTCCGTAGCGGGTCTTATTATAGCCAAACATCTGCTTCACATAGAAGAACAGGTGTTCCACCTTGGCCCTTACGCTGGACTTGCATTCTTCCATCAGTCTTTCCAATGGGTCTCTGGCCAATTTCCTGCGTTGGCCGCTCCTCATGGCAATGTGCCAGGCCACTTGCCGATCCTTATGCTCTTCCCGCTTCTGTATCCCCTGATACCCGGCATCTCCCCAGACACGCTCTTCCTCTCCGTGCAGCAACTCCTCTGAAGGCGCTAGGTCATGCACGTTGGCAGCCGTCGCCGCCAAACTATGGGCCACACCTGTTTGATCAGCCACGCCAATATGCAGCTTCATGCCGAAGCGCCACTGGTTTCCCTTCTTGGTCTGCTTCATCTCAGGATCACGTTCTCTTTTCCGGTTCTTCCTCGATGCCGGCGACGCGATGATGCTGGCATCCATAATTGTTCCCTCCTTCAGCACCAGACCTTCTTCTGCCAGATGCTCCTTGATGGTCTCAAACAGCACCTTGCCCAGTCCATGACGCTCCAGCAGATGACGGAAGTTGAGGATCGTCGTCTCGTCCGGTACCTTCTCCAGGCGGATGCCGGTAAAGCGGCGCACGCTCTCCATCTCGTAGAGCATGTCCTCCATAGCCGGATCGCTGACGTTGTAGAAGAGTTGGACACAATGCACCCGCAGCATCCCCTCCAATGGGTAGGGCACTCTCCCCTTGCCAGCAGTGGGGTAGTAGGGCCTGATCTTCTCCAACAGCTTCTCCCAAGGCGCCAGTACCTCCATCCGCTCCAGAAACTTCTCACGCCGCGTCTTAGGCTTCTTGCTCTCGTACTCAAGTTCCGCAAAGCTCCTCTCAATCCTCTCCATGCCAGCGGGCCTCCTTCCAGATCCCAGTCTCTCACTCCATCCTAACACCCCCACCTCTTGTTTAGAGGTGCCTTAGCGTTTCAGCAGGAGCTTGCAGGGCGAGACTGAAGTGAAGTGGTTGAGTTCACCCAATCGCTTCTCTGTATAAAGCGATTGGCATGACAACAT
>JXQG01000083.1 GCA_001007665.1 Candidatus Synechococcus spongiarum SP3 | reverse complement strand
ACTCAATGGCCGTATTGACCAAGTCAGTGGAGAGGTCAAGAGTGTTCGTGACGAGTTGGGTGGTCGCATTGACCAGGTCAGCGTCGAAATCAAGGAAGTGCGTGGAGAGGTGACGTTTATCAAAGATCATCTCTCCGCCGTCCTGGCTTTGGGTTTGTCCGGGAAAGTTGAAACGCCGTGACGTGAATGCTGGTTCAACCTTTTGGGAGGGAGGGCGCTACGGACACCCCTGAGCCATGGGGCAGAGGCCAACGGTGCTCCCCTGTTCTGGTTTGTGCCAGGCGCCGATGGCCGAAAGCAACCGCGCCTCTGTGTGAAGCGTAAAATTAACGACTTATGAACGTAACATTAACGACCTGATCTTGCCCAGGGCTGTCGAGGGGGTTGTCAGGGAAGGGGTTGTGTGCTTGAGTGTTGGCACCGTTGCACGTGCCAAGTGCAGTCCTCAGGTCCTCATGATGCTCCAAGGTTTGTCGCGGCTGGTGCCAAGACGCAAGTTCAGGACACCAGGACACCAGCACACCTTTCTTTGAAGACCCGGACGGCAATACCCTGACCTACACGGCTGAAGCCGAAAGCACAAGCACTTTTGTCCCCAGCGATGGGAGTTCTGGCAGGATACGGCCTGTTTTCTTAGCCGACGTCTCCGGCAGCACCCTGAACGCTGAACGTCAGAGGTCCGGTTGGTATCTTTGTAGGTGCCACCGCAACCATCACGGTGACCGCCAGCGATGGCAAGGGGGATGGCACCGCCAGCCTCTCCTTCACCGTCAACATAGTTGAGAACATCGCTCCCCCCAAACCGGTCTTCAGCAAACCCAATCTTTTCCTGGATGAAATACCTGTGGGTCACGCCGTTACCGATTTCTTACAAGGAGGACAAGACTCCTACACCGTCACCCTGGACTGTCGACCTGCTAACGACGTGACCGTGCGGATTGGCAACACCAACACTGATGTCTTGGAGGTAACACCTACGGTTCTCAACTTCAATTCTTCCAACTGGTCCATGCCACAAACCGTTGAAGTGAAAACCGTAGGCAGAATTGTCACAGCGGATAGCAAGCTGCAAGCGTTTACCTTGCCTCATATCGCTATCACGACTGATTCAGATGGCAATACTCTTCGCAATACAGCAGATTTACCTGTCAATGTTCTACCTGCTAGCACCTCGTTGCTGGAGGATCTGCTTCTTAGAGATCTGGTTGAGGCACTGGGCCTGGATGGCGTGATTGACCTTGCCGAAAACAGAGGTGACGTGATTGAACTTATCTTAAACAGATCTGAAGGGAAACTTAAAGGTAACACTCTGAAGAAAGTTCTTAAGAATGTAGGAAAATTTGCTGGCAAGGTAAGTGGCATCACAAGCGCAATTACAATACTTGAGAGAATACCAACTCTGCTCAGCAGTGAAGCCCACATGAATTGGCTGGCCGAAACCCTCTACATCCACCACGGGGCACTGCAAAGCGGCGCCCTCTTCTGGGAGCAGGCATTCTCCGGCCAGCGCTTCTCCTTCCCTCTCTCCCTGTCTCAAGACACGTCTCCAGAAGAGACCACGGCAACTACACCATCCTTTAATGCCCTCTTCAGCGGCAACGTTGACTTCTTTCGCTTCAGCGACAGCGACGATGACTTTGACTTCGACGGCACCACTACCTCTTACGTCCTGGGCCTCGATGTTGTGCCCAACCTTGATGCCCCACTCGTGACCGGGCTTCAGTTGGCCTTCACTCGCTCCCACTCCGCCTTTGAAGACTCCAACTTCGAAGATACAGAAGTAGAAATCCGAGGCGCCTATGGATTGAACCTGTTCACCGTCCATCCCTCCGTGGTTTGGGATGCCACAGAGAAACTCACCCTCTGGGCCAGTCTGGGCTATGGCCGTGGGGAAACAGAACTCACCATTGACTCCATTGCTCATGAGGGTTTTGACTTTGTTGAAGGCTCCTCCCGCACGTCCAGCGGCGATTTCTTCAGCGTCGCAGCCGGCGCCAACCTCCAGGTGTGGCAGTCTGACACCTCCGCCCTCACCATCAAGGTGGACGGTTCCACCGCCTCCTTCCTGGATACCAGCGTTCAGGAAGGCCGATTGGCTGCCCAGCTTTCTCGTGACTTCACCCTCAACACCGGACGGCTGAAGTCCGCCGCCGACCTGGCCTTGCTGCTGAGCGACTCCGATCCCAGCGCCATGGAGGTGAGCGGCTCCCTCGACTGGTTGCCCGATGCAGGCCGCCTGAGCGGCAGCACCACCGCCCGTGTCCTCCTCTTTGGCGAGGACCGCAGCGAGTGGGGCATCGGCGGCAGCGTTCTCCTGCGGCCCGGCCAACAAGGGGAAGGCCTTTCCCTCTCCTTGCAACCCTCCTTTGGCCAGGCCAACGCCTCCTTTGCGGGGCTGAGGGGCTGGACGCCTGGGATCGCTACAACGACCTGGCAGACCTGACCCTGAACCCTGACCCACTGACAGCCCGCTTCCACGCGGAAGTGGCCTACGGCTTCCGCAAGGGCGCCACCCTCCTCACCCCCTACACCCAACTCAACATGACGGACAGCAGCACTGTCTATGGGGCCGGCCTCCGCTATGCCCTGGACGACAGCCTGGATCTGGATCTCAGAGCCAGCCACCGTAACGGCGCCAGCGGCAACCACGACAACCGGGTGTTCCTTCAACTCCGCTCTGATCTCTGATCAGCACGGAGCTCAGCGTCAGGCGGCAGTGCCTCCCGGTTGGCGCTCTTCCCCTTCCCTCTCACTCCCATGACTCGCTTCTCTCGTCTTCTTCCTCAGGTGTTGGCTGCTCCCGTTGTGGCTGGTTCGCTCTTCCTCCTTCCTGCGAGTCTTGCTCAGACGAATCAGAACAATGGGCAGGAGACCCAAGAAGCGGTGGACGATGTTGATGCCAAAGAACTATTACAACAAGCACAAGAACATGAAGATAATTTATCCAAACCTAAAAATAAAGAAGCAAAAGAAATTATGGAAATCAATGAAGACTGACAAGATAAGACAAATCATCTCCTGAATCAAATCAAAGATCAGGCTATTGCAATACAGACTGAGATGAACAGTCTCTTGGATAAAGTCAAAGTTCGGAATAGGAAAATTGAGGAAATACAGACTGAGATGAACAGTCTCCTGAATGAAATCAAAGATTGGGATGAGGAAAGACTGACTAAGATGAACGATAGCCTGAATGAAGTCAAAAAATTGGATGAGGAAATCTTGAGAAAGATTAATGAATTAAGAAATCAGATCATATCTTATACAATATCATTTGCTGTCGCGATCGGATTTTTAATTGCTGTCGCGATCGGAGCTTTAATTGCTTCTGGTTTTTTTATATGTATATGTAAGATATTGAAGAAGTGAAAGTTTACAAAGAGGATTTACACATGATTATATCAAAGATCTTAAAAGCCGCTTCAATACTTATCACTGCATGAAGTAATTGACATGCCAATGTGGATATGATACTTAATAGTAATGGGACTTGAAAGCGGCCCCGGTGACCCGAGGTGCAAGCCCAGGCAACAACCACAACTGTGCCGGACAGCACCCGTCTTGGTGGCCGCTTATGGCTGGAGTCTGCCGTTCTGATGGCGATTGGTGTCGCGGTGACTTGTGCTGCTCACCACGCTTCACGGCACACGGGTGTGTCCTGGCCATCTGAATCACGGGCACTTGACCTTGCCCACGTGGACCCAGGCAGGCTGGAGTCGGAGCTGGCTATATGTAACCCCAGTCTGGATAAAGGGACCAGAGGGAAACCACCTTGCCCTGGCTTGGGGCTTTGGGAAGCCTGACGGGAGGGGGCGGGAATGGTCAGGTGGAGAAACCGCGACTTTTCCTGGTCCCCTTATCCAGAACTCGGGTTATTCAGACGAGGACGGCTCTGTTTCGCTCCCCGGTGCGGCACTGGCGCCGTGGGGTGCCGCCGACTTGTGCCAGGCTGTTCTTCACCTGCCGACAGCAGGCAATAGCCAGGGCGTCGTCCGGCACGTCGTTGGTGATGGTGGAGCCGGCTGGCTATTGTGGGAAGCCTTCAGCCTGAGCAATAACGCCACCACCCCATGACGTCCACCACCCCGCCAACCAGCCCCGAGGCGCAAGCCCAGGCAACAACCACAACCGTGCCAGGCACACCGGTCCTGATCGCGGCCCATGGCTGGCACCTGCCGTTCTGGTGGCGGTGCCTGGTTTGGCAGTAGCCATTCTTGCCTTGTTGCTGTCCATCGCTTTCGGGATCTACAGCATGAATACCCGCATCGATAACCTCGGCGCCCGAATTGATACCCTTAGCGCCAACCTCAACACCCGTATCGATACTCTTGGCGCTGACCTCAACGCCCGCATCGAACAGGTGTACCAGTTGCTCCTGCCCAAGGAACGGTGACGGCATGACGCCAGAGCCCGGCCACCCCCGGCGCCGCTGGCGCGGACCCCAACGCCACATTGGGCTCACCGGCGGTATTGCCACGGGCAAGAGCACCGTGGCTGCCATATTCCAGAACCTCCCCACCCTGCGCCATCAGCGCTGTCGCAACCTCTTCTACTCCGCCACCAAGTCCTGTTCGGAAGTTGATCATTGATGCCACCTATGTCGAGTCCTGGTCCTGGGAGGACGGCTCTGTTTCGCTCCCCGGTGTGGCATTGGAGGGGTGGGGTGCGGCTGGCTTGTGCCAGGCCTTTTTCTCCACTTGGCGGCAGCGGGCAATGGCCAGGGCATCGTCCGCCACGTCCTTGGTGATGGTGGAGCCGGCTGCCACGGTCACGTCACGTCCCAACGTCACTGGCGCCACCAGCACGGCGTTGGCGCCAATGCTGCTGCCCTCCCCAACGGTGGTGGGGTGTTTGCTCGTCCCGTCAAAATTGGCCGTGACGGTCCCGGCCCCCACGTTGACGCCCCGCCCCAACCGGGCATCCCCCAGGTAGCTCAGATGACTGGCCTTGACCTGGGCTCCCAGGTGGCTGTTTTTCACTTCCACGAAGTTGCCCACCTTGCAGTGCTCCCCCAGCACCGCCCCCGGCCGCAGATGGGCAAACGGTCCGACGGTGCTGCCCCGGGCCAGTCGGGCCTGGCGCACCACGGAAAACGTCACCTCCACCTCCGCCTCAAGCCGGCTGTCCTCAATCAAGGTGCCGGGACCAATGCGGCAGCCGTCCCCAATGCTGTTGCTCCCCCGGAAATGACTCTGGGGTTCCACCACCACGTCCTGGCCAAAGCGGGTGCCGGCACTGAGGCTACAGCTTGCAGGATCGAGGAAGCTGACGCCGGCCGCCAGCCACTGCTGCCGCAGGCGCTGCTGCACCACCTGCTCACAGGCCGCCAGTTGGCCGCGATCGTTGACGCCGCTGATCTCCGTCCCGTCCTCCACCGTGAGTTGGGTGGCCGGATTCAGAAGACCCACGGCATCGGTGAGGTAAAGCTCCCCCTGCTGGTTGTCCGCCTTGAGACAGGGAAGCACCGCGGCAAGGGCAGGCCAATGGAAGCAGTACACCCCTCCGTTGATGAGTCTGTTGCGGCGCTGTTCAGCGGTGCAGTCCCGGTCTTCCACAACGGCCCTCACCCGCTGCTGCTCATCGCAAAACACCCGCCCATAGCCCTTGGGATCCTCCAGGCAGGCGGTCAGGAGGGTCACGGCGCTGCCGCTCTGGTGATGGTGCTCCACCAACCGGCCCAGGGTGGTGCTGCGTAACAGGGGAACATCCCCGTTGAGCACCAGCAGGTTGCCGGTAAAGTCCGCCAAGGGTTGCAGGAGTTGCTGGACACTGTGCCCTGTCCCCCGCTGCGGCTGTTGCAGGACAAACTCCACCTGCTGGTGACGGCGCTGCACGTGCTGTTGCACCCGCTCCCCCTGGTGGCCCACTACCAGCAACCGCCGTTGCGGGTTCAGGGGTTCACAGGATTGCAGGACCCAGTCCACCAGCGTGGCGCCCGCCAGGGGCTGAAGCACCTTGGGGTGGGCACTGCACATGCGCGTTCCCTTCCCCGCCGCCAGAACGGCAACCGCCAACATCTGTTGTCCCCTGTCCACTAGCGCTGGCCATGGTAGGCGGATCCGCCAGCCTCATCAAGGCTGGCCGGTGACGGCGGTGTGGATGTTGCGGCGCCACATCCAGGGCTTGATGCGCCGCAGGGCCGATCCCCGCAGCTTTTCATCCCACGTGGCATCATCCCAGCCGAGCAGTTGCTCTGCCTTGGCCGTGAGCATCCAGTCCGCCGGCTGACGTTCAGGATCCGCCGTGGGGGTGGCCGTCCGGTTCCAGGGACACACCTGTTGGCAAAGATCGCAGCCGGCAATCCAGCCCCCCAGCCCCTTGGCCACATGGGCAGGCAACGCAGGGTTGCGGTTTTCAATGGTATGAAAGGCGATACAGGCGCGGCTGTCCACCACGAAGGGTTCGGGAATGGCGCCCGTGGGGCACACCTCCAGGCAGCGGCGGCAACGGCCACAGAGGGGCATCTGGGGATCATCCGCCGGCAGTTCCAGAGTGGTGAGCAGGTGGCCCAGCAAGAGCCAGGAGCCATGGCGGGGATGGATCAAGTTGCTGTGTTTGCCAATCCAGCCGATCCCTGCCGCCTCCGCCCAGGCCTTGTCCATCAGTGGGGCACTGTCCACACAGACCCGCCAGCGGCAGTCCGGGTGATGCTGGCTTAACCAGTGCCCCAGGCTCCGCAGGCGACGGTCGATGGTGCGATGATAGTCGCGCCCCCAGCCATAGCGGGCAATTGAAAGCACGCCGGGGCGTTGCTGCCGGTCTGTCCAATAGTTCATCCCCACCGCCAACAAGCTGCGCACCCCCGGCAGCAGGCTGTTGACGTGGCGGCGCCGTGGATCGGCCATCCAGCCCAGGGAGGCCTGATGCCCCGCCTGCAACCAACGCTCCAGGGCAGCCGTGCGGGCAGCCAGGGCAGCCGGCTGATCCACACGGGCGATGCCCGCCACCACAAACCCCATGGCCAAGGCCTTCTCCTTGAGCTGGTTGGCGAGGAGGAGGGCATTTGCGGCGATCATTGATCAACCCGAGTTTTGGATAAGGGGATTTCAGGGAAGATTCTCTTGCCTCGGTTCGGTGCTTTGGTAAGCCTGATGGGAAGAGGGGAGTAGTAGCCGCTGCGATCTGTGGTTCAGGCTTTCCAGCCCTTGCAGTGGGGGCGAGGGAGAGGTTCCCAAATCAGGCATGACCTGATTCAGTATCCGTGTCGTTCAAATAAGTGGAAGGCCCCTTGAGAGATTTTACCGTTGCCTTGTTCTGCTGTTCCGATGACTTTGCCAAGCTCTTTGAGGAGTGGCAGGGTCACCACCTGATCCCCTCAGGTCGCCAGCGCAGGCGAGTTGGCAAGCTCTGCCTCGGTGAGATGCTATTCATCATGGTGCTGTTCCCCATCTCGGCCTACTAAGGGCTTCCAGTATTTTTGACTCTATGGCCTTACGCAAGAGTACCGGGATTGCTTTGGCGATCTGCCCAGCTATCGTCGGTTTGTAAGCTTGCAGCCCCGCCTGCTGCTGCCGTTTTACCTGCTGCTGCATTCTTTCCATGGCCAGGAAAACGGGATCTACTTTGCTGACAGCACCAAGCTGGCATTACTGCACGGGAAGATGTTTGCTGATAAGGGCTACCTGTCCAAGTCACTGCTGGAGCGCCTGTGGCAGCGGGGCCTCCACCTGATGACTGGCATTCGCCGCAATATGAAGAATTACCTGATGCCCCTGATGGACAAGGTGCTGTTGCGCAAACGATTTGTCATCGAGACCCTCTTTGACAAGCTCAAGTCCAGCATGGGCTTAGAGCACACCCGGCACCGCTCCCCCGTCAATGCCCTGGTCCATATTCTCTCTTTCCTGGCAGCTTACACCCTGGCACAACCCAAGGTCAACATCGGCAATATCGTCATCCCCAACACCTCCACACCATCCCAAGCTCCTCCTGACCTTATCCAAAACTCGGGTTAAGCTGGCTCCAATGTTGATCTTCTCAAGTTGTGGCCGCTTCTCTCAACCATCAAGCCTCTTCGCAAGACCAGCTTCAACAACATCCAAACAATCAACCTGAATATGTCGGGAAGGGCGCGGCAATGGCTGCAGGTCATGCCATGAAGACAGTCGGCGAGACCATGACAACAGCCGGCGGTGCTGTGGGTGGGGCGGTGACATCAGCCGGGAAGGGCGCTGCAACGGCTACAAGTCATGCCATGAAGACAGTAGCTTTCAACTTTATTAAATATTTGGTGGGTCGTGCATATGCTTTGATAAAAGAGCCTGCCAAGATTTTCTTGTCAATAATCCTGTTAGCAGTTTTAATCAGATTGTCTCTTCCCTATTTTATATCTTTTTTCAGCTATTTGATTGCTAAATTTCTTCTCTGGTTTTTCAGTCCTTTTTATCATATCCCTGACAACATATCCCATGCGATTCAAGACCTCGGTGATGCCCTGGCAACGGCCCGCGGCGCTGTAGGTGATGTTGTGGCAGCAGCCGGTAAGGCAACCAGTGATGCGGCAGGTCATGTCATGAA
>JXQG01000082.1 GCA_001007665.1 Candidatus Synechococcus spongiarum SP3 | reverse complement strand
GTGAAATCCTACTGGGACCTGTGGAGCGGTGCAGCCATGGGCATCTCGGCTCCTGGCCACAGTGTTCCCTCGCCTGTGCCCCCATGCTGCAGGGCCGTGGGTGTTTCCCTGTCCTGGCTTTCCCGCCAGGCTCCGACGGCGGAAGCCATGCCCTTCTTTCCCAAGTCTCGTGGCGTGAGCCGCGTGGAGGACTGCAAGACGCTGGTCATCATCCCCTACCGAACGGCAGGTTGCAGAGCCTCCGAGGCAATGGGCTTGAGGAAGAACAACCGGGCCATTTCCCATGTGTTGGCCACCCAGAAGGGGAGTTTGCGCAACACTTTTACTATCGTGGAAGCTTGATCAGCATCGGCAGTGGAGAGCCGCTTGTTGTTGGCCACAATGCGCTCCATACGGGTGTAAAAGTCCGGATGATCCACGTTGAGAACCACCGGAAAGATCCGTGCGGAGGTTTCGTTAGTTTTGGCAATCACGTGCTTGTCGTAATCACGGGCATCCAGCCCGATGGCTTCGTAAAATTCCTTGCGGGCCACGTCCCGCACATACATGGTGGCAAAGACCGTCAACAGGAAAAAGCGACACCAGAGACGGGCCACCGGGCCGCGCACGGTATCCGGCTGAGACTTCATCAACGCGTCAAAAAAGTCCCCATGGCGGTTTTCATCTTGGCACCATCTTTCAAAGAAGTTGAAGATGGGGAAGATTTTGTTCTCGGGATGCTTTTCAAGATGACGGAAGATTGTAATATACCGCCAGTAGCCAATTTTTTCCGAGAGGTAGGTGGCATAGAAAACAAACTTTGGCTGGAAGAATGTATAGTCCTTGTTGGCGGTGAGGAAACCCAGGTCAAGCTGAAGTCCAAAATCTGCCATGGACTTGTTGAGAAATCCGGCATGACGTGCCTCATCACGGGACATATACTGGAAGCACTCCGCCAGCAGCGGATTCTTCTGTTTGATGCGGCGACTCAACTCCTTATAGAGAAGAAAACCGGAAAACTCCGACGTGCAACTCTGCTCCAGAAACTCCACAAACACGCGCCGGGTCTCGGGATCCAACTTGTCCGCAGCGCCTTCAAATTCTTGATCCCGGACGAAATGGTGGCGGTTGTAATCCTTGCGAAACTCCTCGCAGACGGCTTCCAGCTCCGCCTCGTTGGGACGCAGATCCATGGAGGCCATGGCGTCAAAGTCCGTGGTGTAAAAGCGGGGGGTGAGGATGGTGTCCTTCACCGGCGCCTTCACCCCGGGGCGAAGCTCTTCAAAGTCGGAGGTGGTGGGTGCTGGGGCAGTGCTGACCATGGGAAGACAAGCGGGCGGAGGAACTGGCGATAAAAAGGCGCTCCCACAATGGGCACCGTTTGCCTCCCAGTGTACTGACGCGGTGTCAAGGAGCTCGGCCCTGTTACAAGTCGGGCGGCATGACGAGATGAAACCAGAGGCTTAGTTGGGGCCGAGCCATTTCTGGCCATTAAGACGCTGCGCCAGGCGCGCCGCCAGCAGGGCCAGGGACATGCGCTTCTCGTCGATGAGGAAAGGCTCCAGAAGGGAGGCTTTTTGCCCCGACTCCGCCAGGGCAAAGGTTTTACGACTGTTGATGTCCGGCTTCTCGAAGCAGAGCCAGAACCGGCGCGGGCCCGGCAGTTCCCCCTGAATCTGCCAGCACGGACCACCCACCACGGGCATGGGACCCTCCTGGAAGTGGAGCGTTGGCGCAGGCCCCCCATGGGTGGCGCAGGCCTGGGCCATGGCCGGGATCAGCAGCTTAGGGACAAACTCGGCAAAGGGTTGGTCCTCCGGTTGGGGCTTTTTCTTGGCCGCTGGCTTGCCCCCCGGCTTGGCTGCTGCATTGGCCTTGGCCGTCGCAACTTCACGGGGCGCTGGAGAGGCTGTTGCGTCTCTGGTCACAGGCCGTGTGGTCATGGACGCCTTTCACCATAGCGCTCACCAGGCTTCCGGCTGGGATGGCTGCCAATCATCATCGTTGCAGGCAGGAGAATCAGAGGGGGGAGGTGGGGGAGCGTCAGATTCAGGACCGGGTGTCCGCGCTGGACCTACCACCCGGAAGGGCACGTCCACGATGGGGGGCGGCTCCCTCAGGCTGGATGCAGTGTCTCGGTCTCGCCAGCGCCGTGGACTGGTGTTGGCCTCTTCTCCTGCCCTCCCATCATCGTCCGCCTCAGCATGATGGGTGTTCTCCTCCAGGCTGGCCTGTGGCCAGCGGCGACGGCCCGGGGACCGCCCCGTCCGGAGCAGCACACCCACAGCAGTGGCCCCCAGCGTCGCACCAAGACTGGAGCTCAGCAGCAGCCAGCCCCCAATGGGAAGAGCAGGGGTGGTCCCGGTGAGCAGTTGCAACTGGCGCGGCTGACGCAGGTTGTGGAGCCCCACCCACACCGCCACCAGCCACGGGCTGACCAGAACAAGAACCAGCAGGCTGCGCTTCACGGCCCAGACCCCACTGCCAAGGACCTGGGTCCCTGCCAACGTCGCAACGGCTGCCCCACGTCACAGCCCAGGCTGTCCAGGATGCGGATGACCAGAAAATCCACCATGTCCTCCAGGGATTCCGGGCGCTGATACCAGGCAGGAATAGGCGGCGCAATGTGGGCCCCGGCCTCCGCGAGCCGCGTGAGATTGCGCAGGTGAATCAGTGTCCAGGGCATCTCCCGGGGGGCAATGACCAGGGGGCGGCGCTCCTTGAGCTGCACGTCTGCAGCCCGCTCCAACAACTCCAATGACACTCCGGCGGCCAGTCGCGCCACGGTTCCCATGGTGCAGGGCAGGATCAACATGCCCCGGACCGGATAGCTGCCACTGGCGATGGCGGCCCCAAGGGCGTTCCAGGGATGACAGCGCAGTTGGCCGCCCTGGCAGCGACACTGCTGACGCCAAAACGCCTCCTGGGCATCAGACTCCCTGGGCAGGATCAGCCCCTGCTCATCCCGCCACACGTTGGCACAACCCCGGCTGGCCACCAACTCCACCTGCTCGCCAGCATTGAGCAGAAGCTGGAGCGCCCGCACAGCCAACTGTTGTGCCGATGCACCGGTCACCCCCATCACCAGTGGCCCTGTGGCGCTCAAGGGTCCACCTCGGGTTCAGCCGTCAGGGCTGACGGCTCCAGCATCCTGGCGTCTTGATGGCCATGGCCGCTTTCGTCCTCATCTTCCTCCTCCTCAGAGGCTGGCGGCACCAGCACCACCTCCACCAGACGATCGTCAGCTCCCAGTTTCTGCAGCCTGACGCCGGTGGCCGCACGGGATTGCTGGGAGATTTGATCCGCCTGCAGACGCACAATGACCCCCTGCTCACTCACCAGCAACACTTCCTCGGCATCGCCAAGGATGCGCAGACTGATGAGAGCATCGCCAGAGCCGCGGAACTTGAGGGCGTGGCGTCCCTTCCCCGCCCTGGCCTGCAAAGGGAACTCCTCCATGGCCACCCGTTTGCCACGGCCATGGGCGGAAGCCACCAGAACCCAAGGCGCCGACTCAGCCTGAGCGTCCCCTGCCAACACGTCCATGCCGATGACCTGATCCTCCTCCCGCAGGGCCATGGCCCGGACACCGCGGGCTGTGCGGCCCATGGAACGCAACTGGTTGTCATGGATGGGCACGTGAATGGCCATTCCGGATCGGGAGCCGATCAGCACACTGTCACCCACCCGCGCCAGGCGGACCCAGCGGAGGGCATCGCCGGATTCCAGGTGAATGGCAATCAACCCGTTGACGCGAATGTTGGCGAAGGCATTCAGGGGTGTGCGCTTGATGAACCCCGCCTGGGTCAGCATGAGCAGATGCTGGTCTTCTCCGAAGTCCGGCAAGGCCAGCAGGGAGGTGATGTCCTCTTCGCGGGAAATGGGCAGGAGTTGAACAATGGGAGAGCCCTTGGCTGTGCGGCTGGCAATGGGCACCTTGTAGGCGGGCAAGGCATAGACAATGCCCCGATCACTGAACAGCAGCAGCGTGTCATGGTCGTTGCAGCTGATGAACAGGCGCACCTGCTCCGTGCTTTCACTGCGGGTCCCCGCTTTGCCTCGGGTCCCCAGGTTGGTGGCGACAAACTCACGCACAGGCATGCGCTTCAGGTAGCCGCCACTGGTGAGCAGCACCACGGAGCGCTCGTTGGCAATGAGGTCGATGTCTTCCAGATCTCCCTCGACATCGAGGATCACGGTCCGCCGTTCCGTGGCAAAGCGGGAGCGCAGTTGATCCAGTTCTGTGCGAATGATGCCGCTGACGCGCTCACGGCGCGCCAGGATGTCGCGGTAATCCGTGATTTTCGCCAGTAAATCCTCATGCTCCAGGCGGATTTTGTCCGCCTCCAGAGCCGTGAGGCGCCGCAGTTGCATCTGCAGGATTGCCTCGGACTGCTGTGGACTGAGACCCAGGCGTTCCTCCAGTTGGCTGCGGGCTGTAGGGGTGTCGGCAGCGGCGCGAATCAGGCGGATCACTTCATCCAGGTCTCTCAGCGCCATGAGGAAGCCCTGGAGCACATGATCCCGTTCCTCGGCCTTGCGGAGCAAGTGGCGGGTGCGGCGCTCAATGGTCTCAACACGAAAGGCCAGGAATGTTTCCAGCAACTGGCGCAGATTGAGGAGCTGCGGTTCACCCTTCACCAGCGCCACCATGTTGGTGCTGAAGTTGGCCTGGAGAGGGGTGAGCTTGAACAGGTTGTTGAGCACCACCTGGCCATAGGCGTCGCGCCGCAACTCAATGACGACGCGCATTCCCTCCCGGTCACTCTCATCGCGAATATCGGCAATTCCCTCCAGCTTTTTCTCGTTCACCAACTCGGCAATGCGCTCAATCAGGGCCGCTTTGTTCACCTGGTAAGGAAGCTCAGTGATGATCACCGCATCCCGATCAAGGCGACCTTTGGCGTGCAGAGTTTCCACGATGGCCACGCCGCGCACGGGGATGGAGCCACGCCCACTGCGATAGGTCTCCCTGATGCCGCGACGCCCCAGGATCTGGCCGCCGGTGGGGAAATCAGGACCGGGAATCATCTGGAGCAGTTGCTGGTCGCTCAACTGGGGATCACTGATGAGCCCATCCAGACCGGCAATCAGTTCCGACAGGTTGTGGGGGGGGATATTGGTGGCCATGCCCACGGCAATGCCGGCTGAGCCGTTGAGCAGGAGTTGGGGAATGCGGGCAGGCAGCACCGTGGGCTCTTGCTGGGAGCCGTCAAAGGTGGGGAGAAAATCAACGGTCTCGCTCTCAATGTCCTCCAACAGAGCGCTGGTGCTGAGTGCCTGCAGGCGTGACTCCGTATACCGCATGGCGGCAGGCGGGTCGTTGTCTACAGAGCCGAAATTGCCATGGCCGTCAATGAGTGGCGCCCGCATGGAGAAGTTCTGGGCCATGCGCACCAGGGCGTCGTAAACTGCGCTCTCACCGTGGGGATGGTATTTACCCAGCACTTCCCCCACCACCCGGGCGCACTTCCGAAAGGGCCGCTCGGCCGTAAGGCCCAGTTCATACATGGCGTAGAGGATGCGCCGATGGACAGGCTTGAGGCCATCGCGGGCATCGGGCAACGCCCGACCTATGATGACGCTCATGGCGTACTCCAGGTAGGAGCGGGACATCTCACTCCGCAAATCCGTGGGCACAATGCGCCCTTCGCTATTCGGGCCGCTCTCCGGAGAGGGAAATTCAATCACCATGAGATGAGTTTAGCGAAGTTCTTCCAACGCTCCTGTGTCCCCATCGCCACACCGCACCATGGAGCAGTTGCAGCACCGTCAGGCTGCTGGCGATCTGCGGGTGCGCACCAGTGCGCAATTTCGTGCAGATGTAGCCATGGTGGGATTGCGGAAGGCATTTGCCAGGACGGATGTTCTGGCTGCAGGCGGCTGCAGCGTCAGCACCCAGGCCAGCCTCGCCATTGGTCTGGGTCCCTGCGATCCCCCGATCCGGATCCAACGCGCTGAACTGGCAGGCGTCCGCCTGCAATGCCACGGCAGCAACAACAGCCTGACCATGCCCCTTGGCGCGGGAGACCGCCCGGAACGCAGCGGCGCGGCTGTGTTGAGTGCTTTGCTCAAGGGGGCTTCCGTCTCTTTTGTCGCATTCGGGGAGAAGCAGCCTCAGTTTCCACGGCAGGAGCTGGTGACCCAGGTGGATTTGACCGGCCTGGGCATGACCCGTCTTCTGCTGCCACGGGCCATCAGTGAAAACGGCATTGTGGCGGTCAACAGTGGCGAGACGAGGATCTGGTCCTTCTATGGACCGCTGCTGGAGCGGCTGGGCAATGCGGTGTTCACAACGCCTGGAGGTCGCAGCATTGGCTTGAGCAGCCCTCGCCTGCACTGCCTGGGTGTGGGCTCTCCTGTCTTTGTGGCTGGCGCCGTTGGGGTGGTTGTGGGTGTGGGCATTGGCCATCAGCCCCACTGCAACCGGCTGCCCAGCGGCCATGCCCTTGCGCCAGGAGCCACTGCGGCGGTCAGTGTTGACGCGGAACACATGAAGCCAGCCTGGCTGCGCCCCTGTTGGTTCGGGGAGTTGGGAGCCGGCGTGATGGTGGCCTTGGCCGCCCCTGTCCCCCTCCTGACCGTGAAGGGGGCAGCGGCAGCAGGCTTGGGAGATCATCAACTCCAGGCGCCGGTGCTGGATTTTTCCATTCCCCGACGGGTCCGTCCCGGATTTGGTTGCGTCTCTTACAATGATCTTCTCGGTGGACGGATCACCATCAAGGGACATGCCATCTCCACAGCCTCTGCCACAAGCCTGCGTCTCACCGACCACGTCACAGCCGCTCTGGCAGAGAAACTGCGGGATGGGTCTTTCCCTTTGGTTGCCCCCTTCCAGCCCCTTCCGGAGAAACCGACCTTGACACTCGTCAACAGCTAGTCTGAATGAACATGCAACGCCCAGCAACAGCGATGCAGGACATGAAGGATATGCCTGAACAAGCGAAGGCCACCCGTCAGCCAAGTCAGGCATCCGACCCCACATCAGCCGTTCCAGCACACACCTCCGGGCAGGCTGAGGACAATGGTGAGGGTGGGGAATTCCAGGTTCTGGTTGACCTCCTGCAGAGTTGGGTCGATCAGCAGGGCTGGAGTCTGTCCTTAAAAAGCCTTGGACGGCCCATTCGCAACCTGCTGCTCCTGATCGCCGCTCTGGTGGTGTTCCAGTTGGTCAGCGGTGTTGCCGAAGCGTTGAACCGTATTCCCCTCTTGGCAAACACCTTGATGTTGGTGGGCTTGACCCAGATCGCCATTTTCACCCGCCACAACCTGCTTCGCCAGTCAGACAGACAGAACCTGCGCAAGCGCATTAACACATTGTTGGACGATACTTTTGGCTGAGACGGCTGGCTGCCCGCCATTGTCTCCCTGCGCACCCACTCATGTCTGCTGCATTTCTTCTGATCAAGAGCGTCAGCCGACTGGTTGAACTCTATGGCTTTCTCTTGATTCTCTACATTCTCAGCAGTTGGATTCCCCAGCTCAGGCACTCCCGAGTGGGGGACATCCTGGCCCAGGCGAGTGAGCCCTATCTGAGATTGTTTCGAGGAATGATCCCCCCTTTGGACAACATTGATTTCTCCCCCATCCTGGCGTTTATTGTTCTGCGCCTGGTTCTGGAGATGCTGAACCAGGCGCTGCGAACCCTGTAAGGGGCTCTCCTGCGCTGCCCAGTGACGGCAGCGGAGAAAGACGGCTCAGCCGATATGCAACTGGCCGAGGATGCCGTAACCGCTGAGGGCTTCGGTGAGAACGGCCAGGAGGAAACCCAGCATGGCCACACGTCCATTGAGCTTCTCGGCCCTGGCCAGGCGCTCCTGGCGAATTTGGGCTGAGGCGGTCTCCTGGAACCACTGATGATTGGCGTTGGCTGGAAGAGAAAAGGAAGACGAGGCCATGGAACATTCATGCGTGCAACAAAACTTTACACCGTGATGAAGGGGGACGCGAGGTTCGGGTGCCCCCACCTGCTGGAGCCTTTCGTTTGTGCTGCGGGGAACGGCTTGTCGGCTGCCTGCCATGGTCTTAAGGTGGGGATGGCTGTTGCTCGTTTCGGGCACCAGCCTTCTCTTCTGCGGTTTTAGCCCGCCTGTTTCATGAGCATTTACGTCGGCAACGTTCCCTTCACGGCCGAGAAGGAGGATATCCAGGAGCTCTTTGCCTACTACGGCGCAGTGGCCCGTGTGAGCCTTCCCCTCGACCGGGAAACAGGCCGAAAGCGCGGGTTCGCTTTTGTGGACATGGTCAACGAGGTTGACGAGCAGTCAGCCATTGACGACCTTCAGGATGTGGAGTGGATGGGACGCGCCATCCGTGTGCGCAAGGCGGAGCCCCGCGGGGGCGGCGCTTCGGACCGCCCCCATCGCGGCGAGCGTCCTACTCCAACGGGGGAGCGTCGCACCTCCGACGATCCAGGGAATGGCAGCCAGAGTTAACGTCACAGCCATCACGCTTGGGCTGCTTGGTCAGCGGGCGGCGGTTCCCGGTTCTCCTTCCTGCACCACGGCTGGGAGACACGAATCAGTTCAACCTGGTTTGCGGCTTGAGATTCTGCTTCCAGGAGGCGTTGAACCATTTGGCAACGGGGA
>JXQG01000081.1 GCA_001007665.1 Candidatus Synechococcus spongiarum SP3 | reverse complement strand
CAGCTTGGCAAAGGCATCGAGACAACAGAACAAGGCAACGGTAGAATCCCGGATGAGGCGGCCTTCCACTGGTTTGCACGACACGGATCCTGAATCAGGTCATGCCTGATTGGGGAACCTCCCCTACCCCCCACTGCAAGGGCTGGACAGCCTGAACCACAGACCGCAGCGTCTCCTCCCCCTCTTCCCATCAGCCTTCTCAGAGCAACGAGACAAGACAAGACGACCCTCCCTCGGGTCCCCTTATCCAAAACTTGGGTTAGAAGAACAGTGAAATCGTCTCCTCTTGACGCACTCTCAACTATCCTTTTGCCGCCAACTCATACTTGCTCTTCAGGTCTTTTTCTTCAAGCTCTTCGTGCCCATCACCGCCGTCTTGCCAACCGAGCCACGTCTGCTTTCCTGTAACGCCTTGCGCTGCTCATTGCCCATGTTCTTCCGCTTGCCGCCAATGTACGCCTCATCTGCTTCAACCGATCCAGACAACAGGGGCACGCCCTTCTCGGTAGCTGTGCGCAGGCGATGCAAGAAAAGCCATGCCGCCTTGGCCCATTCTGGATACTTCAGGTGCGTGCCTTGCATGACACTTTCTACCCGCATGGTGAACATGATCTTGCTGGGACACTCCCGGCAACAGGGGGCTGACGCTTGTGCTGGATGATGCATTGCATGGCGGCAGAGCCACAGCGGGGGCAGTGCGGTCTCTTGGGGCCAGCGCAATTCCCCAATCCATGTACGGGTGTCTGCCTTGTTGGCAAACATCTCTGCCCCTCCAGCAGCGTCAGAACCTGGCGGTGTACTTTTCCTGGTGCTTTGCACATGGGTGCTTCTGCTGGCGTGATGGAGGAGCAACGCATGACACCCCCTTGACCAGCGCTTATATGATGAATTGTCATGATCCCCAAAAATTCCATTCGGAAACAGGGATAAGACCAACGCAGCCACTGAACAGAATCAAGGAAGAGAGAAAAGAAAGGAATTTCACAAGGGAAGGGATTTTTCTGTTTTCCAGGTCATGAAAACTTCCAGATTGCTTCTATCAACTTTCGTGCTACTGGTTATATAAATCTCCTTGCCTATGGTCACACCTCGGAACCTCACCGGGACAGCAACGGGAGCACCAGCAGCACGAAGTACAATACCACAGCGGGGGTCAGCAGAAAGCTGTCGAACCGGTCCAGGATGCCCCCATGGCCAGGGATGAGGCGGCCGGAATCCTTAACACCGGCATCCCGCTTCAACATGGACTCTACCAGGTCCCCCATCAGGGCGGAGGGGGCCACCAGGATGCCCAGCATCAAGCCACTCCAGGGCGCCAGGGGCCAACCCAGCACTGCGGCGCCACCAGCACCCACCAGGGCGGCGGCCACAAAACCACTGATGGTCCCCTCAACGGTTTTTCCGGGACTCACCCGAGTCAACGGCCGCTGGCCAAAGCGTCGCCCACACACATAGGCGGTGATGTCCACCGCCAGGATCATGGCGGTGGTGAACAGGGTCAAGGCCAAACCGGCACTGAGCCATGCAACGGGCAGGGTCCAGTGCTGCACATGAAGGGGAGCAACCGCATCAATGGCTCGTAGCCGCAGCCAGTGGCTGGGCAGCACGCCCAGATAATAAAAGCCAAAAATTGATGCCGCCACATCGGCAATGGAGCCTGTCTGTGGCTGCAACAACAGCCAGCCGCAGATCACCAGACTGGCCAAGGGGACCACGGCGTCTGCCCCCAGAGACCATTGGGAGTTCAGGGGTTGGTTGGTGGCATGGAAGCTGAGAACGAGCAACACCTGGCAGGCCACCAGGGTTGTTTTGCTGGCGGGGCGGATCCCCTTGTTGCGGGCCAATCGAAAAAACTCTGCCAGGCCCAGATGGACGAGCACCGCCACCAGCAGGGTGAACCACCAGTCCCCCAGGCTGATGAGCAGCACCCCGAGACCAGCGGCCACCAGGCCACTGAGTACCCGTGGAGATCCCCAACTCATGGGATCTCGGGCCGCTCGGCGGCAATGACGAACAGGGGCTCTGCAGCAGCCAGGCGCACATCGCGGCCCCGCTGCTGCAGGCGATGCACCGTCGCCTGCACCACCTGCAGATCGGTGGCTTGAAGGCGCCGCAGGGCGTTTGTGGCATCCACCAGACCCGCCAGGTTGCTGGTGCTGATCACCAGGCGCCCATGGGGTCGCAGGCAGGGCCACACCGCATCCAGAATGGCCTGATCCGGTCGGGACACCTCCAGCAGAATCCGGTCCGGCTCACCATCCAGTTGCCCAAGATCGTCCGGCGCACGGCCAGGAACGATCTTCAAGTTTTCGACCTGGAAGTGCCGCCGGTTGCGCGCCAGAAGGTCCAGGGCATCAGGATCCCGTTCCAGGGCAAGCACTGCACCACGGGGCAACAGCCGGGCAATTTCCAGCGCCAAGGCGCCTGTGCCACCTCCCACATCCCACACCAGGGAGTCGGGCTGAGGCCGTAAATGGGCCAGCAGGATCACCCGCAGCTCCATGGGTGTTGGAGCAAAGCCAGGGGCATTGGCAAAGGCGCCATCAGGGATGCCGGGTGTCACAAAGTCCCATTGAAACTGGTCCTCGGTGTGGTGTTTGCCAGAGGCTGCATCACCCTCTGCAATGGGCATGGGGGCGAGTCTCCTGAACCATCACCTCAGAACTTTCACCGTATCAAGCATCCCACCCGGATGTTGCCAAAGATGCCGACTGTGGAGCAGCCAGACGCAACGTTCTTCGTCAAGCCGTTCCCCTGGCAACAGCAGGGGAATACCCGGTGGGTAAGGGGTGACGGCCTCTGCCACCACGTGCCCCACCGCCTCTTTGAGGGGAAGACGTCTGGTGGGGCCAAACCAGGCGGTGCGGGGCGGCACGGCAGAGCGGGCCACCAGCGGGGTGGGGGCGGGCTGGACCCCCGCCCCCGCCCCTGGCGGACTCGGCGGTGGCCAGTGCAACTGGGTTAAGGCGCTCTGGAGCTGGCTCAGGGCCTGGCGGGGCGGCTGGAATCCCAGGCAGAAGGTGAGCCCAGCCGGCTCCGGTAGTTCCCCCGCAATCCCGAGGCGCAGCAGGTGCTCATCCAACACCAGGCCACTGCGTCCCTGCGCCATGGTGCATAACCGCAGGCGCAGTGGGTCGTCACTGGGGCTTACCCGCCAACCTGCACGGGTCAACTGCTGCCGCCAATGGGTCCAGCGGTCCATGGCGCAACTGAGCAGACGGCCGGCCTGGGGCTGCTGATGGGGCCACGCTGCCGCCAACTCCGTGGCCGCCAACAACAGTGCCGACGGGCTGCTGGTCTGCAGCAGCAACAGGCCCTGCTCCAGGTCCTTCCTGGAGAAGTGCGCACTGCAGCAATGGAGCACAGCCGTTTGGGTGAGACCTGGCAGGGATTTGTGGGTAGAATGAACCACCAGGTCGGCGCCCGCAGCCAGGGCGTCCCGGGGCAGGGCGGCATGGGCGCGAAAGTGACTGCCATGGGCCTCATCCACCAGCACCGGCAGACCCTGATCGTGGCAAAGCTGCACCAGCGGCGTCAGGGGAGCACTCAGCCCTTGATAGGTGGGATTCACCAGCAGCACCAGGTCCACAGAGCAACCCTGGGCTGCAACCGCCGCCAGCACCCTTTGAAACCAGGCCGCGTCCACCGGTTGGGACAGCCCCCAGCGCCGGGAAAAGGGGAGGGTGTAGTAGATGGGCTCAAGACCGGCCAGCACCGCTCCATGGAGCACGGAGCGGTGCAGGTTGCGGGGGCAGAGCAGCCGCTGGCCTGGGCGCAGGGCGCCCAGCAGGGCGCCCTGCAGCAGGCCTGTGGAGCCGTTGACGCCAAACCAGCAGGACCGGCTACCCCAAAGTCTTGCCGTGGCTTGCTGAGCCTCAGCCACCGCACCGTGGGGTAGCAGCGGTCCCCCCAGGTCGGGCAGCTCCGGCAGATCCAGGGGACCCAGTGGCCCCGTGAGCAGCGCTGTCAGCGCTGGTGGAAACCCCCGCCCCCCCCCATGGGCGGGCAGATGGAGGGGGAGCGTGAATTCTGCAACCTGCTGCAGAGCGTTCAGGAGCACCGTCCCTGCGGTGGGGGTCAAAGGATCCCGGTCCATGCCCATGCCCTGCTGCTGCCGGATGAGGCATTCTTCCCCCTGGCGGCCGGTGGGTGGTTACCCGGCGTCTTGAGGCCGGCGGCCATGGCCGCCACCAGGCGCCGGTTGTGGCGGCGACTGCCAACGGCAATCCGCAGCCAATGGTCGTCGAGCCCCGGAAAACTGCGACAGTCCCGCACCAGAATGCCCTGCTGCGCCAAGGATTCCTGCAGGGGCGTGAGGGAGTGGCCGCAGGACAGCAACCGATAGTTGGCGGCGCCCGGGTACACCCGCAGGGATGGACAGTGGCGGTTGAGGTGTTGCATCAACCATGGACCCTCCCGCGCCAGCCAGCGCCACACCCGCTGCTGCCACACCCGATCCGCAACAACCGCCAGGCCGGCCTGAACCGCCAGGCCGTTGACGGGCCATGGATCGCGCCAATGGCTCCAGCGCTCCAGCCGCTCCGGAGCGGCGATGGCATAGCCAAGACGCAAACCGGCCATGGCAAACAATTTGGTGAGGCTGCGGATCACCACCAGATTGCCGAACGTTGGCGCCAGAGAGACGAGGGAGTGGGTCTCACCACCAGGCACCAGGGGGAGGAACGCTTCATCCACCACCACCAGGCCATGGGCATGGAGCAACGGTTCCAGGCTGTCCCGGCGCCAAAGCTGACCGGTGGGGTTATGGGGATTGGTGATCCAGAGGGCAGTGCGCTGGGGGCTAAGGCTCTCCAGTGTCCGGGGTTCTGCAAGAGCGTCAACCCAGGACCGGGGACCGTCGTCCCAGTGGAGGCGAAGGGGCAGGGACCGGCCCACAACTCCCCACGTGGCCAGGGACCGTTGGTAATCCGCAAATCCGGGGCTGGGCAGAAGGTTAACGAGAGACTGGGCGTCGCGAGCAGCCCAGGTGAACAACTCCGCTGCCCCGTTGCCTGGCAGGACCCAATCAGGATCAAGACCATGCATCTGGGCAATGGCCTCCCGCAGGGCTCGATAGGAAGAATCCGGGTAGGGGATTACGTGGTGGTTCAATGCCCGGCGCAGTGCCCGGCGCAGCCTGCGGGGCGGCCCAAACGGCACCAGGGAGGCACTGAAATCAAGAATCCGGCGGGGATGGCAGTTCAGCCGACGGGCCAGCTGATGGACATTGCCCCCGTGGCGTGGTGGTGCCTCTGCCATGGGGCCTCACTTGGAAGGCGCACCCTGCAGCAGACCACTGCTCGCCAGCAACCAGCCATGGGCGCAGAAGCGCAAGGCAGCCACCACGGCCAACCCGGCACAAAGCGGACAATGAGTGAGGCCCATGCAAACCATCCGGCTGCTCCAGCCTGATGGAGTCGGCACTCCTGACGCCGATCTGCTGTGCAAATAGAGACAATTCTGCATTGAGGGTTTCCCGGCTGTTCCCTCAGCGTGAAGCATTGGCCATGATCCGCTGACCAGCCAAGGGCGCCGAAAGCGCTTCTTCAAGTGGCGTTGCACCGTGCTTGGCGTCCAGTAGATCCATCACGGTGCGGCCAAAGTTGTGCGGATTGCGTGCAAAAGCCTCCAGGCAAATGCGCCCGAAGGCGCTGCCCATGGGTTCAGGGTTCCAAAGCAGCTTGCGGGCCACCCAGGGCATCATGCTCATGGGGTTGTAGCCGGGCTTGAGGATGCCGTGTTCCAAGGCGTAGCGCTCCAGATGGGTGTGGGGTTGCAGACCGATGAAAAAGATGGCGGGCTCCACCTGTTCCGCACCGAAAATGGCTTCCAGTTCTCGCTGGAAGGCCACGGTTTGACCGATGGTCTCCGGCCGCTCGTCAATCACGTTAAAGGAATAGTTGACGGAAATTTTTTCTTGAAACCCTGCTTGTGCCAAGAGGCGACAGTTGTCTAGAACAACACGCAGATTGTAACCCATTCGCATCTTGCGGACCAGTTCCTGGGAGCCGGAGGTGATCCCGATCTCAAAATAACTCATGCCACTTTCGACCATGAGTTGCGCCAACTCCTTATCCAGATTATCGGCACGGATATAGGCAGCCCAACGGATATCCTTCATCCCTGCAGCGAGCACAGCACGCAACAATTCCTTGGCATCGGGAATATAGCGACGTGCCGGAATGAATTGGGCATCCGTAAACCAGAATCCTCGAACACCCCGATCATAGAGTTGACGCATTTCCGCTACTACCTCATCTACCGGATTCAGGCGCACTTGCTTGCCCTCCACGACGGTGTAGATACAGTAGCAGCAGTTATGGGGACAGCCCCGCTTGGTCTGCACGCCCACATAAAAGTCACCGCCTTCCAAATACCAGTTGAACGCAGGCCAAATGGTTTCAATGTAGTCGTAGTTACAGGCGGTTTTGGGCAGAGGCAGGGGCTGTTCATGGATGAGACCCGTACGGGGAGTCTCTCCCACCACGTAGCAACGCTCAGCCGCCAGGCTTTTTCCCTGAAGCAACGTTTCCAGCAGCCGCTCCCCTTCCCCAATCGACACAACCGTTCCCCAGGGAAGCCGGGACGCCAACTGCTCATAGAACACACTCACCGCACCTCCCCCCACCACCACCCGGGCCTGGACGTGGTGGCGTCGCGCCTGGGTCAGGCCCGTGCGAATCAATCCCAGGTTGCGCCGCAGCTCCCCGTAGTAGCTCCAGGTGAGCCGCAGCCCCCCCAGGGCGCCCTGCAGGCGGCGCAGGGGATTGACCCCGTAGAACGCTTCGAAGGAATACTGCAGCGGATTGCCTCCCCGTCCATCCACAGGCGCATAGATCTGAATGTCTCGCCAGGAAAACACCAGCAACGTGGGCTGCCACTGGTCAACGGTCTGGCGGAGCGTGGCCCGGACGTTCAGCGAGGGCACGGTGGCCAGGTCCAGGATGCGCTGGGGCAACTGGGGGAAGACCTTATGAACATGGTCGGCCAGATACACCGGCCCGATGGGAAAGATGGGGTTGCAGGGGAGCCGAATGTAGAGGATGCGCTCCTGCACGGCGTGAAGAGTTCCGACGAACTCAAGGTTTGATGGGTGGCAGCAAGCTAGCAAGGGCAGCCGGGGAACTGTGGTTCTGGTAAGGAAATGATCCGCCTGTGCTTTCCCCCGGTCTGGCCGGGTCCAGGAGAAACACTGGGCAATCTCCAAGACGGACCACAGTAGATTCCTGCGTCCCTCCGCTTTGATATTTCCCAGAGGCTCCAGGGTCTACTGGCAACTGGAGAAGTTCTGAGTTGCAAACACTGTCTCCTGGCGCAAGCCAGCAGATCTTGCAATCTCATGTTCCTGAATCGCCACACCGATGCCGATCCTGCGGGCGCTGCTGGCCAATATATTCCTCCGGTGACCGGGGCTGTTCATCCATCCTCGTATCAGAGCTAACGCCATGGCCTGGTCGCCGTGAAAAGATGTGGGAACAATCTCCGTCGACATTTTCGACCACTCGGTGATTTTAGGATACTCATAGATGTTCTCACTCAGCCCGAAGGAATATGAACCGTCTCCATGGTAGGCCCGACAATTATATCCCGCTTCCAAAGCACGGTCCGTCGGGTCTTTGCCATGAATCTCGTGGTAGAGTCCGAATCTGGCCATGTTCCGGCTGTGCTCTCTGGCGATAGTGGAGATGGCAGGATCGTGAGTTAACGGCCTTAAGCCAGCCGCTTCCCGCTCGGCATTCGTATAATAAAGAATCCAATTCTCAATCCTCGACGGACTCAGCGGCTGGCCACCGGCGTAACCCTTGCCGTCGTCCGCTTGGCTGATCTCCACGTAGGGAGCCTGGACGGCAGCATCTACAGGGTATCTTGCGGCGGGCTCAACATCAAACATAGACGGGATCGCCCCAGGCATTCCCGCAAAAGCAGAAATCCATAATACACTACCTAACAACTTCCCCAGTCCCCCAGCAGGCAACAGCCCTCCGCGGCAGAGTTGCCGATCCTGCTGATGGGGGGTTGATCGGTTGTCGAATTTCCGAGACGCCCTTGCCTTCACGGGCATCTCATGGGCTTCAAAGGGTCGGGGCACGGGCTGGGGCGCAGGGAGTGATTTTGGTGAAGAGCTGCCCTGCTGAAAGCTGACCCATTGCCCATTTGCAGGCGCTCCATCTCTAACTTAACAGGAGAAGCGCCAGCAAAACCGGGAAAATCCCTGTCCGAGGCGGGACTTGGCCAATTCCGCAATATTTCCACACCAATCGCAATTTTCTGTTACGTTCTGTTTCGTGAGGCGGAAACCCCGCCTTGCTTACCTCCCAACCATCTGTCCTGATGACCACCACACTTCAGCAGCGCCAAGGCGCTTCTGCGTGGCAGTCCTTCTGCGAGTGGGTGACCAGCACCGACAACCGCCTCTATGTGGGCTGGTTCGGCGTGCTGATGATCCCCACCCTCCTGACGGCCACCACCTGCTTCATCATTGCCTTCGTTGCCGCCCCTCCGGTGGATATCGACGGCATTCGTGAACCCGTCGCCGGCTCTCTGATGTACGGCAACAACATCATCTCCGGTGCTGTTGTGCCGTCCTCCAACGC